>JAZOLX010000096.1:0-1721 GCA_045653485.1 Faecousia sp. | reverse complement strand
CTAAAATGAGAGTTCGCATCCGACCATAATTTCTGAATAAATCCATGACCATCCAAAGTTGAGCCTTCTTTGCCAATCACGACAAAAGTATCTTTTGTGAGTTTTTCAATCTTCATACTAACCCTCCAAATTCAAGTTTGTCTAACTGAATTATACTGCCCAAATCTGCAAAATTCAAGGTAGATAGCAAAAAGAAAGTGCCATCAACAGACAGCACTTTCTCTTGTATTTTCTTACTCCTGAGGCTTCATGGTGGGGATTTCGGGGACTTGAAATTTGCAGCCCCGATGGCACACATCCCTGCCGATTGCAACCGCAAATCAAGCTGTTTGGAAATAGCCGTTCAGACCGGCACATTCACGGATCACACCCAAATCGGTGATAAACAACCAGTATGCAAAATCTGTAATGCCAAAACAGACGCCAACGATCGATCCCGCATCGTTTCTCCCCACCAGACTGATGGATGCCCGGCTTACCAATGTGCCGATCCGTTCCCGGAAGCGCTCCTTGGGATATTGGGACCCCAGATCGATATGCGGCAAAAATCCGATATATTCTTAGGCAGTCAGCCGTTCTTCCTGTATTGTGCAACTCACGGTCACGACCTATTTATCCTTCCATGCGTTCTTCAACGGTCTGCTCGGTGACAAATCCATTGGATGCACCGTTGGCGGTGATCTTGTGGGCAGCAAATATCTGCGCCCGTTTCAGGGCATCCAAAGGCGCAAGGCCCTTGGCGTAATAATGCAAAAATGCGCTGAACAGGGCATCACCGGCGCCTACGGTATTGACTACCGTTCCCACCGATGCGGCAGGCATTTCGGTGATCTGCCCGGTTTCCCGTAAGTAAATGGCAGCACCCTGCGCGCCTCTGCCCATGACGATGATCCGGCAGGGATAGGTATCCGCCAGCTGCATCAAAAAGTCCCCATAGCCATTGCCCACAGCCTCGTCGCTGAGGAAGAGAATGTCAGCATGCTCCATAAATTCACGGTTGTATGCATCGTGGATATCCGACAGCACATGGACATCCGTAGCGATCATCTTTCCGGCTTGTTTGGCAAGGGAAAGCAGCGGGCGGTTAAAATTGATGTTGCAGGCGACTACCAGATCGATCCCTTCTAAAACAGATGCATCGAAGGCATAGGCTGTTTCCTGAATATCCTTCAGATCGCAATAGATCTGCCGCTTGCCATCAGGGTCATACAGCACCACAGAGCTGGGGGTCTGCCGCAGTTTGGGCTGCAGATACTCCGTACTGATATCCAATTCCTGAAGACAATCCCGGATATAGGCGGCAGAGAAGTCGTGGCCCGTCATGGAGGTCAGCCGCACTTCATCCCCAAGTGTCTTCAAAGCTTTGGCAAGGTTAAATGCCACGCCGGAAACGGCGGTGTTCACGCCGAAAAAGGAATAGTCAATGGGATAATAATTGATTGGGAAGCCACGGACTGCCGTGGTTGTTTCCGTATTCACAAGACCGCTAACCAGGATTTGCATGTATCTTCATCCTTTCGCCACATTTTGATTGGTCAATCCTTTTCATAGTCCACGATGATCATGTTTTCCTTAATGACGCTGCGGTGCCCCGTCTGGTGATAGCCCATTTTTTCATACAGATAGCAGTTGCCCGCTTCCTGCAAGATGGTATCCAGCTGCCAATGGTTTGCACCGTGGATGCGCTCTGCTTCCACCATGGCAGCCTGGGCATAGCCCTT
>JAZOLX010000095.1:0-37271 GCA_045653485.1 Faecousia sp. | reverse complement strand
AGCCTGAGCAATATAATTCGAACACGCCTAAGGGTGTGTCTGATCGGCTCAGTCTGCGTTTTAATCATTGATGGGCCTAAGAAAAATCAGCCTGTGCGGTCGGAGGTGTCCGACGGCACAGGCCGACTACGGATGTAGCAGATTATTCTTCCTCAATAGCCTCGACAGGGCAGTTGTCAGCACAAGCGCCGCAGCTGACGCAAACATCAGCATCGATGACGTACTTTTCGTCGCCCTCAGAGATAGCCTCAACGGGGCAGTTGTCAGCACAAGCGCCGCACTTGACGCAAGCATCAGTGATCTTGAAAGCCATGATTTTTCCTCCATATGTTTATTGTTGGGCATTTCGATAGCAATGCACCTCTATTCTAGCATGGATTTTCGAAAAAGCAATTCCTTTTTTCAAATTCATTCGTATATTTTTTGTACTTGCTGGCGAGAATTTCCGGGAAGGAGGTGCGCTGTATGAATTATGACCAGAGTGCACTGGACTTAATACTCAGTGCGGCTGATAGTGCCCGCCGGATGGGACACAGCTATGTGGGCAGCGCCCACCTGCTACTGGCCCTGACTCGATCGCCGGGAATGGCCGGACTTTTGATCCGGGGTGCAGGTCTGGACGAATCTTTAATACAGCCTGCGATCGGCGTGCTGTATGGTGTGGGAACGCCCGGACTGCCGCTGCCCCAAGGAATGACAGCGCAGCTCAGAAAGATCCTGCGCAGTGCCGGTAATGAGGCAAGAAATTTTTCAAGCAGAGAGGTCCGGCCTTTGCACATACTTCTGGCCATACTGAGGCAGGAGAAAAGCTCGGCGAAAGAAATACTTCGATTAGGAAGTATCAATACAGATGTTTTGTTTACGAGAGCAATCGAATACATCCGCTGGGAAGCGGTGCAGCCACTGAAACGAAAAAAGGAGGGGACGACTACGAAACTATTGGAGCAATTCAGTGAGGACTTGGTGCAGAAAGCTGCGTCTATGGAACCTGTCATCGGAAGAGACCGGGAAATTGATATGGTTATTGGTATACTCAGCAGAAAACATAAGAATAATCCGGCGCTTGTGGGAGAGCCGGGGGTAGGAAAGACCGCCATTGCAGAAGGCTTGGCACAAAGAATGGCTACCGGGAATGTACCGCCGCAACTAAAAGAGAAGCGGCTTGTAAGCTTGAACATGGCCAATTTGGTGGCAGGGACCAAGTACCGTGGAGAGTTTGAGGAACGGCTGCGGGATGTGCTGGCTGAGATCCGGCGCAGCGGCGATGTGATTTTGTTTGTAGACGAGATGCATACCATCGTTGGTGCAGGTGCTGCTGAGGGCGCCATTGATGCGGCGAATATTTTTAAACCTGCCCTCGGTAGGGGAGAACTGCAAATGTTGGGTGCCACAACTATGACGGAATACCGTAAGTTCATTGAAAAGGATCCGGCTCTGGAACGGCGGTTTCGCCCTGTTACGGTGGAGGAACCCAGCAAAGAAGCCACCATGGCCATTCTCCGTGGGCTGCGTCCCGGTTTGGAACGACACCACGGATTGCGCATCACAGAAGAAGCGATGAAAGAAGCGATCCGGTTATCACAACGGTATTTGCCGGATTTATACCTGCCGGATAAAGCAATCGACCTGCTGGACGAAGGCGCATCCCATGCCGGTATGGAGGATTTGAGAAATGGCCGATCCGCACGGCAGGATCTGGAACAGGAATTAAGCGAAGCGGTGCGCGAAAGCCGCTTTGAAAAAGCTGCGGAACTCCGGGACCGTATGCAGCGAATGGTGGTACGCCCCCAGGAGTCCAGACATAACCGTACCGTAACGGGGGCGGATGTTGTATGGGCGGTATCCAGCCGAACGGGGATCCCGGTAGGCAGATTGACCGCCAATGAACGGGAGCGGATGCTGGATTTGGAAAAGACGTTGTCCCAGCGGGTCATTGGTCAGGATGCGGCGGTAAAAACCACGGCAGAGACCGTCAGACGAGGTCTCTGCGGCATCCGGGACGAAAACAGGCCTGTGGCTTGTATGCTCTTTACAGGCCCTACCGGTGTAGGAAAAACGGAGCTTTGCAGAGCATTGGCGGAGGAACTGTATGGGGCGAAGGATGCGATGATCCGCTTGGATATGACGGAATATATGGAGAAGCAATCTGTCTCCCGGCTGATTGGTGCACCTCCCGGATATGTGGGATATGAGGAAGGCGGGAAACTGACAGAGGCAGTACGTCGTCGCCCTTACTGTCTGGTCCTTCTGGATGAACTGGAAAAGGCACACCCGGATGTGCTGGGTATCTTGCTGCAGATCATGGAAGAAGGGGTACTAACTGATTCTACGGGCCGGTGCGTCAGCTTCAAAAACGCCATTGTGGTGATGACGTCTAATATAGGTGGAGAGGTTCGTTCCGATGGTTTGGGATTCCGTCCCGCTGGCCGCACCGGGGAAACGGAAGCCGCGGTACGACAGGCGTTTACGCCGGAGTTTTTGGGACGGTTGGACCAATTGATCTGTTTTCAGCCTTTGTCTGACAATGCAATGGAACGGATCACCGAAAAGTATCTGCGGCAATTAACGCAGCGAAGTCAGGCGGTTGGCATGCAACTGCATTTGCCGGATGAGCTGCCGGGCCTGATCCGCTGCAGATCCGGTGCGAAGGGCGGGGCACGGCAGCTACGCCGCTTGGTGGAGGAACAGGTAGAAGGACCGCTGGCTGTGTTTTTACTGAAAAGCGGAAAGAAACACACGAAGGTTTTTGGAAAAGTAGAGAATGGACAGCTTCAATTCCAAGAGTGAACTGTTTTATAGAACAAGTGTTCAAAAATAGAGAAAACAGGTGAATTTTTGCTGTTTTTCTGGAAATTTTTTAGGGAAAAATATTGATTTTTTGTTTTTAAAGGAGTATACTGTGCATATATGGAGCAAAAGGGTAGAAAAGTGGAGTAAAATGGAGTGGAGGTGAGCGCTCGTGATCGGAAAGTACCCTGCCAAGATGGATGATAAAAACCGCCTGTTTGTCCCTGCAAAGCTGAGGACGGAGCTGGGCAGTGATTTCTTTGTGACACTGGGCGTCAACTGCGGCCACCGCTGCCTTACGGTGTATACTGCAACCGATTGGGAAGTGCTGGGCCAGAATTATAACGCTCTGCCTATTTCACAGCGCTCTGCTGCTACCAGCTTGATTTTTATGAATGCCACAGAATGCACGCCTGATAAGCAGTATCGGTTTGGTTTGACCCAATTCCTGCTGGACTATGCTGGTATTGACCGGGATGTGATGATCGTGGGCAGAGCAGGGCAGGCAGAAATATGGGACGCAGAAGAATTCGCTGCCTTTGAAGCGGAGAATCTTACACCCGAAAAGCTACTTGCATCACTGGAGGCGATTGGCCTATGAGTGAATTTCATCATGTATCCGTACTTCTGCAAGAGTGCATTGACGGCTTGCAAATCAAGCCGGACGGCATTTATGTGGATGGTACTTTGGGTGGCGCCGGGCATTCCTCTCAAATCGCAGCCCGGCTGACCACAGGTCGCCTTATCGGCATTGACCGGGATCCGGTGGCATTACAGGCAGCCGGTAAACGTCTGGCACCTTACGCAGACCGTGTGACACTGGTCCATTCGAATTTTTGTGAGATCGCGCAGGTTTTGAAGGACCTTGAAATTGACGGCGTAGACGGCATTTTGCTGGATCTGGGTGTTTCTTCTCCTCAGCTGGACGAAGTCAGTCGTGGTTTTTCCTATATGGGCGATGCGCCCTTGGATATGCGCATGAACGGTGAGGATTCCCTTACCGCGTACGATGTGGTGAATACATGGCCTTATGAAGAGCTTCGCCGCATTCTGTATGAATATGGCGAAGAGCGGTATGCACCCCAGATCGCAAGTGCGATCTGCCGCCGCAGGGAAACGGCACCCATCAACACCACACTGGAACTGGTGGATATTATTCGCTCGGCCATGCCTCCTGCAGCACTGCGGGAAAAGCAGCACCCTGCCAAGCGCAGCTTCCAGGCCATCCGCATTGCCGTAAACGACGAACTGGGCAGTGTGGAAAAGGTGATGGAAGACGCGATTCCGTGCTTGAATCCCGGTGGAAGATTGGCTGTGATCACCTTCCATTCTTTGGAAGACCGCATCGTGAAAAATGCCATGACTGCCGCTTCCAAAGGCTGCACCTGCCCACCGAATTTTCCGGTATGCGTTTGTGGAAAAAAGCCGAAGGTGAAGCTGATTTCCAAGAAGCCCATTGTGTCGGGTCAGGAAGAACTGGATAACAATCCAAGAGCCAGAAGCGCGAAGCTTCGTGTTTGCGAAAAACTATAATCCATTAGAAAGGGGAGAATTGCTGTGGCACGCAGACCAGACGTTCAATATATCCGCTACTATACCGATGGCAGTGCTGCCCGGCAGTTGGAGCTAAAACCGCAGAAGAAAAAGCATCCGCTCCCCAAAGTAAAGAAGCAGCCACAGCATGTCCTTTACATACAACCCATGGCCATTGTGGGAATCATTTTGTCCACTGTTATGCTCGTTATGATGATCGTTGGTTCTGTAGAACTGTATCATGCCAAGAACGAGAAAGCGGTTATGGAGGAATATATTCAGACACTTTCCAAGAAGAATATGGAAGACCGGGCAAAATATGAGGAAAGCCTTGACATGGAGACGATTAAAAAATCCGCCTTGGCCATTGGCATGATTCCACAGGAACAGGCAAAGCAGATAACGATTTCAATTCCTATGCCCGAAATAGAAGAGGATCCCGGTTTCTGGGAAAAGACGATTCTGTTTTTGGAAGGCTTGTTTGCATAAAGACTGTGCCGGTCAATACAATTAGGATAGCAGACAACAATGGGCGGTGAGGATTTCCTTGCTGCCCATTGATGGACTTAGCGCAAAACTTGTGGATCCTAAGGAAAGGCCGGTGGGTATGAAGAAACGAAAACAGTACCAAAGAGTGCGATTGGACAGCGGGCAACACAGGCGGATTCTGCTTGTTACGGTCCTGTTTGGTGTGGTACTGTTTATTCCGGTAGCGCTCCGTTTGTATTACCTAATGGTGACAAATTATAGTTACTATTCCCAGCTGGCACTGCGCAATCAGACTCGTAGTACCACGGTCACCGCAGAAAGAGGTATGATCTACGACAGAAATATGAATATTCTTGCCGGAAATCAGAGTGTGGAAAATGTGTTTTTAGATCCCCATGAGTTAAAACAATCCAAAGCAGACATTGCTGCAATTGCGCAAACACTGGGTGAGATTTTGGAAAAAGACCCAGAATGGATTCGTGAACAGGCAGGGGACACCCGAATGCGCTACAAAAAGCTGGCAGAGCGCATCAGTGAAGAAACTGCCGGTGAAATCCGAAGGTATATCAACGAAAATCATATATCCGGCATCCATCTGGAGCCAAATACCCAGCGATATTATCCCTACGGAAGCTTGGGCGCTCAGATCATTGGCTTTACAAATGCTTCCAACACCGGTTCGGAAGGGATCGAGGCGGCTTATAACAGCTTTTTAGAGGGCAGTACCGGTCGGGTGATCACAACCAAGGGCAACAACGAAATGGATATGCCCTTTTCATACGAAAAATATGTGGCTTCCCAACAGGGTTGCAGCGTGATTTTGACACTGGATACGACGGTTCAGGCTTGTCTGGAAAAGCAGATGGAGGCGGCGATTGCCCGTTATGATGTCCAAAATGGGGCCTTTGGTATGGTCATGGATGTCAATACCGGTGAAATTCTGGCTATGGCGACGCTGGGCAGTTATGATCCTAACAGGTACTTGGAAATATATGATCCCTCAGAGGCGGCAAGGCTGGAGCAACAGCGGCTGGATTACTTGCTGCTGGCAGAGGATAGTGAAGGCTATGGGGAAGGGAAAAAGGCCTATAGCCAAGCGCTGACCCAGGCCCGATTAAAGCAATGGCGCAACCGGTGCATTTCAGATGGATATGAGCCGGGATCGACATTTAAAGTGCTCACTATGGCGGCGGCACTGGATTGTGGGGCAATCGATCTGGAGACGCCTTTTTACTGCAAAGGTGCCGAACAGATTCCCGGAAGATCCCAACTGCTGCACTGTTGGCGCTCAAGCGGTCACGGATCGGAAAAAACACCCCAGGCACTGCAGAATTCCTGCAACATAGCCTTTGCCCATATTGCGCTGAAGCTGGGCGGAGAGCGGTTTTACGATTATGTGCAGCGCTTTGGCGTGCTGGAAAAGACAGGAATCGACCTTTCCGGTGAGAGCAAGGGTGTATTCTTTGATAAGGCACTGGTGACGAATACAGATAAATGGGGGACGGCTTCTCTTACATCCGGATCCTTTGGGCAGACCTTTAAGCTGACACCTGTGCAGCTTGTGCGAGCCATTGCATCTGTGGTCAATGGCGGATACCTTATGGAGCCGTACATTGTGTCTGAGATCATTGACAGCAACGGTAATACAGTGCTGAAGCAGGAACCGACTATGGTCAGAAGGACCATCCGGGAAGAGACTTCTAAGATCATGTGCTCGTTGATCGAATCGGTGGTAACAGAGGGAACTGCAAAAAATGCCGCTGTTTCCGGATATTCCATAGGGGGAAAAACTGGAACCAGTGAAAAAATTGATGTTTTTGACGAAAATGGACAGCGAGTGCTGGATAAAATCGTATCCTTTGTGGGGATTGCGCCTATGGACGATCCGCAGTATATTGTACTGGTAGCATTGGATACGCCGTCCCGACAAACAGGGATCTATATTTCCGGCGGCGTGATGGCTGCACCTACTGTGGGTGCGGTGATGGCGGATATCCTGCCCTATCTGGGGGTAAAACAAAATGAAGCGGGACAGAATGCTGCCGCACAGCGAATACCGTTGGAAGATGTGACCGGAATGAGCGTGGAAGAAGCACAGAAAAAACTGAAGGACGCAGGCTTGGTGGTCGTGACAGAAGGGTTTGGGGAAACGGTGTTGACCCAGATCCCGTTGCCGGGACAGAACGTCCCCGCCGGAAGTCAAGTGCTTTTATATTTGGGAGAAAATAACCGATAAATTTACCGATATGCAGACCGCCAACCGCGGTCAAGGAGGAACCGATATGAAACTGAAAGAACTGATTAAGGGAATATCTGTTTTGGAGTTGCATGCAGATCCGGAAACAGAAATCGAAAGTGTCGCCTACGACTCCAGAAAAGTAATGCCCGGAAGCCTGTTCGTGGCCATTACCGGCTTTGCTTCCGACGGCAACAAATATATCCCCATGGCACTGGAAAAGGGTGCGAAGGTGGTTGTCACCGCCCATAAGCCGGAAACGGACATTCCTTATGTTCTGGTGGAATCCGACCGTCTGGCTCTGGCAATGCTGGGCGTGAACTATTACGGCAATCCGGCCAAGAGCATGACCATGATCGGTCTTACCGGCACCAACGGTAAGACATCTTCCACATTGCTGCTGAAACATATTCTGGAAACGGTCAAAGGCGCAAAGGTAGGTCTCATTGGCACCATGGAGAACCGCATCGGCGATCTGGTGATCCCCACCGAGCGGACCACTCCCGAAAGCTTTGAACTGCAGGGCCTCTTTGCTCAGATGCGGGACGCCGGCTGCAGCCATATGGTCATGGAAGTTTCCTCCCATGCCATCTCTTTGGACCGGGTGGGTGGTGTTCATTACGATGTGGCAGCTTTCACCAACCTCAGTGAAGATCATCTGGATTTCCACGGTACTATGGAAAACTACTGCGATGCCAAGGCAGAATTGTTTGCCCGGTGCGGCAAGGCAGTTGCCAACTGCGACGATCCTTGGTTTGACCGTATCGTCAGCCGTGCCAAGTGCCCGGTGCTGAAAACCTCTGTTGCAGGCACTGGTGATCTGTGCGCCAAGGATGTGGTGATGCTTTCTGACGGCATTTCCTTTACAGCGGTCTATGGAGACCAGAGCGCACAGGTTCGACTTCCGATACCCGGTAAGTTTACTGTCTACAATGTGCTGACAGTTTTGGGCATTGCGCTGCAGTTGGACATCAGCCTTGCGGACGCGGCAAAGGCTTTGGAAACCGCGGAAGGTGTCAAAGGTCGCGTGGAGGTGGTACCCACCCCCGGAAAGCCCTATACCATCCTGATCGACTACGCCCACACCCCCGATGGCCTGGAAAATGTTCTCAGCTCTGTCAGAGATTTCTGTAAGGGACGGCTGATCGCGGTCTTTGGCTGCGGTGGTGACCGTGACCGCACAAAACGGCCGATTATGGGTAGAATCGGTGCAAAACTTTCCGATTTGGCCATCATAACTTCGGATAATCCCAGAACAGAAGTACCCATGGATATCATAAACGATATTGTAGCAGGGCTGTCTGAGGACACAAAAAACTACGAAGTGATCGAAAATCGTATCGAAGCCATTCATCATGCTATGGACATTGGCCAAAAAGATGATATAATTGTACTTGCAGGCAAGGGCCATGAAACCTATCAGGAGATTTGCGGTGTGAAACACCATCTGGATGAGCGGGAGGTTGTGGCTGCCTATCTGTAAGGGGGAGAACCATGGGTAAGATCACTTTGGAGCAGGCTGCCGTCTGGTGTGGCGGCCGTGTAGAAGAAAAATATAAAAACGTTACCTTTCTGGGGGTAAATATAGATTCTCGAAAAATTCAACATGGTCAGTTATTTATTGCACTGGTAGGAGAGCGTGACGGCCACGACTATATCCCAATGGCAATGGAAAAGGGCGCGGCAGCAGTTCTTTGCTCCCGACCCTGCGGAGATATCCCTGCGATCATTGTAGAGGATCCTCGTCTGGCACTGGGTGCCATCGCCCGGGAAGAGCGGAAGCGGATCGGCATGCAGGTGGTCGGTGTCACCGGTTCTGTTGGCAAAAGTACCACCAAGGAAATGATTGCTTCCGTTCTGGATGGTACCTATCGGGTAGAAAAGACACCGGTCAATCAGAACAATGATCTTGGTATGCCTATGGCGATTTTGGCAATGCCGGAAGATACGCAGGTTGCAGTGCTGGAAATGGGTATGAACCACTTCCGGGAGATCGCGTATCTGTCGGGTATTGCACAGCCGAATGTGGCAGTGATCATCAACATCGGAACCATGCACATTGAGCATCTTGGCTCCAAGGAGGGTATCCTGAAGGCGAAGATAGAAATTCTTGAGGGCATGGACGAAAAGGGTAAAGTGATCCTCAACGGTGATGATCCTCTGCTGTGGAGCCAGCGGGACCTGCATCGGAGGGATATCCGTTATTTCGGCGCGGAGAATCCCCTGTGTGATATTCGGTGCGAGCAGTTGGCGGAAGAGGAATCGGCTATGAGATTTCTGGCCACGGCGGGAGAGGTTTCCTTCCCTGTGGAACTGAATCTGGAGGGAAAACACTACATTTCCGATGCGCTGGCAGCGATCAGTGTCGGTCTTGCGATGGGTGTTGCGCCTGCTGAAATTCACAAACGCCTGTCCCAATTCCAAAACATGGAGGGACGGCAGGAGATATTTACAAAGAACGGCTATACGATCATTAAGGACTGCTATAACGCCGGCCCGGAAAGTATGGCTGCTGCTTTGGAGGTTCTGGGTAAGAAAGAAGGCCGCCATGTGGCGATCCTAGGCGATATGCTGGAACTGGGTGCCTGCACCCAAGCGGAGCACTACCGTGTGGGACGCATCGCAGCGGAAAAGGCCGATATTTTACTGGCTTTTGGCCCCAACGGTACCCGTACACTCAGCGGTGCCATCACCGGCGGTATGTCAGACACAAGAGCAATGGCCTTTGAGGATCGGCAAAAACTCATTGCTATCCTGAAGCGCATGGCAAAACCCGGAGACGTGCTGCTGTTTAAAGGCAGCCGTGGTATGCGAATGGAACTGATTCTGGAGGGCTTTTTAGAAGTCTTAAAAGACGAAACATAAGATAAGCGGAGGAAATGTACATGACGAGAATGATTGTAACAGCTGCGGCAGGCTTTGTGCTTTCCGGTGTGCTGGGTTACTTTCTGCTGCCCGTGCTGCGGGCGCTGAAGGCAGGCCAGTCTATCCGGGAGATCGGTCCCACCTGGCACAATAATAAGGCAGGCACACCCATGATGGGCGGTTTGATGTTTATCTTTGCAGCAATCATCTGCCTTGTGGGAAATCTGTTTACCATGGAAGAATACTCTGCGTTCTATGTGCTGGCACTGAGTCTTTGCTTTGGTTTTGTGGGTTTTTTGGATGACTTCTATAAAATCAAATTTAAACGGAATCTGGGATTGACAGCCTTGCAAAAGGCAATGCTGCAGATGGCAGTTTCCGCAATCTACGTATATCTGCTTTACCGGCAGAACATTCTGTCCTGTGACATTTATGTTCCGTTTTTCAATGTAACGTTCTACCTGCATCCCATCGTGTATATTTTCTTTGCTATGTTTATCATGGTCGGTTGCGTCAATGCGGTGAATCTGACCGACGGCATCGACGGCCTTTGCGGCACGGTTACCATTCCCGTAATGGTGTTCTTTGCGGCCGCGGCCTTCTGCATGGGAAAATTGGATCTGGCGCTGCTGCCTGCAGCATTGGCTGCAGCCTTGGTGGCATATCTGATCTACAACTGGCATCCGGCGAAGGTGTTCATGGGCGACACCGGCTCACTGTTCCTTGGTGGCGTTGTGTGTGCCATGGCCTTTGCACTGGATATGCCCTTAATTTTGATTCTGGTTGGCTTCGTGTATATTGTTGAAACGTTGTCCGTCATTTTGCAGGTCGGCTATTTCAAGCTGACCCACGGTAAGCGGCTGTTTAAGATGTCTCCGATCCACCATCATTTTGAAATGTGCGGCTGGAAGGAAGAAAAAATTGTGCTGAGTTTTACTGCTGTTTCGGCACTGATGTGCCTGCTGGCCTGGCTCGGCATTTTCGGACGGGTAGGCTGACCGATATAAGAAAGGAGATCTTATGGCGTTGCAGAGATCTGCTCTGTATGCCAAAGAGAACCGCTCTTCGCACGGAAAGCGAAGAGAAGGCAATGTGGATTACCCATTTCTCATTTTGGTGCTGATGCTGCTGGCGGTGGGCCTGATCATGCTCTATTCCGCAAGCTATGCCCAAAGTGAATATGATACAGGGTATGCCATTTCCACCCGATACCTGCAAAAGCAGGCGGTATGTGCCGGAATCGGCCTCGTGGCAATGGTTGTTCTGTCCCGGATTTCCGGGGATTTTTGGCTGCGGTTTGCATGGCCACTGTATGGAATCAGTATTCTCCTGCTGCTGAGTGTGTTGGTGGTGGGGGAATCTGTCAATGGTGCCCGTCGGTGGATCAACATTGCGGGGGTGCAATTTCAGCCGTCGGAGATCGCAAAATTTACCATGATCGTCCTGTTTGCGCGGCTAACCAAAGGCTTTGGCCCCAGTGCCAGAGAATTCCGTTACGGTGTACTGGGGTTTGGCAGTGCGCTGTTGGGCATTCTGGTACCGCTTGCGCTGGAAAAACATCTCTCTGCCATTATGCTGATGGGCATGGTGGCGGTGGTGATGATGTTTGTGGCCGGCACGCACCCAAAGTGGCTTTTGGCCGGTGCCGCCGCAGCAGCGGTTTTTGTAGTCATTTACATCACTTTTATGGGATATGCCGGTGACCGGGTCACAGCATGGCTTCATCCAGAGGAAGATCCGGGTGACACGGGTTATCAGATACTCCAGTCCCTGTATGCCATTGGCTCCGGCGGTGTTTTCGGCCTGGGATTGGGAAAGAGCCGGCAGAAGTATCTGTATCTTCCTTTCCAGTATAATGACTACATCTTCGCTGTGATCTGTGAAGAATTGGGCCTCGTAGGTGCGCTGGTGATCATTGTGCTGTTTGCAGCACTTATAATTCGCGGCTACTGGATCGCATTACATGCGATCGATCGGTTTTCTACAGTTCTGGCGGCAGGACTTGTTACGTTGATCGCTGTACAGACGATACTAAACTTATGTGTTGTTACCAATCTCCTGCCTTCTACGGGCATTGCGCTGCCGTTTTTCTCCTATGGAGGTACCGCTCTGGCAGTGAATCTGGGAGAAATGGGGATTGTGCTTGGAATCTCACGATTCCGTAATCAAGCAAAAAGACAGGAGGAACTCCTATGAATGTGATTTTTACCTGCGGTGGTACCGGTGGCCATATTAACCCGGCTATCGCGGTGGCCAATATATTGAAAGAGCGGCATCCGGACGCAAATATTCTGTTTATCGGTGCTTCCGGTCATATGGAAGAAAAGCTGGTTCCGGGTGCAGGCTACCAACTCAAGACCTTTCCAACTTCCGGAATGAGCCGAAAGCTGAATCTGAAGGGAATCAAGGCCAATATCAAGGCGGTTTCCAATGTAATCGGCGCGGTAAATGGCTGCCGGAAGATCATCAAAGAATTTAAACCCGATGTGATCATCGGTACCGGTGGCTATGCCAGTTTCCCCGCTCTGATGGCGGGCCATATGATGAAGATTCCCACCTGTGTCCACGAAGCTAACGCAATGCCGGGTCTTACCACCCGGATGGCTGCGGATTGGGCAGACCGGGTGCTGATCTGCTTCCCGGAAAGCGCCAAGCATTATAAGCATCCGGAAAAGGCAGAAGCGGTGGGTATGCCGGTGCGGCGGGAATTTATTTATACTGACAAAGAAGCCGCAAGACGGGAACTGGGATTGGATAGCCGGCCTGTTATTGTGTCTACCTTTGGCAGCCAGGGTGCCAGAGCGATGAATCTGGCAATTGCTGAAGTCTTAAAGCTGGAGCAGGAGGATGGTTTTCCTTACCAGCATATCCACGGTGTAGGTAGCTTTGGTTGGGAATGGTTCCCGGACAAGCTGCAGGAACTGGGTGTAGATGGAAAAAACAGCGCTCTTGATATCCGGGAGTACATCTATAACATGCCGACAGTTATGGCAGCGGCAGATGTGATCGTCAGCCGGGCAGGTTCCTCTGCCTGCAATGAGATCGCTGCCAGCGGGACCCCCTGTATTTTGATTCCGTCTCCCAATGTGACTAACAACCATCAGGAAAAAAATGCCCGCGCGATCTCTGACCGGGGTGGTGCAGTGTTGTTGCTGGAAAAAGAATGTACGCCACAGGTCATGTACGCGAAGATAAAGGAGATCCTTTCAAATCAACAGATGCAGGACCAAATGCGCACTGCGCTGCGCGGTGCCTGCGTTCTGGACAGTGCGGAGCGGATCTGTGACATTCTGGAGGAGCTTGCCGCATCCCGAAAGTAACCCAAAGGAGAATCCAATGGATACGAAGAAAACAAAGCAGACGCCACCAAAACGTCGATCGACCCGGCAGGTGGAAACAACTGCAAAACGAGCATCTTCCCCCAAAACCCGGAGGGAAGCTGCACCTAAAACGAGAACCAGCGCGACTACCACTCGAAGTCGATCTGCTGTCCAGACGGCAAAACGGCGTACCTCTCAACAGGTATCATCTCGGCTCAGAAAGCCGGCAGCGCCGCCACAACCAGCACCTGAGGTAGTCTATACCCCGGCGAAACCTTTTAACCGTGGAAGGCTGATTCTTCATTTGGCAACGGTAGTGGCGGTTGTACTGGCGTTGTCTTTTGGCATTTCAATCTTTTTTAAGGTTGAAGTGATTACTGTTTCCGGCGCGGAGAAATACGATGTATGGACAGTAAAAGAGGCTTCCGGTATCGAAATCGGTGACAATCTGTTGAGTTTTGGTGAGGCAAAGGCAGCAGGTAAGATAAAAACTGCACTTCCTTATGTACAAACCGTGCGAATTGGAATAAAATTGCCCGATACGGTAAATATTGAAATCAAGGAACTGGATGTGGTGTACGCCATTAAGGATGCAGGAGAACAGTGGTGGCTGATCACATCGACAGGCCGTGTTGTGGACAAAGCTGACAGTGCTTTGGCTGGCGATTATACGCAGGTCCATGGTGTCAAACTGGGAAGTCCTGTGGCAGGACAGCAGGCTGTGGCACAGGAAGAAGCGCCGCCTGCGACCACAGAAGAAACATTGGGAACACCCACGCTGGCCCCTGTCGTCAAGGCAAGTGACCGGCTGGAGGCAGCGCTGAACATCTTGCAATATCTGGAAGAATGCAGCATCATCGGTGAGGCTGCCAGTATAAATGTGGCCGATCTGGGCAACATGGAACTGCAATACGGCCAGCGTTTTTTGGTAAAGCTGGGCGACACAACACAGCTGCTTTACAAGATCAAATGCATGAATGCAGCCATCAACGGTAAGGATGAGCAAAATAGCCTGAAAGACTATGATAGTGGCGTTTTGGATATTTCTTTTACCATAAAAGAGGATCAAGTTATCTATCAGGCATCAGAAGAGTAACAAATAATTAAAAAAGTTCGACGAAAAACGAGATTTTCTATTGACCATTTCGCTTTTTGCGGATAGAATAAAAGGGTACAATTATAAATATGCGCAGAAGTGGCTGTTGCGGTTCCTTCTGCCAAAGGATACATAGGAGGAAAGCACAATGGCTGATTTTCAGGAACGCGTTGTTAAAATCAAGGTAATTGGTGTTGGCGGCGCAGGTAACAATGTTATTAACCGCATGATCGAATCCGGTGTCGGCGGTGTTGATTTTGTCGTTGTAAATACCGACAAGCAGGACCTTAACAAGTCCGTATGTAAGAACAAGATCCAGATCGGTGAGAAGCTGACCGGTGGTATGGGCGCCGGCTCCAAGCCCGAGATCGGCCGGCAGTCCGCTGAGGAAAGCCGCGCACAGATCTCCAAGGTTCTGGAAGATACCGATATGGTCTTCATTACCGCCGGTATGGGCGGTGGTACCGGTACCGGTGCTGCTCCCATCGTAGCAGATCTGGCCCACGAGGCCGGTATCCTCACCGTCGGTGTCGTCACCAAGCCTTTCAAGTTTGAAGGTGCCAACCGTATGCGTCAGGCTGAGGCAGGTATTGCTGAGCTGGGCGGTAAGGTTGACTCTTTGATCATCATCCCCAACGACCGTCTGAAGTATGTCACCGATCAGAAGATCACCTTCGCCAATGCATTCGGCATTGCTGACGATGTTTTGAAGCAGGCTGTGACCTCTATCTCCGAGCTGGTTGGCTTCTGCGAGAACGTGATCATCAACCTGGACTTCGCTGACGTTTCTGCCGTTATGAAGGACGCAGGTCTGGCTCACATGGGTGTCGGCACTGCCAGCGGCAAGGAAAAGGCTGAGCAGGCTGCTCTGGCCGCTGTTTCCAGCCCCTTGCTGGAGACCTCTATCAACGGTGCTACCGGCGTTCTGGTGAACGTGACCGGTTCTTCCGAGCTGACTCTGGATGACGTAGAGACCGCTGCCAGCATCGTACAGGAGAACGCAAATCCCGATGCCAACATCATCTTCGGCGCTACCTGCTCCGATGCCTTCCAGGATGAGATGCGTGTTACCGTCATCGCTACCGGTTTTGACAAGAAGCCTGATGTCAATGTTGTGCTGCCCGGTGCTGCCGCTGCTGAGGCTCCGGTAAAGTCCGGCGATGTAAGCGAGATCGACGAGATCTTCAAACTCTTCAACCGCTGATTTGAATTTGCGGCATCCCGGGATTTCCCGGGATGCCTTTTTCTGCGAAGGAGGAAGCACATGAACGCATACGGCGCGCTGGCAGCCAGCTATGACCGGCTGACCAACGATGTTGATTATGAGGCTGTGGTAGATTTCTATTTTGAGATCCTGGCCCGGGAAGGGCTGAAACCCAGAACTGCCGTGGATCTGGCTTGCGGAACAGGCTCTGTGGCGCTGCTGCTGGCCCAAAGGGGATTGCAGGTCACCGGTGTGGATATGTCGGAAGAAATGCTCTGTGAGGCCTCTCAGAAGGCACAGGAACTGGATAACCAACCGATGTTCGTATGCCAAAAGCTGCAGTCGTTGCGCTTGCCCCGTGGCGTTGATCTGGCGGTGTGCGCGCTGGACAGTATGGACTACATCACGGATCCCGCCGATTGCGAGGAAGCGATCCGACGAGTCTATAAGGCACTGAACCCCGGTGGCTGCTTTATCTTCGATGTGAATACCCCCGAAAAACTCCGGGCCATGGACGGTCAGGTGTTTCTGGATGAAGATGACGATGTATACTGCGTCTGGCGGGGCGAATTTGATGAACAGACCAATATCTGCTCCTATGGCATGGATCTGTTTCAGCGCCAAGGGGACTGCTGGCACAGAAGCTTTGAAGAGCATAAAGAATATGCCTATTCCGCCGGGCAGTTGACAGCCTATTTGAAAGCTGCGGGATTTACCTCCATCGCAGTGTATGCTGACCGCCGGTTTGAAGCGCCTGCTCCCGGAGAACAGCGGATCTATATAAAAGCAAGAAAGGGTAAGCTCCTATGAATGACTACTTAGTACGCGGTATGACCATGGATGGCTTTGTGAAGGTCGTGGCTATCCGCTCTACGGAAATCGTGCGCCGTGGCGCCCAGATCCATAAAACCACGCCTAACGCTACTGCGGCCTTTGGACGGGCCTTGACGGCAGCTTCCATGATGGGCAATATGCAGAAGGTGGATAACGGTTCCATGACCTTGCAGATCAAGGGCGGCGGTCCTATCGGCAATATCGTATGTGTTTCCGATCCTGTGGGCAATGTTCGGGGTTATGTGTATGAACCCAATGTGCCGCTGGTGGAAAAATATCCCGGTAAACTGGATGTGGGTGCTACCGTGGGTACGGACGGTACTTTGACGGTGATCCGTGACCTGCAGATGAAAGAACCCTATGTGGGCAGTATTCCGCTGGTATCCGGTGAGATCGGCGACGATGTAACGGCATATTTTGCCCAGAGTGAGCAGACACCTACCGCGTGCGCTCTTGGCGTTCTTGTTGAACGTGATCTGTCTGTGAAGGTGGCAGGTGGCTATCTGGTGCAGCTGCTGCCCGGTGCGCCCGATGAGGTCATCGATAAGCTGGAGGCCGGTATTCAGCGTGCCGGCGCTGTGACTACCATGCTGGTGCATGCCTTGACTCCGGGAGAAATTCTGGGCCAGGTGTGCGGCGATCTGGGCGTTGTGTTCATGGAAACCACTCCCGTAGAATACAAGTGCTATTGCAGCCGTGACCGGGTCACATCCGCGCTGATCAGCCTGGGCAA
Organism: Faecousia sp.; assembly: GCA_045653485.1. GTDB lineage: Bacteria > Bacillota > Clostridia > Oscillospirales > Oscillospiraceae > Faecousia. Next base: position 20,174 of record JAZOLX010000095.1, on the reverse strand, counting down.
AAAGGAATTGGCCGAGATCAAAGAAGAGGGAAAAACTTTTCCGGTGGAATGTCAGTTCTGTGATACCGTTTATAGCTTCACTCCGGATGATATCGACGAACTGCTTAAAAAAGTTTAAAATACATCCAATTGTGGTGGGAAATTCCGTTATTTTGATGCATAAAAATTTTTGATAAAAAATCGAAAAAAATGCTTGACAAAATGGCTATACAAGGGTATAATGTGTCCTGTCGCTGAGGTGTGCAACATCGAAAGCGCAAACGGGAGCATAGCTCAGCTGGGAGAGCATCTGCCTTACAAGCAGGAGGTCACAGGTTCGAGCCCTGTTGTTCCCACCACTATATGGCCCTGTGGTGCAGTCGGTTAGCACGCCAGCCTGTCACGCTGGAGGTCGACGGTTCGAGTCCGTTCGGGGTCGCCATAAAGCATCTGAGCAGAGCTTCATGCTCTGCTCAACATGCCCCTGTAGCTCAGTAGGTAGAGCAGCGGACTGAAAATCCGCGTGTCGTTGGTTCGATTCCGACCGGAGGCACCATATTTGCGGGCGTAGCTCATCCGGTAGAGCGCCACCTTGCCAAGGTGGAGGTAGCGAGTTCGAGCCTCGTCGCCCGCTCCAAAATAATTAGGAACGCATGGCGTTCCTAATTTCATATGGTACCGTGGCCAAGTGGTAAGGCAAGAGTCTGCAAAACTCTCATTCGCCAGTTCAAATCTGGCCGGTACCTCCAAAAAGAAAAGCACACCGTTTGGTGTGCTTTTCTTTTTGGAGGTACCGGCCAAGATTTGAAAGATTAAATGCGGTGCGGATGAGCACCGCCGGCGACGGCTTGACGGAGCCGAACCTTAATTTTTCTTTTCTCAGAAAAGAAAAATGCAAACAAATCTGGCCGGTACCTCTTAGCTTATATTTACGATACAATTTCTGTTGTGATTTAAAATATAAATTGCTTCTGCTTGACCAATATGATATCATGTATCACGTGCGATGACAGGAGGCTTTCCATGAGTACTTTACAGATAAAACCAACAGAATTTAATATGAAACTGTTTTTCCGTGCGCTGCTGACACTTGCTTTTCCCATTGCACTGCAAAACTTGTTAGCGACAACGGCATCTATGGTGGATACCATTATGATCGGTACCCAAGGGGAACTGGCAGTTGCCGCTGTGGGGATCTGTTCCCAGATCGGTTCACTGTTCTTTTCCTGCTATTTTGGTTTTGCCGGTGGTGCTTTGTTGTTTTTTGCCCAGTACTGGGGTGCAGAGGATGAGGCAGGCATTAACCGTACATTTGGCCTTTCGCTGTTTCCTTTGCTGCTGGTTTCGTTGGTGTTTGGTGGTGTGGCAGTTTGCGCACCCCGTTTTTTGCTTTCAATCTATACAGATAAGCAGAATCTGATCGATATTGCGGAGCCCTATATCCGAATTGCAGGCTTGTCCTATCCGCTGGTGGTGTTGAACGCAATCATCAGCTTTCTGATGCGGGCCACGGAACGGGTAAAGCCACCGTTGATCTGCTCCGTTGTAGCGCTTGTTGTGAATTTCTGCATCAACTGGTTGCTGATCAATGGTAATCTGGGTTTCCCAAAGATGGGTCCTGCAGGTGCTGCCATTGGAACACTGGTATCCACTGCGGTGAATTCTGTTTTGCTGTTGCTGTTCCTGCTGCGGGGTAAAAAGAGTGTGCAGCTGAGCTGGAAGCAAATGTTTGATTTTGGCGGCGGTTTTGCGGGAGATTATTTGAAAAAATGTTTCCCCGTTATTTGCAATGAGTTCTTGTATGGTGTTGGTCAGATGCTTATCAATGTGGTGATTGGCCGCCAGAGTGAGAGTGCAATTGCTGCAATGGCTACATTCCGTGTACTGGAAGGCTTTGTATTTGCGTTCTTTGCCGGTTTGGCGGATGCATCCTCCGTTGTGATCGGCAACGAGGTAGGCGCTGGCAATCACATGAATGCGTACCGCTATTTGAAGGGATTTGCGCTGATTTGCCCTGCCATAACGTTTTTGATTGTAGCTGCTTTTTTCTGCGCAAATGGACCGCTGTTGGGACTTTTCGGCTTGGGGGCAGAGGCCCTGACCTACGGCAAATATATGCTGCTGATTTACATGGTGGCAGGCTCAATCCGCACCTGTAACTACATCATGAATATCTGTTACCGGGCTGGCGGTGATACAGTTTTTGGCACGGTTTTGGAGATATCCAGTTTGTTTTTGATCAGTGTTCCTGCTACATGGGCAGCAGGTATGATCTGGCAGCTTCCGTTTATTGCGGTATTCTCCTTTGTCTATACGGATGAACTGCTTCGTTTGGTGGTGGAGATATTCCGAACCAGAAGCTGCAAATGGGTAAAACCCGTCACGCCCCAAGGACAGGCAACACTGGAAGCTTTCCATGAGGAATTGCGTATGTTGCGAAGCAAGAGTGAATAAATCTATAAAAAAGGTGTATTGCATCTGCAATACATCTTTTTTTGATGTAATTGAACACACCTTGTGAACGGTGTGCATTCTGTTTTTCTTTGAAATTTTGATAGATATACTTAAAAAGGTGCTGTTTTTACCATCATTACTTGCATCTGTTGGGTCGCAATGTTATAATTATTCCAAATGCTGAACAATGGAAGAAATTTCTTTCTGCAATATCAGATGCTTGATAAAATATCTTGCAGACTTTTCATGGTGCATAATAGGTTCGCAGCTTTGTTTTTTTGATATAGATCAAAAAAACAGTGTTATTTTCTAACGGTCATTACCCCTTTTGTTACATTTAGCGTGTAGAACAATGATTATATAATGTCAATCAGAAAATCAGCTTCTATCAATATATTACATCAGCAAACAGGAAGGACAAATCGTATGAGATTATTTTGTGACCATGTGAAAAGAAACACTTTTTCTCTGGACGGCGCTTGGGAATTCGTAGTCGATAAGAATCACATTGGTGAAGCGGAAAAATGGTACGAAAACTTCCCCAAGGAAGGCGTCTCAAAGGTTGCTGTGCCTTCTTGCGTGAATAACCGCCTGGGTATGATCGGCTTCCAGGATGTTTGCTGGTATAAGAAGGATTTCTATACCGAAGATGGCGTAGTGCTTCTGCACTTCGGTTCTGTCAGCGAATATGCCAAGGTATATCTGGACGGCCAGTATCTGGGCGACCACTACGGCGGCTTTTCCGCTTTTGAGTTCCTGGTAAATGTCAGCGCAGGTAAGCATACGCTGGTCGTTATGGTTGACGCCAACAGCACCGAGGATACCATTCCTCTGTGGGAAGTTGACTGGCACCATTACTGCGGCATCATGAGAAGCGTTGAGGTCAGCCAGCTTGCTGATGTCTATATCCACGGTATGAAGGCCCGTTACGAGCTGTCCGATGATTTGGGGACCGCCAATGTACATATCGAGACCGTTCTGAGAAGCACTGTCGGCACCAATAACAACTGCGTTCTGAAGGTCTGGCTGGAAGACAAGCTAATCTACGAACAGGCCCACGAGGTTAACGGTGATACTGCCGTTACCGTAGACTATGTTCTGGAAGATGTGAGACTCTGGGATATCCACAAGGCAGAGCTGTATCAAATCAAGGTGGAAACCGAGAACGACGATCTGATCGAAAGAGTCGGCTTCCGTAAGATCCAGATCGACGGCAAGAAGCTGCTGCTCAACGGCAAACCCTTCAAGATCCAGGGCGTCAACCGCCATGAGGAGCATCCCGATTGGGGTTTTGCAGTGCCTCTGTCCATCATGCAAAGAGATATGGACATTCTGAAGGATTTGAATGTCAATACCGTCCGTGGCTCTCACTATCCCAACAGCAAGTACTTCCTGGATATGTGCGACGAGGAAGGTATCCTGTTCTGGAGCGAGATCCCCATGTGGGGCTTCACTGAGGAGAGCGTCAAGCGGGAGTTGGTCATCGAAAGAGGCCTCAAGATGCACGAGGAAATGATCGACCAGTATTTCAACCATCCCAGTATCGTGATCTGGGGTCTGCACAACGAGATCGCTACCGATTCCGAGGGTGGCTACAGTATCACCAAGGCCTTCGGTGAAAAGGTCCGTTCTCTGGACAACAGCAGAATTGTTACCTATGCCACCAACCGTATCCTGAAGGATGATTGCCTGGATCTGATCGATATGATCAGCGTCAACCAGTATGTTGGCTGGTACGAGGGTGACATCTGCGATTGGGCGGACTTCATGGTACAGATGAAGGCTTACCTGGAAGAGAAGGGCGTTGCCCACAAGCCTGTTCTGATGTCCGAGTTCGGTGTTGCCGCTATGTTCGGCCACAAGAATTTCGAAGAGCTTCGCTGGAGCGAAAACTATCAGGCCGATTTCTATGACCACACCATCAACCTGTTCATGAGCGATGATTTCATCTGCGGTGTTCTGCTGTGGCAGTTCTGCGATATCAGAAGTAACGCAAAGTGGTCTCTGCTCCGGGCACGCAGCTTCAACAACAAGGGTATCGTCAACGAATACCGTCATCCGAAGCTGGCCTACTACAAGGTTAAGGAGTTGTTCAAGCGTGATTGGAATTAAGGACAATATTAAGGAAGTTAAGATCCTCAACCCCGATGATGCCCAGTATTACTTCGGTTACTATGATCTGAACGCCTACGACAGCACCGGTACCAAGCACCTGTGTAACCGCTCCACCTTCGTCGATCACATTCCCAATGCAGACGATGTGCTGGAACTGGGCATTCTCTGTAACGGTAAGTTTGAAAAGTTCGCAGAAACCACCGCCTGGAATTTTCAGCAGGGCGCTCTGCTGCAGTACAAGAGAGACTCCGACGATATCGTATTCTACAATGTCTGCCAGGACGGCGGTTTCCACACCGTGGTTCACAATTTGAAGACCGGGGAGAAGAACCTTCTTCCCAAGGCAGCAGCCTGTGTTTCTCCTGACGGCAAGTGGGGTCTGGCTATCAACTTCAGCCGTATCTTCAAGTTCCGTCCCGGCTATGGCTATGCAGGCATCGAAGATCCTTACTTCCATCAGAACAGACCTACCGAGGACGGCGTGTTCCTGATGAATATGGAGACCGGTGAGACCAAGCTGATCATCGATTACGAACGCATCTATCAGACCTTCCCCATGAAGGGTATGGAAAATGAGAAGATGGTGGTAAACCATATCACCTTCAACGAGACCTCTGATCGGTTTATGTTCCTGCTGCGCAACTTCCCCAATGGCTCCGGAACCGGCTGGGGCACCACCCTGATCACCTCTGATCTGGAAGGCAACATGCATCTGGTACTGGAGAACAGATTTGTGTCCCATTATTGCTGGAAGAACGGCAATCAGATCCTGGCCACCTGCTCTCCCGCAGAGACCACCGGTCTGTTCCTGTTGGACGATCTGACCAATGAGTACCGCCAACTGAAATCCCCCTATCCCGGCGGTCCCTTTGGTGGCGATATCCACTGCCTGTATTCTCCCGACAGACGCTATATCCTCGGTGACGGTTATCCCGATCCGGAAGGTTATCGCCCCTTGTTCCTGTATGATACTGAGACCGGGGATATCCAGATGCTGCTCCGGTCCAAGTCCAATCTGGACGGAAACTGGGACAACCGCTGTGATCTGCATGCCCGGTTCAATCGGCAGGGCAACAAGATTTCCCTTGACAGCACCCATGACGGCATACGCTGTGTGTGCGAAATAGAACTTTGAGAAAATGGAGGCTCTTATGGAAAAACTGAATTATAAGGTTCTGAAAGAATCCGGCTACGACGGCTACATTCTGGAAAAGGCACCGGAAAAGGTGATGCAGTTCGGTGAGGGTAATTTCCTCCGTGCATTCGTAGACTACTGGTTTGACCTGGCCAATGAAAAGGCCGGCTGGAATGGCAAGTGCTGCTTGATCCAGCCCATTGCAGGCGGTCTGGCCGATATGATCAACGAACAGGAAGGCCTGTACACCCTGTATCTGCGGGGCAGCCAGAACGGCAAAAAGGTCGATGACAAGCGGGTCATCTCCTCTGTTTCCCGCTGCCTGAATCCCTACCTGGAGGAAGGCTTCGCACAGATGATGGAGGTTGCCGCTTCCGACGATCTGGAGATCATTGTATCCAACACCACCGAGGCCGGTATCGTCTATGATCCTGCCTGCAATCCGGAAGACAAGCCTTGTTCTTCCTTCCCCGGCAAGCTGACTCAGGTGTTGTATCACCGCTGGCGCGCCGGCAAGAAGGGTATCGTGATGCTGGCTTGTGAGCTGATCGACAACAACGGCAAGGAACTGCTGAAGTGCGTCAATCAGTACATCGATCAGTGGAAGCTGGAAGATGCTTTCCGTCAGTATGTGAATGTGGAATGCACCTTCTGCGGCTCTCTGGTAGACCGAATCGTTCCCGGCCGTATCCGTGACGCAGCGGAAGTGGAAGCACTGGCTCAGAAGCATGGCTACGCCGATCCCCTGCTGGATGTAGGCGAAGTATTCGGCCTGTGGGTCATTGAGGGCGATGCCTCCTTGACCGATAAGCTGCCTTTCCATAAGGCAGGTCTGGACGCTCATATTTTTGTAGCACAAGATATGACCCCCTACAAGAAGCGCAAGGTCCGTATCCTCAATGGTGCACATACCGGCTTTGTTCTGGGTGCTTACCTGGGCGGCCATGAGATCGTCCGTGAGTGCATGGAAGATCCTGTGGTTCTAGGTTACATGAACAAGATGCTGAGCGATGAGATCGTGCCCATCCTGCCTTTGGATCAGGAGGATTGCCGTAACTTTGCGGCAGCCGTGCAGGACCGCTTCAATAATCCCTTCGTCAACCACGAGTTGATGAGCATTTCTCTGAACTCCACTTCCAAGTGGCGTGCCAGAAATATGCCCTCTTTCCTGGAGTACATCGAAGCAAAGGGCCAGCTGCCCACCTGCTTGACCATGAGCTTTGCCGCCTATGTGGCCTTCTTCTCCAATGACATTCAGGAACTCAATGACAGTGGTCTGGTGTGCCGCCGTGCAAAGGGCAATACCTACACCTGCTCCGATGACCGTTGGGTACTGGAATTCTACTATGACCACAGAAATGACAGTGAGGAAGACCTGGTCCATGCCGTTATGATCAACGAGCAGATGTGGGGTCAGGATCTGACCGCCATCCCCGGCTTCGAGGCAGCTACTGTCGCTAACTTGAAGCTGATCCGCCAGCAGGGCGCTCTGGCCGCCTACGCAAGCTGCCTGTAATCATAATAATTTGCCGCACTGGTGAAGTTTGCCGATGTGGCAATCATTTAAATATACAATTATGTTGTAAGGAGGATAGATCATGCCCGATTTTATCCATATCCATCCCAAGGACAGTGTTGCCGTGGCCTTAAGACCCATCCCTGCAGGTACGGTTTTTGAAGGCATCACCGCCGCTGCCGATATTCCCCAGGGCCATAAGATGGCGCTGAAGCCTCTGTGCGAAGGGGATCAGGTCATCAAATACGGTTTTTCCATCGGCCATGCCATTGCCCCCATTGCCCCCGGTGATTGGGTGCATGTGCATAACATGAAAACAAATCTTTCCGGTGAGTTGGCGTATACTTACGAGCCTTCTATTCGTTTCCCGGAAAAACGTGAGAGCGCCACATTCCAGGGCTTCCGCCGCACTGACGGTAAGGTTGGCATCCGTAACGAGATCTGGATCATTCCCACCGTTGGCTGCGTCAACGATGTGGCAAAGGCACTGGTGGCAGAAAATCAAGATCTGGTTGCCGGCTCTGTTGAGGGCCTGTATGCCTTCCCTCATCCCTTTGGCTGCTCCCAGACCGGTGATGACCATGCCCAGACCAGAAAACTCCTGGCTGCTCTGGCCCGGCATCCCAATGCGGGCGCTGTGCTGGTGCTGCAGCTTGGCTGCGAGAATCTGACCCACGAACAGTTTGTGGAAGAACTGGGTCAGTATGATGAAAAGCGCATCAAGTTCCTGACCTGCCAGGCCGTTGCCGACGAAATGGAAGCAGGCCGTGAGATCCTGGAGCAGCTGGCAGCTTACGCAGCTTCCTTCCGTCGTGAGGAGATTCCTGCCTCCGAACTGGTCATCGGCATGAAGTGCGGCGGCTCTGACGGCCTCAGCGGCATCACAGCCAATCCCACTGTGGGTAGATTCTCTGATCTGCTGATCTCTATGGGCGGCTCCACCGTGCTGACCGAGGTTCCCGAAATGTTCGGTGCCGAAGGCTTCCTGATGAACCGCTGCATCAATGAGGAAGTGTTCCACAAGGCTGTCGATATGATTAACGGCTTTAAGAACTACTTCACCCGCCATAACGAAGTGGTGTACGAAAACCCCAGCCCCGGCAACAAAGCCGGCGGCATCACAACGCTGGAAGATAAGTCCTGCGGTTGTGTCCAGAAGGGCGGTGACGCCCCTGTGATGGACGTGATTGGTTATGGCGATGCCGTGACCACCAAGGGCCTGAACATGCTTTACGGCCCGGGCAATGACCTGGTGTCTTCTACCGCGCTGACCGCTGCCGGCGCCCATATGGTGCTGTTTACCACCGGTCGCGGTACCCCCTTCGGTGCTCCGGCACCCACACTGAAGATCGCTACCAATACCCCCCTGGCAACCAAGAAATCCGGCTGGATCGACTTCAATGCAGGTGTTGTTGCTGATGGTACAAGAACACTGGACGAAGCCGGACAGGATCTGCTGCAGCTGGTTTTGGAAGTGGCCTCCGGTAAGCAGACCAAAACCGAGGAAAAGGGATTCCGGGAAATCTCTATCTTCAAAGACGGCGTCGTGCTGTAAAAATCGTTGCTATATCATAAAAAATACCGTGACGTAAGTCACGGTATTTTTTTACAGAACATACAGGATGATCGTAATAAACTGCAAAATACTGCCCAGAATGACAAAGATATGGAATACCGAGTGCATCCATTTCAGGTGTTTCCCCAATCCAAAGAGAACGGCGCCGATGGAATAGGCGACACCGCCGGCAAATAAAAACCAGAAACCGACAGGGGAGAGGACATCCATGGTCTGAGGCAAAAAGAATATGATGCTCCATCCCATGCCGATATAGCAGATCATGGAAAAAACTTTATACTTTTTCAGATCGATTGCTGTCAGTACAATGGCAGTTACTGCAAGAGTCCACTCGGCTATAAACAATCCCCAGCCAATCAGAGGATATTTTGGCGCGATTGCGCATAGAACGATAGGGGTGTAGGTGCCTGAGATCAAACCGTAGATTGCACAGTGATCTAATACCTGTAAAACTTTTTTTGAGGTGCTCGGTCGTAACCCATGGTAGATGCTGGACATGGTGTATACCAGAAGCAGTACCAGACCATACGTGATACTGACTGCCAGCTTGTGCCCGCCTTCCGGGATGGTCTTTAACAAGCATAGTGCAAAAATGACAAGGGCAATGCCACCGCCGACAATATGAGTGATCATATTCATTCTTTCCTCTCCAATGGAGTATACGGGGAGGATTCTGTCACGTATTTTTGTTCGTTTCATGGGGCTACCACCTTTCATATGCTGAAAACAGCATAGCACAAATTTCCGTCAGCGGTCTCTACATATCATGCATCTACCCTCTCTGTTCGGGAGAAAGATAAATCTACCAGAAGTAAACATCTGTAGAATTGTTTAAAATGCACAAAAAACAAAGAATAATTTCGGCACAGATACAACTTTTTTACAATTAATTCTAATGCTTTCTCGGTGGGAATATGCTATAATATGAATAGGTGAAATACCCTGATGAAGAGCATTAAAGGAGCCACCATGAAAAATATCTTGTTCTTTTTGAAACCGAAAGCAATGTGTGCTTTTTTACAGGACGATTATACCATACGGCAAGCATTGGAAAAAATGGAGTCAGCCGGTTATGCGGCGCTGCCAATTTTGAATAAGAGGGGAGAGTACCGGGGGAGTTTATCGGAAGGCGATCTGCTGTGGGCAATGAAAAATATCTGCTATATGGATATGCGTCAGGCAGAGGCACATCGTATGATGGAAATCGTAAGACGGAAAGATTACGTTCCTGTTCGTGTAACTACCAACATGCATGACTTGGTGGAACGGGCCAGTAGTCAGAATTTTGTTCCCGTGGTTGACGATAAGGATACCTTCATCGGTATCGTTACCAGAAGTTCGATCATTCAGTATTGCAACCAATTGCTGTTCCCGGAAGATTGATACATAGAAAACGATTAAAACAGTCCGCTTTGTTCGGACTGTTTTTCCTTTTCCTTGATCTTGGAATTTTTCGGTTGCAAAATTTTCGTTTTTTTGGTACAATGAGAGAAGCTATTGATTGGAGGCTGCGTATGGATAGCGAGAAGCTGAAGCTGCATATTGGAAATAATATTGCTTCATTTCGGAAGCAATGTGTCATGACCCAAGCGGAATTGGCAGAAAAACTGAATTATTCTGATAAGGCGGTATCCAAGTGGGAGCGCGGCGAATCCGTACCGGATGTGATGACCCTTGTCCAGATTGCAGAGCTTTTTGGAGTGGGCATTGATGCGCTTATTGGCAATACTCCGGTGGTGCCTTCTGTCAAACAGGAAGTTTCTGCGCCTAAACGCCGTGTCAATAAAAACGTGATTCAGATGCTGGTTTCCATTCTGGTCTGGTTTGTTGCGCTGTTTGTGTATGTGGTTCTGTCTTCCATGGAGCTGCCGAAATCATGGATAGGCTTTTTCTACGCGGTACCGGTCAATGCCATCACACTGCTGTGTCTGCGCTCTGCATGGCATAAGTATAGGCTAAACTTTGTGTTGGTTTCTCTGATCGTGTGGGGAAGCCTGCTGAGTTTTTACATGACCATGCTGGTTTTTACTGGCTTTAATATCTGGAAGCTGTTCCTGCTGGGAATTCTGGGACAAGCTGCCGTATGGCTGTGGTTTCGGATGTTCCGTACACCCAAGGAGGAAAATGATGGATAAAAAAGAACTGCGCCGCGCGATCCGGGAACGTAAGCGTGCTATGACAGAGGAAGAAATCGTAACCAGAAGCGAGGCTCTGGGTAGGGCATTTGCAAGTGCGCCTCTTTATGAGCAGGCAGAAACGGTATATGGGTATTTGCCCTACAACCAAGAGGTAAGAACAGTTCCAATGCTGGAGCAGGCGCTTAAGGATGGGAAAAAAGTCGCTGTACCCAAGGTTATTGGCGATGAAATGGTATTTATTTATTTGGAAGATCTGACTAAGGTGGAAAAAGGATATGCCGGTATCCCGGAGCCTATTGCTGACGGGCCTGTTGCGCAGGATAAAACGGCACTGGTCTTGATGCCGGGTCTGGCTTTTGACCGGGATGGTCACCGGATCGGCTATGGTGGAGGCTTTTACGATAAATTCCTGCAGCGGGAGCCGGAACACCCTACACTGGCATTGTGCTATGAATTCCAGATGCTGGAGCATTTGGAAACGGAAGACCATGATATTCCGGTAGATTGTGTTCTTTGGGCATAAACAAGGAGAAACCATGATAGTTGTATTGGTAATTGTAAGCACACTGTTGCTGTGCTGGTTGGTAGACAAAGGTTTTGAAAAGATTTTCCGCAACAAACCTCAGCATGTCAGCGGAAAGTCGGTGCGGCTGAATAAATACTACGGCGTTGGTGGCTTGCTGCTGACAGTTTTGGGAATTTCTTCGTTCTTTACTGGCATAACCAACGATACCAGCCTTCTGATTTTCGGAGGAATCCTGCTGATTATTGTGGGTATCGCCTTAATTGTCTATTATATGACATTCGGTGTGTTTTATGATAATGACAGCTTTGTACTTACCACCTTCGGCAAGAAAAGCACTACATATCGTTACGCGGATATTCAAGGCCAACAGCTATATAGAAATCAGGGCGGCAGCGTTCTGATCGAACTGTATCTGCGTGGTGGAAGATCCGTGCAGCTCCAAAGCACCATGAAGGATGTGTATGATTTTATGGATGCTGCCTTTGCCGGTTGGTGCTATCAGCGGGGCGTGAAGAAGGAAGATTGTGCCTTTTATGATCCGGATAACAGCTGCTGGTTTCCTACCATGGAGGGTTGAAAATGCACGTACCAAAAGGTGATACGGCACAGCTGGAGTTGGTAACTTTCGCACAAGCACTGCAGGCAGCCAATATACCCAACCCCGATTACGACATTGATAGGTGGCTCTATGCCCCCAATTTTTATTCGGAATACCGTTACATACTAGGTACTCGCGGCAAGAACCCATTGATCTGTATCGGAATTAATCCTTCCACCGCACAGCCGGGTGATCTGGATAATACACTGAAGTCTGTTGAACGAATTGCCCTTGGCAATGGATTTGACAGTTTTATTATGTTTAATGTATATGCCCAGCGGGCCACAGACCCCGATTCTATGGAGCAGCAGTGCAATCTGGCACTGCATCGGGAAAATCTGGAGGCGTTTCGCTATGTACTGTCTATTTCGGACAAACCTACTGTCTGGGCAGCATGGGGTACTATCATCGAGAAGCGGGATTACCTGCCGCACTGTTTGCGGGATATGTTGGCGGTCGGTGAGGAATTTGGCGCGAAGTGGTGTTGCGCAGGTTCGGTCAGCAAGAAGGGGCATCCTCACCATCCGTTGTATTTGCGCAAGGATGAGAAGCTGAAACAATTTGATATTGACAGTTATTTGCGTTCCCTGTAAGAGGGAAGAACAGGAGGAATGACCATGGGCGGATGCGAATGCGAAACCTGCTGGCATTACGACTACGACGAAGAATATGACGAGTATTACTGCATGATGGATCTGGACGAAGATGAGTACTATCGAATCGTTGTTACAAACCAGACCCGCTGCCCATATTATCGGCAGGGCGATGATTATACATTGGCAAGGAGACAGTAAGAATGAAACGATGGATCGTTTGGCTTTTAATTCTGATGCTGGCACTCAGCGGCTGCAATCCGGATAGCCCAAACAGTACAATTGAGGGGACCGAACCCGGAACCACGACACAACAGGCAACAACCCCGCCTGTGAGTCTGTATGTCAGTGGCAGCACTCTGGAACAGGAAACAAAAGGTGCGGTAAAGGTTTATTCTGTCGAAGGTGGCGCGGTTACCAAAATTGACAATTTAGACGACGATATTGTGGTGTTTGCATCCGACGGGGAAAAAACGACGATTACACGCCTTTCAACGCAGGACGGCATTGTAAAAGCGGTAGCGCAGCGCAATGTTGCGATCCCTCCGATAGAGGGCTGTGCAGGTACCGCGGAGAATAAGATTGCTTATTTCGACACAGAACAAAACTGTATCGTGGTGCTGGATGGAATGTTCCACGAAGTGGATCAAATAGATATGCCCGAAAGCATGACAGGCATACCGGTGCTGTCGGCGGACCTGACGACGGCTTTCTATTGCGTTGACAATGAGATCCGTGCAATGAACCTAGCAAAGGAAATCCCCAGACTGGTTTGCCAAATGAATGTACAGAAGTTACAGATCATTGGACTATTGTTTGACGATACGGTGCTTCGTTGTAATGTAACGGATGCGGATGGGGACAGCTACACCGCGTTTTACTCAGCTAAGACGGGCGAAAGGCTAGGACAGGACGAATACCTGATGAGCATCGTAAGTTGGGGCGAGAACTATCTGGTACGCCGTATGGACGGTCCTGTTGATGAAGTTTTGATAGGTAGCCAGAATGGTACACTGAAGAGCCTTACCATTGCCGACCGTTCCAACTGCCTATACATTCTGCCCAAGAGCAATGTGGTAGCAGAACTTGGCGAAAACCAGAACAGCACTACTCTTGCGGTCTATGAGCTGTCTGAGGGTAAGGCGTTAGGTGCGCTTACTCTGCAAGGCGTTACGCACGCAGCTATGCTTACAGAGGATCCAAGCAGCCAGTTTATATGGTTTACTGCATGGGACCCGAATACCCTTAGCGTGATCCTTTGCCGTTGGGAATATGCCTCTGGCGGAAGTGATGAAATTGTGCGTATCGGTACCCGCTATACTGCAGAGAATCCGGATACGGAAGGTCTTGCGGCATGTGAAAAACTTGCAGGAGAGATATCTAAGAAATACTATGTGAATATCCTGCTGGGCGATGCACCGGTAGAACCGGATGATTACAGCTTTGTACCGGAGTATCAAGTATCGGCTTACCAAAAGGCACTGCAGACGCTGGATGCAGCAATGGCCAGATTCCCCGAGGACTTTTTCTATGTAATCGGTACGTCTTCGGAAAATCCGAAGTTGCAGATCAATCTGGTCAGAGAAATCGTGCCAAATCGCTACGATGTACCCGCTGCTGACGATGGATTGCAGTACTGGATCGATGAAGAGTCTTACATGACACTGGTAGTTTGTGACCAGATCGAACAGAATTTCTACCATGAGCTGTGTCATGCTATGGATACCTATGTATATGCCCACAGTTCCAAGTATGACTACTGGACACTATGTAATCCCGAAGATTTCCAGTATGATAATAGTTATACAAAGCATGAGTCCCATCAGGAAAGCCCCTATCTGCAAGGAGAGAATCGGGCATTTATCGATACCTACTCCATGACATATGCCCATGAAGACAGAGCGACCGTATTCGAATATGCCATGATGGATGGCAGCAGCGAATATTTCCAATCGGATATCATGCAGGAAAAACTGACACTGCTTTGCGAGGGTATCCGCAGGGCATTCGGCTGGCGGTACTATGAGGGAACATTCCCTTGGGAGCAGTACTTAAAAGAGTCCCAAGCCTATGTGAAGAAAAAGTAAAAAATGCGGGTAAGTGCGTAAGCATTTACCCGCTTTTTTTCGACGGTTGACAAGGGAAATTCTTTCAGTATAATATATCCATTAGCATTTGGTGGTGAAAAATGTGAACAATCGATATGTACGGATAGATCCGGTGACGTTTCGCAGCTGGCTGATCCCGGCGGCGACGGTATTGTACGTACTGGCTGCATTGTGTGGTTTAACAGGCGTTTTTATCATGTTGATGCCTGGATCGATCGCTGTTTTGACGGAGGATCTGATTGCGGGAGGCATTACGGAAAGCTCTGCGATCCGTACGTGGAAGCTGATCCATATTATCATAACGGTCATAGCCTTTGCGTGTCCTTCACTGATGGCAGTCGGGTACGGCTTTGCGCTTCGCGAGCAGCCCGGAAAGGGTCTCGTTATGCTGTGCGATGTGTTCGAATGGTTGCTGAAGATCGTCAAACTCATCGCAAAGGTGTTGATTGTTGTTTTCATTTACCGTGTGATTCGATATGCCGTATTAGTCTTGCCCAAGGATGAAGGCATGTATCTGCTGTATGCAATGTTTGTTTCTGAAGCGCTGATGCTGATTATTGCCGGTACACTGTATGTGATGCTATGCCGTTTTCTAAACTGTCTGTGTGACAGCGCTGCCGGTATTGCGGATACACTGGAAAACAGCAGGCTAAGCGGACGGTCCATTCCCGGATTTGCTGCCACCGGATTTTTGATCTTTGGTTTGCTTGCTCTGTTTTTTGGCCTTGACCGTATATTTACCATGGTGATCGTGCAGGAATACCGCAGCAGTTATTATGCGTTCCTAACAACACAGCATCCGTTGCTGCTCCTGTCCGGTGCTTCTCTTACACTAGGGTCCTTGGGAAATATGCTGTCTGCGTTCTATTTGTATGGGTTTAAACGAAAGAGTGAAAAACTGTATCATATGTTAAGACAGAACTCCATAAAATAATTTGCCGGCGCGTTGCTGCAAACCAACGCGCCGTTAAATATTCAAATAGAACAATAGGATTACGCGCCGCGCACATCGTCAAAATAACCCAGTTTATCCATGGTATCATAAATGAGCTTGGCGATTAATTGATAGGCAGTACTGTTGAAGTGGCAACGATCAGCAACCATAAGGCTATAGGGTGTGGCACCGGATTCCATAAGCTTGATATCCTCCTCAGTGGGAACAAGGCCGGCATCTGCCATTGCTTTGGAGGACATATATTCTCTCAGGTTAATATATTGGTCACCGTATTCTTCTTGCATGACTTGTTCTAAGGCTGAACGGCTCTCAAATGTTTCGGTAGGCAGTTTTGCTGTGTTTGTTTATATAGCATTGGAATCTGATACGCAAGAAGAACGCATAATAAAAGATCGGATTTTGCATGGAATCCATTATGATGAAACCACAGATCAATGATTCAATCTTGTGCCCACACCTGTTTTCGGTACTGTAACGGCGTTGTTTTTGTGTTATTCCGGAACTGCCGAATGAAGTGCTCGGGGTTGCTATAGCCACAAGTTTCGCCAATTGCGGTGACACTGAGGCTGGTATACTGTAGCAGGGACTTTGCAAGTTTGATTCTGGCTTGAATTACATCACGTGTGCAGGAAACATGGAAAAAACGCCGATATAGACTCTGTAGATATGCGGGACTCAGATGGGAAAGGCTGCACATCGTCTGAATAGACCAAGCTCTTGAAGGATACAAATAAATCGCGGAACGGAGTTGGTAGAGATCTTTAAAATGTTGTTCGCAGGAAATAAGTGTGTTATCTAATTGCAGCGCATCCCTGAGAATATACAAAAGGGCTTTTCCTAAGTTCGATAGAATTGAGGATGTGTGTGCTGTATCGCTGAGTAGGGATTGCATAATGGACTTTATTAAACCAGATGCTTGATCGGTGTCATACAACTGAAAAGGGGTGTTGAGGGGAATTCCGGAAAAGGCATGGCTGGCCTCATCAGAAATCAGATCGAACTGCATAAAATCGTGGCAAAAAGGATATGCGCCGGCTGGGCGGTAGTCCTGAATGGCGGTCTTATCAAAAATTACACATGTCTCTGAAGGCAGCGATTTATAGGAATCATCAATTTGTATAATTGTAGGCACATGAAAGATAACAAGAAGATAGTAATTGCGTGGTTGCTGAAAGTGCCAGTGAAAGTCCGGATTATGGGTGCTATTCTGCTTGGCATGGAAAATATTCATAAACTTAAACCTCTATAAAAATAAAGAATAACATAGGATAGATCAATTTTAGAACAGTATAAATCATTGTCGCCAGTTTGACAAGCTGTTAAAATATAAATAACCAAATAAAGGAGGTAAGACTATGCAATATAATCAGGAATACGCGCACATTAAAGGATTCAACGTTCACGGCGACTGGTGCAGCAACGGTTTGATGGAATGGCTGTTTTTTGATCCTGAACGCTACAAGATGATGATTCAAAAGGGAATAGAAAAATTCCCCGGTATGAACACAGTGCGTATATGGCTGTCCATGGATGCCTATTTTGCCAAAAAGGAAGTGTACTTGAATGCTGTGCGGCAGGCAGGTCAGATTTTGACAGACGCTGGCCTTCAAATCATCCCGGTTTATTTTAATGGTTGGTTTGGCGTGCCTTACTTTGGCGGTTTTGTGAATGAGTGTCTTTCCCCCAATTTTATGCCTGCCTTTAAAAACTTCATTCAGGACTCTGTTAAGGCGCTTGCGGAAGCAAATGTGTTGATGCATGATGTTTCCAATGAACCCTACAACGTGACAAATGAGTGCCAGAGATCCTTTGATGGCGTTACAAATTTCCTGATCGAGATGATCAAGGCGGTCAAACAGGTGGATTCCCGGAAAGTTACCGTCGGTACCCAAAGTTATCCGAATCCTGACAAGCGGAATATTTGCGACATAGACCGCCTCGCACCCTATGTGGATGTCATCTCCATACATCCTTACAATATTCGGGGTCAATCGCTGGAGGAATTTGATAAAAAGTTTAAGAGCATTTTGGACTATATAGAGGTCTTCCAGAAGCCTTATATTATTACAGAATGCATCTGGGGTGCATCTACGGCTGAAAAAAGAAAGCCGTATTTGGAAACGGAATTCGCAACCTATGCTAAGTATAACGTGGGATATTTGGCCCATGCCCTGTTTACAAGTCCTGTTGCAGACCTATGGCCAGTTGAAAGATATGGTTTTATTGATGGCTTGTACATGGCATTTCTGGATGAAGAATTTGAGATCCGCCCGTTCCATGATATTTTCAACAACTACGCATAAATTGTGATCTGTCTATTGAACAGCACCCCGGCTCAATTAAGCCGGGGTGCTGTGGTATATAAACTTTTTATACGAATCATTCATGCGTCCGGTAGACTTGAATGGAACGGACGCGCGTTCCTTGACTTTGTAAGACGTGAATGATATACTGACCGTGCAGCTCATGTGCTGTGCCATTTGTGCCGACGGCTTGTCGGTATACTAGAGAAGTGGAAGCGGATTATTACAATCTACATACTATATTGGGCAAATAAGGAGAATCTTTATGAAAAGATCAGAGATCAATATAGCATTAAAAGAACTGGAAACAATGTGTGAAAAATACCACTGTTACCTGCCGCCTTTTTGCCACATGACACCGCAACAGTGGCGGAACGCCGGTCATGAGTATGATGAAGTGCGGGATTGCATGCTGGGTTGGGACATCACGGATTATGGCCTGAATAATTTTGACAAGTTCGGCTTCTCGCTCATTACCATCCGTAATGGAAACCGGGCACTGGAAGAAAAATATCCTAAGGTCTACGCAGAAAAATTGCTGTATTTGAAAGAGGGCCAGTATGCGCCCAACCATTTTCACTGGTTCAAGACGGAAGATATTATCAACCGGGGTGGTGGAAATGTACTGATCCGTGTATATAACAGCCTGCCAAACGAAGAAATTGATTATGAGAGCGATGTGACGGTCCATACTGACGGTAAGACCTACACAGTCCCTGCGGGAGCGCAGATCCGTTTGACACCCGGTGAAAGCATCTTCATTCAGCAGTATCTGTACCACGATTTTTCAGTAGAGGAGGGTACTGGTCCTGTGCTGTTGGGTGAGGTCAGCCAGTGTAACGATGATAACACCGACAACCGTTTTAATCCCCCTGTGGGTCGTTTCCCTGCCATTGAGGAGGACGAAGCACCTTATCGTCTCCTGTGTAACGAGTACCCTGCCGCAAAGTGAGGTATACTATGGATGTTGTTGCAATTGGCGAATTGTTGATCGATTTTACCTGTAAGGCGATAGATAGTGATGGATACCCCACTATGGAGGCCCATCCCGGCGGAGCACCTGCAAACTTCCTTGCCGCACTGAATCAGTATGGTTACCGGACTGCAATGCTCGGAAAGGTCGGAAATGATGCCTTTGGTAAAGTGCTGATCCAAACATTACAGAAGGCCGGAATCGAAACACGAGGCATGATCGTCGCGGATGACGTATTTACGACACTGGCTTTTGTGACGCTGGACGAGCATGGAGACCGGGAGTTTTCTTTCGCCCGGAAACCCGGTGCAGATACGCAAATTTCTTTTGAAGAACTTGATCTGTCTTTGATTGATGAGACAAAGATTCTGCATTTTGGCACGCTGTCTTTGACGGATGAGCCGGCTCGTACCGCTACCTATAAGGTGGTTGCGTACGCCCGGAAGAAGGGGAAAATGGTTACTTATGATCCCAACCTTCGTAAACCTCTGTGGAAGAACCTGGAGGAAGCAAAGCAGCAAATGCTGTGGGGTTTGGGCCAAGCTGATGTTGTAAAGATCAGTGATGAAGAAGTGGAATTCTTGTTTGGTCTGTCTCCACAGGAGGGAGCAGAGTATATACTTACCCATTACGGTGTAAAGCTGGTATTCGTTACATGTGGCGCGGATGGCTGCTGGTTCCGGAATCAAAACGCCTTTGGCCACGTACCGGGACTAAATGGCATCGATGTGGTTGACACCACGGGTGCCGGTGACATTTTTGGCGGCAGTGCGGTTTCTCAAATCCTGAAACACGGAAAAACTCCGGAGGAACTGAACGAAGCGGAATTACGCCGGATCGTCGGCTTTGCATGTGCTGCTGCGGGACTTTCTACCACCCGGCCCGGTGGTATTTCCAGCGTGCCCGCATTGGAAACGGTTTTGGAACATATGAAAAATAGCTGATATCCATGAACAGCACCCTGTACCGAGTACAGGGTGCTGTTTGCATTCGGCATAAAAATAACCCGGCTCATTTGAGCCGGGTTATTGGTGTTATTGGGAAGAAATTACTTCTTCAGGCTTTCCTCAACAGCAACAGCCACGGAAACGGTCATACCGACCATGGGGTTGTTACCAGCGCCCAGGAAGCCCATCATTTCGACGTGAGCGGGGACGGAGGAGGAACCTGCGAACTGAGCGTCACCATGCATACGGCCCATGGTG
>JAZOLX010000094.1:0-1709 GCA_045653485.1 Faecousia sp. | reverse complement strand
ATAAAATCCGAAATTCTCAGGTTGCGCAGAAGCCAAAACAGACGAAATCCACTGAATATGTATATCCCGAATACAAACCAACCACATCGAAACCAAGCGGATGCTTAACCTATTTGGCGGGAACTTTATTTATCGTTATTGTAATTGCATTGGTTGTTGTTGCGTTATAATTAATGTCTACTGAATAAGTAGGTATTTTTCACTCGCCTCGTCATGGCGGCAGAGCAGATTAGCGAACCAGCAAAGGAGCAGCAAAAGGGCAGACAATGCCCTGCGGAGATTCAGTACCAAAATTGACATGGCAATGACGTGCTCAGCGGTCTCTTGCAGTTTTGCCGTGACCAAGCCCATTCCGCATTTCCGTTTTGACAAACTGAATCTTCGCTCTACTTCGACCCTTTCACATTCATCCTTGTAGTCTTGCTCTTTGTCTCGAATTTCGTTCTTTTTGGGTCTGCCCAACGCAGGCCCGGAAAGTCGGATGCCGTGTTCCTTGCAGTATCGCAGATTATCACGGTTTCGGTATATCTTGTCAGCTAAAACTCGGCTCGGGTAGTGGCCTTCCCGAACTCGGAACGCCTCAATCATATCTTGCAGTTTGGTTGCTTCATTATAAGCATCAAAGGAATGGTATTCCAATCTCGACCATCCATCCACAACACTAATATCAAGCTTCATACCAAATTCCACCGGTTTTCCGGCTTTGCCTCTGACAATAGGACGGACGAAGGGCTGACTGACACTTACGATCCGATCCGGTACAGTATGCGTATGGTTGTCATACATGTATTTTTGCTGCTCGTAAATGCTCCGGATGGTATCCAATCTTCGTGTTTGCCGAATTGTCAGGCTCTTTCCGCTTTGCAGCATCCTGTCAATATGAAAGAGATCTCTTCTCAGATACCCAAGTTGTGCTCCAATTGCCTTGCGTGTCATTTTTGCGGTATGCTTGCGGCTGCGTGCGTATTTCAGATAGGCCTTTCTTGCTGCTTTGCGATAGGTGCGGGGCTTTTTCCCGTCTGCCGGATCATGCAGAAAGTCTACAAGTTTTTCTGCGTTTTCTCTGGCCTCGTTCAAAAGAGAAACGTCCTGAGGATAACGAATCTGAGACGGTGCACAGGTAGCATCTACAATCATCGTGCCACTGTTGCCATCGTTATCGTCATCATCGTCCTTGTCCTTTCTGGCTTCCCGAATGATCATTTCATTGATTTCAGCCAGGATTTCCGGCGTAATCCGCTTGCGAAAATGTACCATCAAGGATGCATCAAAAGGCGGCTTGCTGTCGTCAAAACAGGGATAGCCGCAGAAATACTGAAGGTACGGGTTTTCCTGAATCTGCAAAGTAAGCTCCTCGTCGGGATAGCCGTACTCCTGCTGGATAATCAGGGCACCTAAAGCAAGGCGAAGGGGCTTCGCCACATTCCCGGTTTTGGAGGGGAACAATGCTGCATAGCGCACCTCGATCTTGCTCCAGGGAATGATCTGAGCCTTCTTTACCCAGCGGTTATCTTCTCGCAGCTTCATACCAAGAGGCTGCTGAAAATCTGTCAAACTGATCTGTCCATCACTATAGCGATACATGACTTCCCCTCCAAGTGCAAGGTTTTTCACCGGTTTTCGCTGTTTTCCTTGCACTTATTATACCATAAAAATGTCGAAAAGTCATGTGTTTCCAATGGTTTTGGCGTTATTCAGTAGACATTATT
>JAZOLX010000093.1:0-2772 GCA_045653485.1 Faecousia sp. | reverse complement strand
CTGTTTCCTTTGTACAAACAGATCCGCCCGGATATCTCCGGGCGGATCTCAGTCTGTCAAAAAATATTTTAGTCTTTGTAGCCGTTTTCCAGGAAATCTTTCATTTCTTCCAGCGTCATGCCCGCAAGACCAAGGTCCTCCACCGTACGACCGGTTTCCCAATAGTTCGTCCGCATCAATGCACCGCCCAAATTGGCAACTGCATCCATCAAAGGTGTCTTAAGCCCCAACTGTGCAGCCAGGGAAGAAAGGGGAACCATGGAGTAAGGCGCATCCTCGGTGAGATACCGATAATTCAGTGTGGTGGGACCCTTTGCCAGCATAAAAGAATAGCTGGAGTGGTAGGATTCGTAGGAGGTCTTTCCAAGGGCATCTGTGTAGCCGGTGATGAAATGACGGTCAGCGTTGGTGGTCTCCTTCAGTCCGAAGGCTCTGCAAAGCTGCATACATTCTTCGTTGATGGCATCCAACACATAGCTGACCTCGGGGTTGATACCGTGCTTGTAGTGCAGATATGTAGTGTTGTCGGGGCCGATACGACCGGCATTGAGCACCATAATGGGTGCATGGCTTACGATATTGCCGTTGTTCAGCATGGTTTCCATGACGTTTTGCACCTTGGTCAAGGCAGGGAACATGGGCTTGATCACTTCATAACAGCTGTCCGTGTCCTTTGCGGGGAAAGCGGCAAAATAGAGGGACTTGACCAGGATCTTCGTATGGCTGGCGGTAGGACCTGCTTTTCTGGTGGAGTAGGGAAGGGTCTGCACTTCGCAGATGCGGACATCCTTCACGCCTTCCTCGTGGAACACCTTGCCGTAGACAAGGGCACCGCCGGTGGC
Organism: Faecousia sp.; assembly: GCA_045653485.1. Taxonomy (GTDB): domain Bacteria; phylum Bacillota; class Clostridia; order Oscillospirales; family Oscillospiraceae; genus Faecousia. The sequence continues at coordinate 1,930 of JAZOLX010000093.1, read as the reverse complement.
ACCGGGGCAAAGAAAAACGATCTGACCGGGCTTCACAACCTTGGCCAGCTTCCGTGCGGTGAGCTCCTGTGCAAAGGCGGGCATACTGCAGATAATCACATCCACATCGCTGATAGCGTCCTGCAGATCTGTTGTGACCTTGTAAAGCTTTGCGTCGCCATTTCTGGATGCGCCGGTCAGTGTGATCGTCTTTGTTTCAAACAATTCCTTTATGTTGCCTGCAAACGCTTCGTCCTCATAAATGGTAACGCGGTAGCCAGCAAGTGCCAGATCTGCACCAACGGCAAAGCCACCATTACCTGCACCGACCATACAGATTTTTTCTTTCATTTCGATCATCCTCTCTGATCCATAATGATTTGTTTTGATAAAACATGGCTGCAAATCCACCCAATACCACCGGTTATTCCAGACTTGCATTCCCTTGCGCTTCTATGATATACTATGAAAAACGGTTTTACAACTTCCAATTCTGTATGTTATCCATAACAAAATGTTGGGGTGATTGCATGGATAATTTGAAACGATACAAAGCGTTTGTGGAAACGATCAACCGAGGCAGCATCACGGCTGCAGCGGAAGTTCTGGGCTATACACAGCCGGGGATCAGCAGGATGCTTCGCTCGCTGGAAGAAGAATGGGGAATTCGGCTGCTGGAACGGGGTAGAAAAGGCATCACAGCAACGGACGAAGCACTTCGTCTGTATACCCTTTGTCTTTCTGTGCTGGAAATGCAGGGTGTTCTGGATCAGACAGTAGCACAGATCAAAGGTTCCATTGTGGGAACGATCCGAATCGGCGGTTATCTCAGTGTTTTAACAAGCTGGATTCCCAAGCTGCTACAATCTCTGGTCGACAGATATCCCGGTCTGGAGTTTCAGATATTTGAGGGCAATGCAGAGGAACAACTGCAGAGAATGCGAAACAACGAGATCGACATAGGTTTTCTATCCTCTTCCGTGCCGGAGGATTTTCACTTTATCCCTCTGTATCGGGATCCCATCGTTGTGGTCATGCCCGAAGGACATCCTTTGAGCAACCTTGAAAAGGTCTCTCCCGAGGACCTTGCCCGATACCCTTCTCTCATCAGGCTGGAGCACGCATATGGAACGCTGAAAGATCTATTGTACAACCAATCGGTCATACCCAAAAGCGGTTTTTCCGTGAAAACAGACAACGCTTTGCTGGGTTTTGTCCGGAAAGGCATGGGCTTCGGTATTGTGGGCGAAATGGTAGCAAAAACCGACGAGACGATTACCTACCGTCACTTTGACAAAGAATACTACAGGACGGTCGGTATGGCTGTGCCCCATTGGAAACCGGTCACGCCCGCACTTCATACTTTTCTCCGGGAGGCATGCAGACTGTATCAAAGCCATGAGTTCGCCACTTCCAAGCCAAACATATAACCAGGGGGCAAATGAACTTTGCCCCCTTCTTTTTTATTGTAAATGGGGCGTTGACCAGGACATGGGTGACGGCGCCTACCAGATGGCCGTTTTGGAGGATGGGGCTGCCGGACACGGGTGATTGGCATTAGGGACAATAGGCTTCTTTTGACATTTCTTGACAAGATTATTTCATCATGCTAACATATATACACACCCTAACACATCACTTCGAAAAAGGAGGATTTCATTATGGCATGGGATGATTTTGCTGGACGAGCATCTGGAGGTACAGGAGAAAAATACGTTGTTCTCCAAGTTGTTCTTACTGAAAAATTCCTCGGTACTGGTTCCGGTGTAGCTAGTCTCACTAATCTGCAGACTGAAATTAACAAGCAGGCTGCAAAAGGGTATCGTCTGCATACCATTTCGACGACATCCTCCGGATCAAAAGGTTTTCTCGGTGGAGATAAGATTCAAGCCACTATGGTATTTGAGAGAATTGACTAATTAGAATTTTGTCCCGGTAACGGTACGCACGT
>JAZOLX010000092.1:0-13299 GCA_045653485.1 Faecousia sp. | reverse complement strand
CTGCTTCGTTCCCGAGGTTGGCAAGCTGTACTACGGCAAGGTCGTTCGCATCCTGCCCATCGGCGCATTCGTTGAGATCGCTCCCGGCCACGACGGCATGGTTCATATCTCCAAGCTGGAGAACCGCCGCGTTGAGAAGGTCGAGGACGTGCTGAATCTGGGCGATATGACTTGGGTCAAGTTCATGGGCTTCGACGAGAAGGGCCGTGCAAACTTCAGCCGCAAGGACGCACTGAAGGAAATGGCTGAAAACGCCTGATTATTAAATTGAAATCGTGCTGTTCATCTGAACAGCACGATTTTTTATAGATAAATGACAAAATATTGCTGTCGTTGGAAAAATCCGAAACTATATCTTGTGTTTCGACAGCATTTGCATACAAGATATGCTAATATTTGTCCCGAACAAGGCGAACCACCGCGACAGTGGCATCGTCTTGGGAACGCAGTTTCCCCGCTTCCAGGATTCTGGCCGCCAGCTCCCCGGGCGGCTCATCCGCTTCCGCAAACCAGCAGCGCAGGGCATCCTCTCCGCCCACACCGTCGCTGCACAGCACCAAGGTCTCTCCCCGGCGCAGGGACAGCCGCTCTACCGTTTCACGGGCATCTGTTACAGACAGTCCCGGCGGTGGCCCGGCTGTTCCAATTTTTTCTGCTCCGGCGGTGGTCAGCAGATAGGATGGCGCAGCGCCCCACTTATAAAGCAGCACCTTGCCGGTATCTAGCTGCAGTTGGGCAAGATCTACGGTTACCGCCCCAGCCATTCCCCGCAGCGCACAAAGGCTGTTCAGGCTGCGCAGCGCATATTCCGCAGGAAATCCGGCTGTCAGCAGCTTTTTCAATAGCGCCGCTGCATGTCTGCCCTCATCCATGGCACCAATGCCCGTACCCATTCCGTCGCACAGCAAAATGTAGTAGCTGCACCCAGTACCGGCGAAACACTGGAAGCGGTCACCGTTTTCCTCCTCCCCCCGGTTTGCGCATACGGATATTTGGGGTTTATACCGTGGAATTGCAGACTTGACCCGTTTCCCCAGTTCGTCCGACAGATCCTGCAGGTATTCCGACAGAAATTGATACTGCTGCAACAGAGCACTACGGTTTTCCCGCTGGACCTCCCGATTGGATCGAAGACCACGCAATTGCTCTTGTGCCCGGCGCAGCTCACTGATGATCCTGCCATCCTTACGGCAGGTAAACCCCAGATCATGCCCATCCAGCAACGGTCTGTGAAGGATCTGCGGAGAAAGATTCGCCGCGGTATCCCGCTCTTTACACGATTTACGGTTGGGACAACTGCCGCAGGCACGGTCTGCCGCCCGTGAAATCAGCGCCACCTCATCAATGGGCGGTGAATTGTTTTCCAACAGTAAAATTTGTATCTGTGAAAACACACTTGCCACCAATTCCAGACGAACTTGTGCAATCCCCATTTCTCCCCGGCGGGGCGTTGTCTCTGTACTTTCCGGCAAGAAACGTCCCAAAAGGCCACCCACCGCCAAAGCCGGCAGCGGATACAGATCCCATACCCCACACAAGGCCATAACCAGAAGATATACCACACCGGGCATCATCAGGTTTACCCATTTTCGCATTCCGGGAATCAGCCGCAGAAAATATGTAACGCAAATCACAGCGGTCATCGGCACCGGGGTGATCTGGGCAAAATCCAAGGCCAGTCCTCCCAGAACCGCAGCGGTAAAGGCACCGCCGGTTCCTAAGGCTGCCGCAGCAACATACCCGAAGCAAAGCCACGGGAAAGGTGCTGCCTGTGCCAAAGCCAGCACCCAGACCCCCCATACCAGATACCGGGCATATTGTCCATGGGACTCCTCTGCCGACAAAAATAGCCTCGTAACAGCCATGGCCAAGGCAATACGCAATAAATAGATAGGGACAGGTGTACTATCTCCCAACCGGAGCTGAAAGGCCAATCCCGCCGCCGCGGTAATAATGCCCGCAATGGCCGGCAGCAGCAACGGCATTCTCCTTGCAGAGGGCCGAGATCCAATAAGTAGAGCAACGGGTAATCCAGCTGCGATCCAAGCGATTCCCTGAAGTCCGGCTCTGCCCCAAAAAACATAGTACCCCAAACCGGAACCCAAAGCTGTCAATACCGCAGGCCAACGGTCTCCGGCACACACCAAGCAAAGGGCCAATGGCTGAGAATACTGGCCCAAGCTGGCGCCGCTGATCAAAAATCCCCGAAGCAGATACTGAAGAATATGGGCGGTTTTATGTATCCGTGGATCCAGCAGCCACCGGCGCAGAACATGCTGCCCCTGCCGGGCATAGGAACGGATGGCGGTCATCATTTGTATCACTGCCTTTCGTGTTCGATACCAAAATCCTACCACAGCAGGCTAAAATATTCTGTCGCAAACAGGATACCAAGGTAAGGAAATTATGATGAGTTCTTGCGTCAGAAGCTTGCACGGTGTATAATGAACACAAATCGCAGGAGGTACAGGCTATGGGCGTAGAATACGAATGGAAATTCAAAGCAGACCCACAATCGCAAGAGGATCTTTATCGCAAAACAGAGGGCGTTTGGCAGGAAACTGCCATGGAGACCACCTATTATGATACTGCGGACGACCGTCTTTCCTCCCTACACTATACACTGCGCCGTCGAATGGAAAATGAAAAGAGCATTTGTACCATTAAAACCCCATCTGCCGATGGTGGCCGGGGCGAATGGGAAGTGGAAGCATCCACCATTGAGCAGGCAATTCCAAAGTTATGTAAACTAGGCGGACCAGAAGAACTTCTAACACTTACCCAAGAGGGCATCCATGCCATCTGTGGCGCAAAATTCCTGCGCCGCTCCTGCCAGATTGATATTGGTACTGCTGTGGTGGAGTTGGCGCTGGACCGGGGCATTCTCACTGGCGGAAAAAAGGAAATCCCTCTGTGTGAAGTGGAAATCGAATTGAAGGAAGGCAGCAAAGAAGCCGCCGCCGTTTTCGCTGTGCATCTGGCAAAGAAATATGGCCTGACCCCGGAGCGCAAAAGCAAATTCCGCCGGGCGCTGGATCTGACAAAGGAGTAATCATATGGAGCAATTAAAAGAATTGTTTGCACGGTATGACCGGCTTGTGATCTTTGATACGGAGACCACCGGTCTGGAATTCAGCCGGGACGAGATTATCGAATTTGCCGCCGTTGTGGTGGAGCAGCGCAGCGGAAAGGCAGAGATTATCGAAGAATACGACGAGCTGATCACCCTGAGTCCAGGCGGCTTTGTTCCCCCGGAGATCGCGAAACTCACAGGCATCACCAATGAGGATATCCGGGAACGGGGCATTTCCAAGACCCGTCTGTGCTGCGATATTGCCAGAATGATCAGCGGCAATACACTGCTGCTGGCTTACAATGCTCATTTTGATCTGAGTTTCCTTTACTACCTGCTGCTACGGCAGGGAGATCCCATGATTCTGAAAGGCAAGGACAAGCTGGACCTGTTGACGGTCTACAAGGACCGCCGCAGCTATCCCCATAAGCTGTGCAATGCCATCGAGGCCTATGGCCTTTCCGGACAGGTGGTCAACTCCCACCGGGCGGTGGACGATGTGATCGCCACAGTTGCCGTCATGGTGGAAATGGAAAAGGAACGGGACGACTTACATAGTTATGTAAACCTTTTTGGCTATAATCCTAAATACGGCATCACCGGTAAAGCCATTGGCTCGGTTACATATAAACCCCAAGGTTATTACGAAAACTGCCCTCTGTATCAAAAGTAAACGTTAAATTTAATACTTGCAAGTTATGGCATAAGATGGTAGAATAATCTCGAAAACTATGCCCGGAGAACGGGTCAAGGAGGATACATTATGACTGCAAGCGAAAAACTTTCCCTGCAAAAGACCGCCTGCAAGGTCCGTATGGGCGTAATTGAGTCCACTTACGGCGCGAAGGCAGGCCATCCCGGCGGCAGCTTGTCTGCTGCAGAGGTCTACACCTATCTGTATTTCAAAGAAATGAACATCGATCCTGCTAACCCCAAGTGGGCTGACCGTGACCGCTTTGTTCTGTCCAAGGGCCACCCCACTCCGGGCCTGTACTCCGTACTGGCACAGCGCGGTTTCTTCCCCGTGGAAGATCTGCCCACCTTCCGTCACATTGACTCCTACCTGCAGGGCCACCCCAATATGAATATGGTTCCCGGCGTTGTCATGTCCACCGGTTCTCTGGGCCAGGGCGTTTCCGTCGCTACCGGTATGGCTCTGGCTGCTAAGCACACCGGCAAGACCAACCGCGTTTACTCCCTGCTGGGTGACGGCGAAATTCAGGAAGGCCAGGTTTGGGAAGCATTTATGGCTGCTGCACACTACAAGCTGGATAACCTGTGTGTCATCATCGACAACACCGGCCTGCAGATCGACGGCAACATTGCCGACGTTATGAGTCCCTATCCCATCGTAGACAAGATGGTTGCATTTGGCTTTGAAGTGAAGGCTGTTGATGGCCACAACTTCGACGAGCTGGAAGCAGCATTCGCACAGGCCCGTGAGACAAAGGGTAAGCCTTTTGCCATCGTCATGAAGACCACCAAGGGCAAGGGCGTAAGCTACATGGAGAACAATGCCGGCTGGCACGGCAAGGCTCCCAACGACGCTGAATACGAGCAGGCTATGACCGAGCTGAAGGCTCAGCTGGCAGAACTGGAGGCATAATTATGGCAGAAATGAAAAAAGTCGCAACCCGTGACAGCTACGGCAACGCTCTGAAGGAGCTGGGTGCTGTTCATGATGATCTGGTAGTTCTGGATGCCGACCTGGCCGGTGCTACCAAGACCGGTGTATTCCAGAAGGCATTCCCTGACCGTCACTTTGATGCAGGTATTGCAGAAGCTAATATGATCTGTATGGCCACCGGTATGTCCACCGCAGGTCTGGTTCCTTTCGCTTCCTCCTTTGCCATGTTTGCTGCTGGCCGTGCTTTTGAGCAGGTCCGCAACTCCATCGGCTACCCCCACTTGAACGTGAAGATCGGTGCTACCCACGGCGGCATCTCCGTCGGTGAGGACGGTGCTTCCCACCAGTGCTGCGAAGACTTCGCTCTGATGCGCTCCATCCCCGGCATGGTTGTTATCTGCCCTGCTGACGATGTAGAAGCCAAGGCTGCTGTCAAGGCTGCTTACGAGTATGTTGGCCCCGTTTACCTGCGCTTTGGCCGTCTGGCTGTGCCGGTATTCCATGCGGAGGACTACAAATTCGAGATTGGCAAGGGCGAGATCCTGCGCGATGGCGCTGATGTTGCCATCATTGCCAACGGTCTGCTGACCTACGAAGCAATCAAGGCAGGCGAAGAGCTGGCTGAGGCCGGCATCAATGCCATGGTCATCAACATGCCCACCATCAAGCCTCTGGACGAAGAGCTGGTCATCGCTGCTGCCAAGAATTGCGGTAAGATCATCACCTGCGAAGAGCACTCCGTCATCGGCGGTCTGGGCGAAGCTGTTTGCTCCTGCTTGAGCGAGAACTATCCCGTTCCCGTGAAGCGCATCGGTGTCAACGATGAGTTCGGCCACTCCGGTCCCGCAGTTGCTCTGCTGGAGCAGTTCGGTCTGTGCGCAAGCAACATCGTCGCCAAGGCCAAGGAAATGTGCAAGTAAGATAACCCACTTTGAGAGCCGCCTTCGGGCGGCTCTTTTTCCGTTTTATAAGATAAATGATCGTTTAGCGGCTTGGCAGGCTTTTTTCCAAAAGTTGAATATTTTACATGTGATTGGCAAACACTACCTGCGGACATGAAATATAGGAGGTTATCAAATGTTCCGAAAGCGTATTGTTTGTCTGGCAGCAGCGCTGTTGCTGCTCGCTATGCCTGTCGGGGCCGCAGAGGTGGATTGCGACGCGGTCTACTGTTTCACATCCGAGGATTTTGCCGGTGAAGAACCTCTGGTTGGTATCTGTATCACCGACATTCCCAATGCCCAGACCGGTGCAGTGCTGCTGGGTCAGCGGATCCTGCAGCCGGGCGATATTCTCACTGCCGATCAGCTTTCCTTAATGACCTTTGCACCTGTCCGTACCGAGCAGGACGCGGACGCAGTGGTCACCTATCTTCCCATCTACGAAAACCGGGTAGAACGGTCTGCAACCATGACCATCGGCATCCGTGGCAAGGAAGATAAAGCCCCCGTTGCCGAGGATTTTACCGTAGAAACTTATAAAAATCTTCCAAACGAAGGCACACTGAAAGTCACAGACCCGGAAGGCCAGCCTTTGACTTATACCGTGATCCGTCAGCCGAAGCGGGGGGACGTAGAACTGAAAGAGGACGGTACCTTTGTCTATACCCCTAAGAAAAACAAAGTGGGTGTTGACTCCTTCACCTATACCGCCACCGATCCTGCCGGAAAGGTCTCCCGGGAAGCCACCGTTACGGTGCAGATTCTGAAACCTACCGATGCGGCCCAGTATACCGATACCATGGGTCTGGATTGCCGGTTTGAAGCAGAGTGGCTGCGCAACACCGGCCTGTTTGTAGGCGAGCAAATGGGCCAATCCCAGTGTTTTCAGCCGGAAAAGACCGTCAGCCAAGGTCAGTTCCTGGCAATGGTGATGCAGATGCTGGAGATCCCCCTCAGAGAGCAGACCGTCTTCCCCGAAATGACCACAAATGCCCCTCAGTGGCTGCGGCCTTATCTGGCAGCAGCATTGCGGTCCGGTCTGGTAGCCAATCTGCCCGAGGATTTTAATGGAAGCGCGCCCATCACTGGCGCCGAAGCTGCGGTGATCCTGCAAAATGCGCTGGATCTGAGCCGCCAGCAGGCGTCCGAAGCAGATGAAACCGCCACCTATACCGACACCGCATTGGCCGTGATGAACGAAAACGGCTTGATGCTCACTGCCGACGGTGAACTGACCCGTGCGCAGGTAGCTAATATTCTATACAAGGCTTACAGTCTTGCCCAGAATGCCCCCGGTGTAGCGGTCTTTAAAACAGAGCAATAAGCAAATGCCCTGCCATCCGGCAGGGCATTGTTGCTTAGCTTACCTTTTTGACAATACTGGGAATCCGAGCCAGCAGCACGGAAGCCACCATGGTCAAAATGATCTCTGGGATCATATAGAAACCGTTGTAGACCACGCTGTAGGTAAGGCCCAGTGCTGTAGGACTTAAGCTGGCTACCAAGGCAGCGCCCCAAGCGGGGAAACCGTCCTGGGTAAAGAACCACTCTGCCCATCCCGCAAAAAGGATATAGCCGGAAGCAATGTGGGCAAGATACCGGGCACCCAGTGCCACCGCAGAGCCTGCCAGCAGGGCAGTACCGGGTTTTTCAAACCGGTCACGGAACAGGCCACCCAATCCTAAAACGGTAAAGGCCACCAGATAATCCAGTACACACATAATAAAAGCATTCAGCAGCATGATCCCGTCCCCAAAGTAGCCGGGTTGGAAAGCGGCAGCGACAGTTTTCGCGCCCAGGGCCATTTCCAACAACGCGTAAGTAAAGCCTGCCAGCAATCCCCACTTTACTCCATGGCGATAGGAAATCAGCACCACAGGAAGCATACTGACCAGGGTAATCTGCCCACCGAAGGGCATTTCCGGGATAAGCATTTTGGATACCAGCTCCAGCACGATGGCCACAGCCAACAGCATAGCGCTTTCAGTCAGTCTTTTTGTTTTTTGATTCATAGAGATTCCTCCTGTAAAATAGTAAATCGCATTGCAAGTCCGTCAAGAGCTGCAATGCGATAAAGCTATCTTACAGTGCATCTTTTCCTACGACGGTACTGACCGTATCAGGTTCGCGGGTCAAGGCACGTTCTTTGCCCAATCTCAGCCGAAAGCGTCCGGCACCCCGAAGATGGATTTGTTTTGCGATCTGAAATTATATTAGCATGTTTTTGGCATTTGTCAAGCCATTTTCAGTTCCATTTGCTTGCCACCCAGGATGTGAAAATGCAGATGGGGCACGGTCTGACCGGAATCAGGGCCACAGTTGGTGACTACCCGGTAACCGTTTTCCAAGCCTTCGGCCTTGGCATTCTGGGGAATCACCGCAAAAATGTGGGCGATAACGGCACTGTTTTCCGCAGTGATACCGTCGGTATCGGGAATATGGCACTTGGGAACCACCAGAACGTGGGTAGGCGCCTGAGGCGCGATGTCCCGGAAGGCCAGAATGGTGTCGTCTTCGTAAACCTTGGTAGAGGGGATCTCCCCGGCAATGATCTTGCAGAATAAGCAGTTAGACATATGCGTTACCTCCATAACATTAAAGACCAAATACATGAACACCGGTCATGCTGACCACACCCATGATAATACCGGCAATGATGACACCTAAGCTTACCGCCAAGGTGGTGGACTTGATACCCATATTCAGAAAAGATGCCGCCAGCGTGCCTGTCCATGCGCCGGTACCCGGCAGCGGGTTCCCCACAAACAGCATCAGCGCCACAAACAATCCACCCCGGCCTGCCTTGGCAGACAGCTTCTGCCCACCGCGTTCGCCCTTTTCAATGCAGAAGGTGAAGAATTTTCCGATATACTTCTTATCCTTGCCCCAAACGAGAACCTTGCGGGCAAAGAAATAAATAATGGGAACGGGCAACATATTGCCAACGGCACAGACAATCAGCGCTGTCCAGTAATCAAGGCCCATCAACACTGCGTAAGGCACGCCGCCCCGCAGCTCGATCAAGGGTACCATAGACACCACAAATGCGATCAGATATTTTTTCAGCATAGCTTCCTCCAGAAGTAATTTCGGTTATTATAACACAGATCTTGACCCATCGCAACGGAAATCAAAGAGATTGTTCTTAATATTTCGAGAAAACACATAGTCCCATAAATGATCGTTTATGCGGGCAGTGCCCGCTGACAATGCGTGCATAGTGCAGTACTAGTCGTTACTTCCCTAACCCGCTCGGTATCGTTCCATTTCTGTCATTCTGAGGCCTTTAGGCCGAAGAATCCCCGGCCTATCGTTGCCCCGGAGATCCTTCGCCTACGGCTCAGGATGACATATAGATGGTGCGCTACTTGAAGAATTCTTAAGATTTGTCTTTGGGCAGCAACTTGCAATATCCCTTTTCCCATGGTATAATTACAAAAAATTACAGATAAGGAGTACGGAATATGCAGTCCAAAGATTCTCAGGTAGTGACACAGGCCCAAAAGGTCATCTCTCAGGTGCGCCGTGTAGTGGTGGGCAAAGACAAAACCCTGCTGTGGGTGCTGGCAGCGATCATGGCAAAGGGTCATATTCTGTTGGAGGACATCCCCGGTGTTGGTAAGACCACCATGGCTTTGGCCTTTTCCCGTACCCTTGGTCTTTCGTATAACCGTGTACAATTTACCCCGGATGTACTGCCCTCAGACGTCACCGGCTATTCGATTCTAAATCAAGCCACAGGCCAGATGACCTATCAACCCGGTGCTGTTCTGTGCAATTTGTTTCTTGCCGACGAGCTGAACCGTGCCACCTCCCGTACCCAATCCGCCCTGCTGGAAGCCATGGAAGAAGGACAGGTAACGGTGGACGGTGTGAGCCATAAGCTCCCGGAGCCTTTTGTGGTCATTGCCACCCAGAATCCTACCGGTGCCGCTGGCACACAGCTTCTGCCCGACAGCCAGATGGACCGTTTTATGGTACGTCTTTCTTTGGGATATCCAACCCCCAAGGATGAAATGGCTATGGTCATGAACCGGCAGGGTCAGGATCCGCTGCAGAGTCTGAGTCAGCTTTTCGCACCAACAGATGTGGCGCTTCTGCAGGAAACGGTGGCCCATACCTACGTCAGTACTGATGTTGTAAAGTATATCGTGGAGCTGATCAATGCCACCCGGCAGCATGAGGATATTTCCCGTGGTGCCAGTCCCCGGGCAACACTGGCCGTTACCGCCATGGCAAAGGCCGTTGCCCAGTTGCGGGGCAGGGACTACGTGGTACCGAAGGACGTGCAGGAGGTATTTTCTCACGTGGTGGCCCATCGCCTACTGCTATCCGATCGTGCAGAGGGCAAAGGCGTTACTGCTGAGCAAGTACTGAAGCAAATCGTCGATGGGGTGGATGCCCCGAAACTGCGTTGATATGACACAGCGGCGAATTTTTTATCTGACGGCACTGTCTGCCTGTCTGTTTTTCTACTGGGCCAACCGGGCGTGGATCAGCGGCCTACTTTTGGCTGCGGCAATATTTTTGCCGTGGTTGTCGTTGCTGCTTAGCCTACCTGCCATGTTAAGCTGCAAGATCACACTACAATATCCCAACCATGTGACCGCGGGAACGCCTGCCCGGGTCTCATACAGTATCCATTGCCGGTTTCCCGTGGCTCTGATCTCCGGGAAAATACGGTTGTTCACACCTGCTACAGGAAAGAAAAAGCGGCTCAAGCCAGGTGCTTCCCTGCCCACGGCTCACTGCGGTGCTTTTCGGCTACAATGCAGATGTTTATGGATATCCGACTATCTGGGACTATTTCGGCTACCGGTACGCGTGAATGAGGACCGGCTGGTTTTGGTGCGGCCTGCTCCGGTATCCCCCGGAGAGCTACCGGATATGAGCCGATATCTTTGCAGCATTACCCGTCCAAAAGCCGGCGGCGGCTATTCTGAAAACCATGAGCTGCGACTCTACCGCCCCGGTGACAATCTGCAGCAGATCCATTGGAAGCTGTCTGCTAAAACCGGAACGCTGATCATCCGGGAGCCTATGGAGGCCCAGCAGGATGCTGCCATCCTGACCATGGTGCTTTCGGGGCAGCCGGAACAGTTGGACCGGAAACTGGGGCAGCTTCTGGGTATGAGTACATTTCTGGCCGGTAACGGTATCCGACACAGGATCTTCTGCTATACCGGAACGGGCATGTCTATCCACGCCGTTGCAAACGAACAGGAGTCGATGGACGCATTGGACCTACTGCTGCAAATGCCCCTTGCCCAAGGTGGCGTAATGCCTGTATATCCCAAGGCCATCTGGCGTCATCACATAGGAGGTGGCGACGATGAAGGCTAATCAAAAACAAGCTCGCTTTGCAGCACTCCTTCTGGGATTTATGGGCAGCTTCGGCGGTATTGGCTGCATTGTCACCGGATTGCGATTTACGGATATATCCCTGACCGCCATTGCCATTTTCTGCCTTGTCACAGCAGTTATCACAACTGCCATCGCCGGGCGCAAGCTGCTGGGTGTAGCTGTTGCAGGATTTCTGATCGCAGGCCTTTGGTCATGGCAAAAGGGCAGTTTGGATCTGAGTCTGGAAGCATTTCTAAACCAGATTTCCCGCCTGTATGATCAAGGATATGGCTGGGGTGTCATCCGCTGGAGCACAGAGACCCTTACGGCAGATATGGCACAGCCGGTATTGTGCGCTCTGGGCGTACTGACCGCCCTTGGCATTTGCTGGAGTTTTCTCCGATGCAAGGATGTCTGGCTTGCCGCGTTGCTGATTGTTGCTCCGGTGGTCCCCTGTATGGTTTTGACCGACACCGTACCTTCGGCATCATTCCTGTTTATCCAGCTTATGTGCCTTGTGCTTCTGCTGATGATCCGTCTGGCTAGAAAGCGCAATCAGGGCATCGCACTTTTGAAACTGCTGGCACTGCCGGTAGCCATGGCTGTGCTGGTATTGTTTATCTGCATACCCCAGAAATCGTATGCTTCTTTCAAGCCGGTGGATGCCCTCCTTGGTTATATTCAGGAATTCTTTACGAACGCCGGCAATGCACCACCCCAAACCCCTGCGCAGCAGGAGGGCCGTTGGGTAAACTTAAGTGCCGTTGGCCCCAAACGGCAGCGCCGTGGTGTCGTCATGGATGTCACTGCCAGCCAATCCGGATATTTGTATCTGCGAGGTGCGGCCTATGACACCTATCACAGCACCTGGTGGGATTGCACAGAAAATACACCGGTGGTCTCTCTGCCTCCCACGAATACCCATACGGTAACCATCACCACCCGGGCCATACACGATGTGCTGTACTTACCCTATGGTACTTACGGTATTGGCAATCGCCATTATTTCCTTCCGGAGGAGGATGGGCAGGTAGCTAACGAGAATGGCTGGCGCAGCTACACCGCGCAATATCAATCCCTCCCGGATCCCAGTAATATTTGGCAGAATCCTTCCGTAGCAGTATCTTCTGCCTACACGCAGCTACCTACCATTACCCGTCAAAATGCCATTGCTTATCTGAACCGGGAGCTCCCCGAACTGCAGGCTATCAGTGCATCCGCCCTTTGGAGCCGGGCACAGGCCATCGTCCAGCACGTGTCACGCAGCGCAGACTACAGCCTACAAACCAGCAAAATGCCCAATGACAGGGACTTCGCCCTGTGGTTTCTGGAAGAAAGTGATACCGGCTACTGTATTCACTTTGCCACAGCCGCAGCGGTACTCCTTCGGGCCGCGGAAATACCCTGCCGCTATGTCACCGGTTATCTGGTTTCCGCGCAGGCAGGCCATGCCGTAGAAGTGAAGCAACACAATGCCCATGCTTGGGTGGAATGTTACATTGAAGGCGTTGGCTGGGTTCCCTTGGAGCCGACCCCCGGAAACGGGCTTTCGGAAACCATGGGCGTTGAAACCACCACACCTACCGAAATGCCTACCGAGACACCTATCGAAATACCTACGGAACCGCAATTTACAGAAACTACCGAAGATACCCGGGAAACGACCGTACCCACACAGACGGAAGAAACCACCGAAAATACCACACTGCCGGATCCGACGACCACCCCCTCCGAAGGAATCAGTAATGTGGGCGGTGCAGACCGCCCGGATGTTAACACCAACGATCCTGCCAAGACGCCATTGTTCAAGACCCCCCTGTTTACTTGGACAGCTACCATACTGTGCGCCATAGGCGTTGTATTGGGCCAATGGCGGCTGCGGGTAACGCTCCGGCAAAAAAAGTGCCGCCGTGGCAAACGGAATGCGCAGACCCTCGCCCGCTGGCAACTGGTGGTCCTCCACTGCCGGATACGCAAAGAAGAACCGGACAGCAAACTTCTCGAGCTGGCCCAAAAGGCCCGGTTCAGCCACCACGCCGTGACCCGGGAAGAGCTGCAGGCATTTGAAGATTGGCTAAGTCATTCAACCCAGACATTTCATACGCTCAACCTTTGGAAACGGTTTCTGGCAACAATCATTCTTGCTTTGTATTGATCAAAAAACCACCAACGCAATTTGAACTGAACCAGCAAAACTGGACAATAGACAAAATACCCCCTGATGTAGGATAATTACATCAGGGGGTATCGTTATGTCTAAGAGAAAATACACACACATCAAAACAATGGAACAGCAGATTGTATCAATGCGTGAA
>JAZOLX010000091.1:0-9400 GCA_045653485.1 Faecousia sp. | reverse complement strand
TGCAATGGCAGAAAATTTCTTCTCCATCTTAAAAACAGAATGTATCTACCGGCACAAACCAAAGACGTTCAAAGAAGCTAATGATCTGATTGATAGATACATTCACTTCTACAACCATGAGCGTATCCAGAATAAAACTGGGGTGGCACCGCTGACGCTGGGCCACTCCGCTTAAAAGTAAATATTCCTACATAGGGGGCTTTTTGTACTGTCCGTACAAACTGGGGCAGTTCAATTCAGATAGGTGCATTTTGTGTATAACCATTACATTAGCGGTTATCGCAGTAGCTCTTTTTTGTCAAAGGGAAAGAAGATAATCTCCCTGCGGCCACTGTGCCAGGAATCAAAAGAAACCAGTGTTCCATCCGGACTAAAACGATTGTGCAGATCGCAGCGGATATCTGTAATGGTACTCGGTTCAGAGAAGATTCTTACCAATTGCTTGCTTTGCTGGGTCTCGAAGTCATAGAGGTAGATACTTCGGTAGCTTTCCGGATCCCAATAGCCGTCGCCGATGAAACAACTGCGGTCCGGCGCGTACAGACAGTGAATGTCACCGCTGTTGACCAATTCGTTATGGAGCATCTTTTGTTGTCCTGTGACACTGTCAAAGAAGAATATACCATTTTCTTTCAGAATGGACCATATCATAATGGTCTGATCATCTTTCCAATGGTAATGGGAATTGATCGCATAGCTGGTAAGCTGGAGAAGATTGCTGCCGTCCCGATCTGCAACGGCCAAAACAGTACCCCAGCGCTTGCCGGGTTCCGGAAAGTTACGAAGCAAAAACAGGAACCGGTTTGCAGAAGGATTGAAGGTAATGTGATTGACCACCAGCTTCATATCACAGAAAGGCTCTTCTGGAAATGCCAGAGCCAGATCCGCGTAGCTGAGGATCAGCCTGCTGGTGTTTTTATCAATATCTACCAGAAAGATTCCATCATTATCAGGCGCATTGATATGAAAATATGGATCTTCGGTGTTGCAATATCCATAACCGGGGCGGAAATTCCATACCCTTGCGAAATTGATGGAAAGACCCCATTTGCGGTCTGCAGACAGATGCGCCAGCGGTGCACAGATGATTCGCTCTGCGCCGGTTTCAATATGCTTGATTACACTGCAGTAGGTGCCATCCCGGAAATCGTTATAGATAATATGGTCATCATCAAACCACTGCAGAAGCGCGCCCTGCTGGAAATTCCAGGCCCGGCTTTCTGCGACTTTGTGGAATTGCTTATCTTCCACAGTGATATATCCCAGTTCAACGACATCATCCTGCGTGGGAATCCGGTCAACAAAGCTGGTTCTGTGGGCAAGGTGGCGCCGGTTATCGTGGCTAAAAGGCTGCAGGTCATAATAGCCGAAGAAATAATGGTATTCATCCTCTGGGGAAATAACGGTGAGCGGTACAACCGATTGGTATTTCATATGGATTTTCCTCACTTGTGTTGTTTTCTACGGGTTGCTTTGTCATTGGGATTGAATGCGCGATTGGCATTTTCAGCAGCCTTGATTACTTTTCCGTTAATTAAAACGTTTAGTTGACTTTCATTCAGTGTGTGAATGGGAGCAAAAAGATCGCTTAGGGCATAATTGATCAGTTTGTTTTTAAGCCAACGGGCAGCGGGGTCATTGTCATGAAAATGAAAACCGCATACTAATAATCTGCCGCCCGGTGTGTTGAATTCGAAGAGAATACTCTGGCGGATGGCGCATTTGTGAGAGGAAGCCACTTCTATGATCGGATCATATGGAATTGTGAGATCTTCAAAACAAACGGCACTGCCGTCTTCCAACAGACGTCGGAACTGCCAACCGCAGAAACCATCGTGTGGCAGATTGTCAAGCGCTGGATGATCAGAAATGACTGTTGCCAGATTTCCGTTGGTCCGGCCAGGCAGTGACATTTGAAAATAGGTAGGCAGGGAGGTAAAGGGCGTTTTCCCAAGAAGCAGGATATCATTTCCAGAGTGGAGCGCTTCACGGAGTGTTTCTTCGGAGGCGTTTTCCAGTACCAGAAGATTACCGGGGTCTGCTTTGATTTCGGGAAACAGATAAAGCTCCCATTCATTTTCTGCATAAGTGTCACCGGATTCCAATGTTGCATACAATTTTAATGCAGCAGGTTCGGAAATTTGCGGCAACACGGTAAGGAAGTCATGAAGTTTGGTAATTTCACCGTTTTTTACTGTATGTAGCATGATTTGACGGGATGCAAGGAGTTTTCCGCCCATGGTTAGGCGAATGTTGAGGCGGGCATCCGTCAGTGATTCCGGGCCGAAATGGGAAGCATAGATCCCAAACGCCAGTTCTTTTCCGGCTGTAAAAACGAAATCACTGCCCAAATCGGTCAGCAAGACCGTTGGAGAATTGTACATCAGCACGTTACGCTCAGTCTCACCGGGTTTCAGTTCATAGAACTCATTCATCATGCCCACATCATAGCCAAAGGTGTGCCAATGGGTATCGATGGGACCAAGAAAATCATAGCCTGCCAGATGGTGGCACATACGGGTCGATTCGAAACAGTGCTTGCGCAGACGACGCTGCCATTCGGAAGAATTTTTGAAAAATAAAGGCGCCTTGTGAAGAAGTCCTTTGGAAGTAAGATGACGCCGCAGAGAGGGGAACATATCCGTCTTGCCTACATGGGTATCCGCATAGCGGGATTCCAGACTTAGATCGGTATATGTTCCGTGAAGGCAGATCTCGTGGCTAATGCGGGGTTTCTTGTACACGGTGTTCCAACTGTCAATCTGCTCGGGATTTGCATTCAAAGAATCATAACTGGTCAAGCCTAGGGTATAGCTGTTATAAACATCGCAAAATTCACCAACGGTTTCGAAACGGCGGGGATGGTGTGTAAGGGGGGTATGAACAAGATTTGGCTTTTGGTCTTCTTCCAACCAGGCATACTCCAATCCACGCATGGCGCTCATAGGGGAAAACAGGCTGTCAGTGTTTTGGTGTACAGCTTGTGCGCAATGCCGTTGGTGTTCAATAAAGGCGTCATCCATCAAAAGCTCATTACCGCAGCTGTACATGACCACGGATGTATGGCGGCGGCAGAAAGAAACGATCTGCGTCCATTCTTCAAAGGATGTGTAGTTTGGACTTTCCACTTCCATCAAAATTCCCAGTTCATCGGCAGCCTGCATATATTCTTCTGTTGGAATATGGGTATGGAAACGGATGAAGTTGAAGCCAAGAGACTTGAGCTTGCGGATCACGTTGCGGTAAAATGAAACATCGTGGTTAGGATGAACGGTTTCCGGGTAGTAGCAATGCTCACAGATACCACGCAGGTAACAGGGGATCCCATTCAGACGGATTTGGCTGCCCTCTGTGGTCAAACGGCGAACACCAAAAGAACGCACCAGTGTGTCGTCACCACAGTACAATTCCAGAGTATACAGCTTGGGCTCTTCGGGAGTCCACCGTGTCAGACCGGCAGTGCTGAAAGAGAAACTGCCATTAGCACTGCCGCTAATGATGCATTTGCCATCATCCAGTACCGCCCATGTAAACATAGCAGGGCCGTCACTGGTAATATCCACAGTGGCTTCGCTGCAATCGCGGCTAATCAGAACGGCCGCATCCCGCAGGGGACTTTGATAGATCCGGAAAGAAACATCTCCGGTAATGCCGCCGGTATACTGGCAGGCTGCACGGTTGGTAAGACCGGTCACCGGATTGCCGTCGTAACCGGCCAGCTCGCCGTTAGAAATGCTTAAAACGATGGTATTTTCCCCATCATGGAGGGCGTTTTCGGGAATATGGATATCGAAAGGTGTGCTGTAGCCTGCATGGCAACCAAGATAGTGTCCGTTCAGCCACAGGCGGAGGGCATTCTGTACACCTTCAAAGTGAAAAGCACAGGGCAGATAACCACCTTCATATTGAAAGCTGCGGCGGTAGAAGAAATTACCAATAATGTTGGGCAGAGCCATATCCGGCGCCCAGCCGGCCATGGGATACTGCTGAATTCCATATTCCGGGTTGATCTTCAACTGACGGAAAAATGGGGCAAGCAGAAAGGAATCCGTCATATCCTCCCAGTAACCTGGAACGGCGTTTTCCACAGGAAAGCCGGAAAATGCCGGCATCTGCTCATCGGTATATGCTTCGGTGGTATAGTTCATTTCCCAAGGGCCGTTCAATGAGTAGGATAAATAAGCCATGGAAATTTCCCCTTTCATGCGATATACACTCAATATAACATAGACAAACAAATAAGCAACAGAAAAGGACGGGATATCAATTTTTTAGAGATTTCTGTCAAAAAAGCAGCAGCCGCCTCACTACGGAGGCGCCCTTTTTTACGAACAACAGCGCAAAATTTAGGCTTGACAAACATTAGCTAGATTTATCGAACTGTGTGCTTAATAAAATTATATACAGACAGCACATAAAAATCAAGAATTTCAGAATCCCCTCCGAATCCGGATTTTCGCCTATCATAAAAACACAACTACCGTGCGGGAAAAGAAATATATATGGTGCTACTGAGTGGGCAGCACATTCTCCTGCACAGACCGGAAGTCGTTGCATAAACTGTCCTATAAGCGAAAGTGCTTATTGCCAACGAATTATGATCGGGAGGTATTACCATGTCAGATAATTGCCGGGAGCCGGTACGCTGCGGTCCGGAGGACCTGCAGGAGGCGCTCTCTATCCACACCCGAAAAATTACCGACAGTTGCCGGGATAAGGATTGCATCGAGGATCTACGGGTCTACTTGACCACGGGTTCCCAAACCATTCTGGATACTGCCGCCGGGGCAAAGGTCCGTTGCGCGGATCTTCTGTATTCTTATATCGATGTGGAGCCGGTGGCCTTCGACCGCAACCACTACTGCATTGATGTTACATTCTACTACCGTGTGCTGGCGGATGCCACTGTGGGCAACTGCCGCCCTGTCAGCCTTTACGGTCTGGCAGTGTTCTCTAAACGGGCGGTCCTTTGCGGCGAGGATGGCTGCGCCCATATCTTTACCAGTGATACCCGGATCAACGAATCCGATGGACTGAGCCGTTACAGTGCCAACCGGCCCACTGCAGTTGTGGAAGTTTTGGATCCTATGGTGCTCAGCTCCAAGGTCAAGGACGTATGCGAATGCGTCTGTCAGGAGACTACTGCGGTGCAGATCCCGGCATATATCCGAGAAATGTTTGACGATGATCTGGTACTGTCCGGCGACCGCAGAAGACTCTTTGTGACTCTTGGCCAGTTCTCCATTATCCGTCTGGAACGGGACGCCCAGATCGTTGTTCCGGTATTGGATTACAGCATTCCTACCAAAGACTGCTGCGATGCCATAGGCTGTTCGGAGGATCCCTGTGAAATGTTCAGCCGGATCCCGTTCCCCGCTGCCCGGTTTACCCCAAGAAATTGCGACAGTGAAGGGGAATCCAACAGCAACTGCTGCTACAAAACCACATAATAAAATGCCGGTGGGAATTCCCACCCGCATATTTATTATTGAAGGCTGCGCATGATGCGCTTTCTTGCGATATTGATGGGGCCTTCGGTCATGGTGTTCATCCATGTCAGACTCTTGCCGCAGCCGTAGGCGACACAGGAATCGGGATCATCCGCGATTGAGCAACGGATGCCGGTTCTTTCTGTCAACAACAGGTCCATACCCCAGATCTGGCTGCTGCCGCCTGTGAGCGTAATGCCGTTTTGGGCGATATCGCCAACCAACTCGGGGGAAGTCTCTTCCAGAACGGACTGCACTTCATCTGCAATCTGACGGGAGGGGCGGCGCAGAACCTCAAAGATCTCAGAAGATAGCAATGTGATCTCTCTGGGCATACCGGTTTTGGCATCGCGGCCCTTGACCAGCATACTGGCATCTTCCGGTCTGGGATAGACACAACCAATCTGGATCTTGATCTCTTCGGCGGTAACCTGTCCGATGACTACGCCGTGCTTCCGGCGGACATACCGGGCAATGGCTTCGTCAAAGGTATCGCCGGCCACTTCTACGGAAGAAGATACAGCAACGCCATTCATGGAAACCACAGCAACGTCGGTAGTACCGGCGCCGATGTCGACTACCATGTGGCCGTTGGGTCCTTCGATATCCAGATTCGCGCCCAGCGCTGCAGCCAGAGGCTCTTCGATCAAATAGACACGGCGGGCGCCGGCTTCGATGGCGGCATTGATGACGGTTCTTTCCTCAACTTCCGTAACGCCACTGGGAACACAGATGACGATTCTGGGTTTCGGTGTGAAGAGGGAAGACTTAGTAGCGGTGCGGATCAGCTCTGTGAGCATTTTTACGGTCATTTCGTGGTCGGAGATAACGCCGTCCTTCAGCGGGCGCATAGCTACCACATTGCCGGGGGTACGACCCAGCATATTCCGGGCAGCAGCACCGACCTGTAAAATGTGGCCGGTATTCTTATCCACAGCCACGACGGCTGGTTCTCTGACCACAACGCCCTTGCCCTCGGCGTAAATCAGAATGTTGGCAGTACCCAGGTCAATGCCCAGGTCATTGGAAAATAGTTGCATAAGTATCACCTACTGGTTTTTTCGTGATGGGCTGCGGCTGCTACAGCAGCGCAGGAAACTTCTTTTGCACCGGCGGTCAAAAGCACTCTGGCACATTCGCCGGCGGTAGCTCCGGTTGTAATAATGTCATCCAGCAAAAGAATCTGCTTGTCTTGTATTGGCGCATTTTCGGTCAGCCGGTAGACGCCCATGACATTGGCTCTGCGCTGGGCAGCGCCGCCTAATCGGGATTGGGGACGGTTGTGTCGGATTTTGATAAGTGTTGGAACAGGTGTAACACCCAGTTCCTTTCCAACGGCTTCAGCGATCAGCTGCACTTGATCATAGCCACGGCGCCAACGGCGAAGCCTGCTGATGGGAACCCACGTAAGAATATCGAAGGAAACGCCATCAGATAATAGCTTCATGGCAAGATGCCTGCCATAGATTTCTGCGTAGCTGCGTGCACCGTAGAACTTAAAACGCAGGATGCTTCTGCGAACCGTGCCTTCATAATACCATAAAGCGGACCAATGTGCAAGATATGGAAGCTTTAAATTCGAGTGGGGAAATTCCGGTGTGTCACAGCGGCAGCCATGACACAGGTCTGTTTCTTCCTTTTTCAACAGCTTTCCGCATAAAACGCATTTCGGCGGAAACAGCAAATTCCAAAGTTGATAGATCAGTTTCATCATGCTCTCCCTTGCAGCCGCAGCTTCAGGCCGGAGTACCGGCGGCCCACTTTTGCGTTCTGGGTCATGGCGGCAACGGTTTCCTCTCGGCCTACGATGATCAACAGCTCTTTGGCTCTGGTGATAGCGGTGTAGAGGATGCTTCGGCTGAGAAGATAGGGAGATCCGTTCCACGCAGAAAGGATCACAGCACGGTATTCACTGCCTTGACTTTTGTGAACGGTCATGGCATAGGCAGGTTCCAATTCGTTCAGTTGGGTAAATTCATATTCCGCTTCCCGGTCATCAAAGATAACAGTCATGGTCTCGGCGGCAAAATCAATGCTTGCAATGGTGCCGATATCGCCGTTGAAAATACCGGTGCCTATAGCGCTGCCGTCGCACTTTTTCCACATGATATCATAGTTGTTGCGGATCTGCATGATGCGATCGCCCTCACGGAAGGCAAACTCACCGAATTTCCGTTCTTTTTTGGTGGGCGATGGGGGATTGAGCTGGGATTGGAGCAGTGCGTTGAGTCCCCATGTGCCAACGCTGCCTTTACGGGTGGGGGTCAAAACTTGGATCTGTTCAGAGGGGATACCCATATTTTTCGGCAAGCGGGTGGTGCAAAGACCGGCAATCGTCTGGGCCACCTCTTCTTCTGTGCGGCAGGGGAGAAAGAAGAAATCATTTCTACGGTCCTTCAATTCCGGCATTTGGCCGTTATTGACCCGGTGAGCGTTCATAACGATCAAACTTTGCTGGGCCTGACGGAAAATCTCGGTCAACCGTACAGAAGGAAGTATTTCAGCACGAAGACAGTCAGCAAAAGGGAAACCGGGTCCCACAGGTGGAAGCTGATCCGGGTCACCCACGAATATCAGCCGCTTTCCGGCAGGAATGGCTCGCAGTAAGCTGTGCAGAAGCTGAATATCCACCATGGACATCTCATCCACGATGATCACATCTGCTTTTAATGGATTGCCCTCATCCCGGGCAAAATACATTTTACCGGTATGGGGATCAATCCCGGCTTCTAAAAGCCGGTGGATGGTGGAAGCCTCTTCACCGGTTACCTCTGTCAGCCGCTTTGCAGCACGGCCCGTTGGTGCAGCCAGCAGACAGCGAAGCTGCATCTTGCCAAACAGATTGAGAATGCCGTTTAGGATGGTGGTCTTACCGGTACCGGGACCGCCGGTAATCAGCAGAAGTCCGGTGGTCATGGCATCCTCTATTGCCTGTCGCTGTTGGTTAGAATAGGTAATACCACTTTCCAGTTCTGCATGTTTTAAAAGAGATTTCCAGTTGGCAGGTTGCGGGAATTGCTTTTTCGCAAAATCCAGAAGTCTCTGGCATGTATAAACTTCCGCTTCATAAAGCTCGGGTAGGTAGGCTACGGTGATACCTGCTAATGTATCGCGGATAAGCCGCTCCGCTTCCAGTAAACGGGTGATACCGTCCTGTACCGGAACTGTTTCCACACTCAAAAGCTGCGCGGTAGCACCAATCAGCTTTTCTTCCGGCAGGAAGCTATGACCGGCGGACAGGTTATAGTGTAATTCAAAAAGAATGCCGGCCTCTACCCGCCGTGGATCATCACCGGCAATACCCAGTTCTATAGCAAATCGGTCTACAGCACTAAAGGGTGCTTCCAGACCTTCATCCATCAATAGATAAGGATCATCATACAATAGATCAATGGTACTTTCCCCATAGAGCTTGTAGGTACGGACAGCCAGTTCTGCCGGTAGCTGATGCAGAGCGAAAAATTCCATCAACTGCCGCATGCCCACTTGCAGCCGGAACTCCTCGCCAATGGCCTTTGCTTTGGAGGGGGAGATACCGGAAACCTCCGCAAGACGTTCCGGCTCCTGCTCCATGATCTGCAATGTATGGACACCGAAATGCTGAACGATCCGGGCGGCGGTCACAGGACCGATGCCCTTGATGGTTCGGGAGGAGAGGTAGCTAAGGATCTCGGATTGGGTCTGGGGCATGAGCCGTTCCAGAAACTCCGCTTCAAACTGCTTGCCGTAGCTTTGGTGGCTGCTCCAGCGACCTGTGACCATCAGCCGTCCGCCAACGGCAGGGCGGGGGATGGTGCCGACGATTGTTGCGGTCTGGCCATCTTCACATTGCAGCCGAAGAACTGCGTAGCCGTTTTCATAGTTTTGATAGACAACAGCACCGATGGTGCCCTGTAAAATTTCCAGTTCCT
>JAZOLX010000090.1:0-2788 GCA_045653485.1 Faecousia sp. | reverse complement strand
GTTGAAGGGGAACTCCTCATCGGTGGGCATGGTAAAGGTCAGGGGGTTAGTACCCATCATAGGCTCAACACCAAAGGTGGGAGCGACGGAGGGACGGGCATTGGTGGTGGAAATACCGATCATGCCGGCCTTCTCAGCCATGGTGGTCCAGTAACCGGCGATGCCGTAGTGGGTGGAGTTGAAGATGGTACCGGCAGCCAGGCCATAGACCTTAGCCTTCTCGATGAGCTTTTCCATCATCTTGTGGGAAGCCACCATACCCATACCATTGTGTGCGTCCATAACTACAGTGGTGGGGGTTTCCTTGACAATCTCACAGTTGGTTACGGGCAGCAGGGTGCCATTCTTAATACGGTCCAGATAGATGGGCTTGAAGCGGTTGCAGCCGTGGCTCTCGATACCGCGGCGGTCGGATTCCAGAAGGACATCGGCGCAGATCTTTGCGTCCTCTTCGGGTACGCCGTAGGCCTTGAATACATCGATCATAAAGTTGTTGATCAGTTCCCACTGAACATAGGGTCTGGTTTCTGCCATAATTACATTACCTCCGAATAAAAATCCTTAAATATACAAAAAAAGAGTAGAATGATGCCAAGGCATATCATTACTACTCTCAATCTCGTGAATACTATACCAAATATGCCCGTTTCTGTCAAGAAAAAATCCCCCTTTTCGGGGGATTCTTTGAGGCTTATAAATACCAAAGGTCTTCTTTTCCGGTGGAAACGGCAGCGGCGCCGCAGCTGATGGCTTCGGTGACCTCTGCCTTGGTTTCGATCAAACCACCTGCGATAATAGGGATTCCACAACGGCTAAACCGGCGGATCGCCTTGCCGATGACACCGGGCATGATCTCAATCAAATGGGGTGTGGAGGTATGGAGCATTTCTTCAATGCTTTCCATGCCCTTGGAGTCCAGCGCAAAGAAACGCTGTACGGTCAAAAGTCCCATATCCTTGGCTGTGCGGATGATTTGTGCCTTGGTGGAGATGATACCGTCCACACCCTGCTGAGCCAAATAACGGATACCTGCCCGGTCTTTGCCGATGCCCTCAGCCAGATCCAAGTGAATTAGGAGGATCTTTTCGGCTTCATGGGCCTGCTGAATTCTTGTTTTGACAGTAGTCAGATCGGCGGATAAGTAGAAAAGAACCTGTGCGGGGGAATGTAATGCTGCATCCCAACCGTCATCGCGGATGGCGGCAATGACAGGATTCAGTTCCAGACATTCAATGATCTCAGCGGGTCTCAAGAAAACACCTCCCAATGTGGGTTGGATTTATTATAGAATTGCCGAAAAAAGTCAACCGGTGAGAAGCTGGAGGAAGGATTCCTTGTCCAGACCCATGAAGTACCGGGAAATATCGAGATTTTGCAGCCGCTGGGCCAGGTCGGCTTCTTCCAAGGGGCAGCCGGTGAGGACTTCTGCCAAAGCGGCAGGGTCTTCCGCAGCGAAGAAATCACCCCGGAAAGAAATGTTCTTAATACAGCCTTTCTCCATGTCGATATAGGCTTCCACAGAGCCACAGCCGTCAAACCGCTGCTTTTTGCTTACGGTGCAGGCGGGGGAGTAGCCGAAATTCCATTCCCAGGTGCCGTAGCGGCTATCCTTGCTGGCGGCGATGGCAGCTTTGTCTGCTTCTGTCAGTTCATATTTTTCACCGGGGAACTCTTCCAGGATGCTTTCCAGCAGGAACGCGCGGAACTGCTCCAGGGTCAGATCTTCTGGTAAATAGGGCCGGACATTGGTGACACGGCTGCGAACGGACTTGACGCCCTTCGCCTGGATTTTGGAAGGATCTACCTGCAGTGCGCCTGCAAGAACGGACATGTTGGAATCGAAAAGGATGGTGCCGTGGTGCATGATGCGACCACCCCGGACATACTGGGCGTTGCCGGAGAATTTCTTGCCGTCGATGGTCATATCATTGCGGCCGTTGCGCTCTGCCCGGACGCCGGCTTTTGCCAAAGCCCGGATGACCATGTCACAGAAACGACCAAAGTCCAGAGAATCTTCTTGCGCATCGGCAATGATGGTATAATTCAGATTTCCCATGTCATGATATACGGCACCGCCACCGCTCAGCCGCCGCACTACGCGGATGCCTTGCTCTTTGACGTAGCTTTCATTGATCTCGGCTAAGGTGTTCTGGTGTTTGCCGATGATGATGGCGTGGTCATTCTGCCACAGCATCACATACATACGGTCTTTCGGAAGATGGTCAAAAACATATTCTTCTACAGCCAGATTCCATGCAGGATCGGTAGTGGTAAGGTCAAGATAATTCAGCATAGAAAATTCCTTTCAAGGTGTAAATAAAAAGCAAATTGTCCTTTATGGAAACTATTCTAAATTATTTTCGATGCAAATTCAACAAGTTTCTATTTCCAATCCAAAAAAAGTATGCCGGTGTGGTTACCCACACCGGCATAGTGAAAAACAGGGGAATTATACGCCTTCCTTGGCGCAGCGGATCTTCTCTGCCTCGGTGATAGCGTTGACGACCTCGTAGCCGGCCAGAGGAGCGATTTGCTGGTGGATAGCATCCAGGATCCAGCTCTTCTGGGGGAAGAAGAACTCGTCGAACTCGAAGGGAGGAGTGATCCAGTTCTTGGCACCGACCACAACGGGAGGTGCGTCCAGATCGTCGAAGCACACTTCAGTGATGTTGCGGGCAACGTCGTTCAGGAAGGAACCACGAGCGCAAGCGTCGGAGACCAGCAGAACCTTACCGGTCTTGCGGACGGACTCGAAGATCTTGGTGTAGTCCAGGGGGGACAGGGAGTG
>JAZOLX010000089.1:0-10180 GCA_045653485.1 Faecousia sp. | reverse complement strand
CGATGCGGGTAACGTAACCCTCAGCCATCTCCAGGTAACGGGGGCCCATAGCCTTGGTTGCGAACATGGTACCTACCTGAGAACGCAGGACCTTGCCCAAAACTTCCAGACAAGCGCCGACAGCCAGACCGTCTTCGGAGAAAGCGGACTGAGTACGGCCGTAAACGATCTGCAGGAACAGCTCACGCATAGCGGTGTTGATAGCGTCGCAAACAAGGTCGGTGTTCAGAGCCTCAAGCAGAGTCTTGCCGATGAGGATCTCGGAAGCCATAGCGGCGGAGTGGGTCATGCCGGAGCAGCCCAGAGTCTCAACCAGAGCCTCCTCGATGATACCTTCCTTAACATTCAGGGTCAGCTTGCAGCAGCCCTGCTGGGGAGCACACCAGCCGATACCGTGGGTGAAACCACTGATGTCGGAGATCTGCTTGGCCTGTACCCACTTGCCCTCTTCGGGGATGGGAGCGGGGCCATGGTAAGCGCCCTTACCGACGGAGCACATATGCTGTACTTCTGCACTATAAATCATGGCAAATTTTCCTTTCTTTCAAAAGACGTTATTCGTCCTTGGATATAAATTACGGAGATTCAAATTCTCCCGAATTATTATACAAAGCTGCGATTAAAAAGTCAATTCCCAGCAAGAAAAAAGACGGTCGTCCAAGAAAAAATGGGAAACTTTACCTATGTTTTTTCTTGCTTTAGCGGTAATACTATTGCTGAATCTACAAAAAGGAGGAACTGACTATGAGCTGCCATGCAAACAAGTGTATCGAGTGTACCGTTTCCCAGTGCGCTTATCATTGTGAGGATGCCAACTACTGCTCTCTGGAGCGGATCCTCGTGGGTACTCACGAAAGCAACCCCACTGTCGACCAGTGCACCGACTGTAAGTCCTTCCGTAAGAAGTAATTTCGGCAGCGGCGGCCATTGCCGCCGCTTTTTTTAACAGAAGACCTTGACGGGTGGCACAATTACAGGTATTATGAGAAGCAATGATATATTTGGAAATATTGCGAAAATATTCAAATTTCGTTGAGGTATCGTACATACTTTTTTAAAACTTGAACCGTATGATGATACCACAAACACCGAGGGAGGAAACATAATGGATACCTACGAAAACCGAAACCCCGAAGAAGAAAAGCAGGAATATCTGCACGATGATCTGCTGCCTGAAAATAATCCTGTGGAAGCGGGTCAGAATGAATCACCTGAGGATGCGGAAGTCATTTCCGATACATCCAATGCTGCGAAGAGAGTTTCTCCCTATGCAGACTCTCCCTATGTGATGAATTACTCTGTACAGGAGCCGGTTAAACCGAAAAAGGTAAAAAAGGAAAAAAACAAGGGCGGTATCTGGAAGAGTGTAATTTGTGCAGTGCTGGCACTTCTTATCTTGGCAGGTGCCTGCGCTTTTACAGGCATTACTGTCAATAATTATTGGGAGAAGCAGGTTGAACAATTACAGGTTTCTGTTCAAACCCAGTTTGCGCAATTGGAACAGAAGATACAGCAGAACAATGCCGGTGTCTCCGTGTCCGGTAGCCCCACAGCTTCTGAAGATGGCGGATTGACACCCTCTCAAGTGTATGCGAAAAATGTAGAATCTGTAGTGTTGATCCACAATGAAATTACCACCAGATACAATGGTCAGGTCAGTACCAGCACCGCAAGAGGTTCAGGCTTTGTTCTTACAGATGACGGCTATGTGGTGACGAATCATCATGTAGTCGAGGGGGATGGCGTACTCAGTGTTGTTACCTTTAGCGGAGACGAATATGCTGCAAAGCTGGTAGGCTTTGATGATACGAACGATGTAGCGCTGTTGAAAGTTGAGGCAGAAGGATTGCAGCCTGTTACCCTTGGCAGCAGTAACGCCTTGATTGTTGGTGATCAGGTTGTTGCGATCGGCAACCCTCTCGGCGAGTTGACCTCTACACTGACTGTTGGATATATCAGCGCAAAGGAACGGGATGTTACCACTGATGGTTTTGCAATTAATATGCTTCAGACAGATGCCGCAATCAATTCCGGTAACTCTGGTGGTCCGCTGTTTAATATGCGCGGAGAGGTGATTGGTATCACCACTGCCAAGTATTCTGGTACTTCTGCCAGTGGCGCGACGATTGAAGGTGTTGGTTTTGCGATCCCCATCGATGATGTAAGAGGATTGCTGTCTGATTTAGCAACATACGGTTATGTGACGGGTGCCTATCTGGGCGTTTCTGTCAGCGATATGGACCCGGAAGCAGCAAGTTATTACGGTATGCCGGTGGGTGCATATGTCCAAACGGTGGAACAGGGTTTTGCCGCACAACGGGGTGGTATCCAACCCAAGGACATCATCACAAGCATCGGTGGTACCCGGGTAAAAAATGTCAATGAATTAACCAGGGCCTTACGTGCCTATAAGGCAGGAGATCTGACCATCGTTACCGTGTACCGCGGTGGCAAGGAATTGAACTTGAAGATTACACTGGATGAAAAGCCGGTGAATGTACCGGTTCAAACAAAACCTTCCGAAGAAAAGGAAATGCCGGAAGGAAATTTTGACGAGTGGTACGATTACCTTGCGCCCTTCTTTGGCGGTAAAGAATAAAGCGATTCCCGGTCTGCCGGTAACTCGGCAGACCGGTTTCTGTTGGAAAATTGTCGAATGATGTCGAATTCTTTCTCGGCAGAGTCGTTGTAATATTCTTACAATTGTGTTATTCTAAGAATATATTGCAAATGGAAAGCGTGGACGGTCGTGGGGAAGATTTTGATAGCAGATGGAACGGAGGGGTTTCGCAGTCAGTTGCGGGATATGCTGCCTGCGGAGCACACGGTTGCTTGTGCCACAGATGGTATGCAAGCATGGGAGCTCTTTCAGCGGTTGAAACCTGATCTGATAGTAATAGATCTTGAACTCCCGGAAGTTGATGGAATGACACTGTTGCGGCGGATCACCACAGCGGGATTTCGGCCTGCGGTGATCGTGTTGGCGAGATTGATCAGCGATTATGCTGTGGATACCCTTATGCAGATGAAGGTTGGCTATTTAATGAGAAAACCTTGCAATGTTCAGATAGTGGCGGAGCATGCAGAAGAGCTGTTGCGGTACCGTTTGCTGGATGAATCCCCTGTACAAGCAGCTATAAGGGGAATCTTGCGTGAATTTGGGATCCCCTGTGATCTGGACGGAGGGAAATATCTATTGCCTGCGGTCATGCTTATGGCTCAGAATCCTTCCCAATATATGACAAAAGAACTGTATCCTGCGGTGGGGAAGACCTACGGTAAAACCGGCGGTCAAATAGAACGCAGCATTCGTAATGCAATCGAAAAGGGATGGATGTATGGGGAGCCATCCGTATGGGAGCGCTGCTTCGGCAGAGATGAGAAAGGTATGGTAAAGAAACCTAACAACGGAGTTTTTATCAATAAAATGGTCGAATTATTAAAAACAAAACTTTAAATGTAGATATTATTACTATTTTCATACAAAATAACTTGCGTTTTATAGATATTTTTTCACTAGAATTTTCTTCTGCGATACAGTATAATATAAGATGCTCAAAATGGGTGAGTTGGCAATATGCGAACACTTGGGCTGTATAATTTTTTGTTTTATCAAGTAATATGATGAGGTGTACTTATGGATAATAAAAAGAAAACATCATGGAGAAGGGTCATATTGATCAGTCTGTGCGTAATCTTAGCTTTGGTTTTAATTCTGATGATCTTCGCAGCGGTATTTATGGACCGTTTGTTGGGTTCTATTAACCGCGTGCCTAATCAACAGACACTGTCTTCCTCTGAATTGGAGGAACTTCAAAAACCTGAACAGACCAGAGGTGAAGATTACACGGGTCCTGTATTCAATGCTGACGATATCACTATGCCTACCGAAAATGCAGAGATTATTGAGAATGAGGATGTTGTCAATATTCTTCTGCTTGGACAGGATCGTCGTGGCGGCACAAGAAACAGCTTGACG
Source organism: Faecousia sp. (assembly GCA_045653485.1). GTDB lineage: Bacteria > Bacillota > Clostridia > Oscillospirales > Oscillospiraceae > Faecousia. The sequence continues at coordinate 6,201 of JAZOLX010000089.1, read as the reverse complement.
GACGTGATGCTGCTGTGTTCCATCAATAAGGAAACTAAGACACTGACCATGACCTCCTTCTTGCGGGATCTTTATTTGAAGATACCGGGTCATTACAGAAGTGATAAACTGAATGTTGCTTATCCCGTAGGTGGTTTCAAGATGATCAATGATGCGCTGGAAGTGAATTTTGGCGTAAAGATTGACGGTAATGTTGAGGTGGATTTTTCACAGTTTGCCAAGATAATTGACCTTCTGGGTGGCATAGATATCAACCTGACAGGGGCAGAGGCTGCTTATATGAATGGTAGCGGATTTAGTGTGCGATCCGGTATGAATCACTTAAACGGTGATGAGGCGCTGTTGTATTCCAGAATCCGCTATATCGACTCCGATTTTTACCGTACGAATCGTCAGAGAAATGTAGTCACAGCGATACTCAACCAGTTTAAAAATGCAAGCTTGGGCCAGATTACGGATACACTTGCTGGCGTATTGGGCATGATTACTACCGATATGACGGATGCTGAAATCATGAGCTATGCGTTAGAGTTTGCGCCGCTGCTGAAGGGATTAACCATAGAGTCGCAGCACATTCCCGTGGAGGGCACTTACTACTATGGTGATGTGAAAGACCAAAATATCGTCGACTGCATTTTTATCGACGATTTCGAGACCAACCGTCAGCTCCTCGCAGATATTTTTAAGGATTGATCTCTAATGAAAAAAGCAAATAAAAGGCGATCTGCTGCAGCGGTAGCCTTGAAAATTCTGTGTTCGATACTAATACTGATTCTGGCGGCATCGTTATTTATCTATATCTATGTAGACAGGATGCTAGGATTGATCGAGAGAGACCCGGTTTATCAGGAGACACTTTCTTCCTCTGAGCTGCATGAAATCGAAAACCAAACGGATCCTGTAGATGATGACTTTACTGGCCCTGTCATTGATCCGACGGATGTAACGTGGTCCACTGAACCGGTGGAGATAATTGAGGAAGAGGACATTACCAATATTCTTTTGATCGGTCAAGACCGTAGACCGGGGCAGGGAAGACAACGCTCAGATGCCATGATCCTGTGCTCCATCAATGCAAAAACAAAAACACTCACTATGACATCTTTCCTGAGAGATTTGTATGTCCAGATCCCCGGGTATCAGGACAACCGCTTGAATGCACCCTATGCTTTAGGCGGGATGGAACTGCTGAAGGAAACACTCAGAGTAAACTTTGGTGTACTGGTAGATGGCTGCATTGAGGTAGATTTTTCTCAGTTTGAAAAAATCATTGATCTGATGGGCGGTGTGGACATTTCATTGACATCTGCAGAAGCGGCACATCTAAACGCCGGGGGGTTCTACCTGAAAGAAGGCATCAACCATATGAATGGTAAGGCAGCCTTGGCATATTCCAGAATCCGATATATCGGCACGGACTTTGGCCGTACAAATCGCCAAAGAACGGTGTTAACCGCTCTGGTAGAACAGAGTAGGAATGTCACCCTTTCGAAAATGCATGGCCTGCTGGAAGAAGTTCTCGGTTTAATTACTACGGATATGTCCAATAGACAGATCGTTGATTTGGCCATGGAGATGTTCCCAGTGCTAAAAGGCATAAAAGTGAATACGCAGCATATCCCTGCTGAAGGAACTTATCAATTTGCAAGCATTCGCGGAATGTCGGTCATTGTTGCCGACATGGAGGCAAACAGAAAGCTCCTTACGGAAACGATTATGGAATAGAAAAATCCCGGTTTTGCACTGTCATGCAGACAGTACAAAACCGGGATTTGATCTTTTGGTAAAATTTACCGAATAAATATTTAATAAAAGTTAACAGAATTCTAACATTAGAGAAAAAGTGAATAAAAAAGCCAGACAAAATACTTCCTTTTTTTACAAATACAGAATTGACAAAATGTTCCAATCACCTTATAATGAGTCCATGTTTCTGGAGGTGTGGGCATGGAACTGACAAGAAGTGAAATGGAAATCATGGATGTTCTTTGGGAAGCGGGAGAACCGTTGTCCCGTTCCGATCTTTTGACCCGTTCTGCAGAAAAGTCCTGGAAGGACAGTTCTGTACATATTCTGTTAAATGGCATGCTGCAGAAGAACGTGATCAGAGAGGCTGGATTTGTCAAGCGCAGTAAGACTTATGGACGTACCTTTACGCCAACTATGACCCGGGAGGAATACTTTGCGGCAACGGTTTTTTCTCACCGCTATAAGCCTCAAATTGTTGGATTGATCGAAGCCTTGTTGCAGCGTGAAGATATCACACAGGAACAGATGGAGCAGATCAGAATTTTGGTAAATGAAAAATAATTCCAGAGGGCAGGTTGACTGCCCTCATTTTTTGTAACCTATGACATCTGTTTACGAGTATTTAATCAGAATACAAAACAGGAGGGAACAGATATGAAACGAAAACAGCTATTCGCAAGCCTTTGCATCTTATTGCTGATTTTGACTTCCATTGCCGGATGCAGCGCAAAATCAGCAGGTGTACAAGAAAATGGGTCAGACAGGTACTATGATGGACTCTATGACAGTGCGGATATGGTTGCTACAGAATCAGCCAGCGCGGCTAAGCCACAGCAGGACAGCTCAGCATCCGGCGCAACCGGCGTTATCAACCAAAAGCTGGTTCGGACTATGCATATTGAGGCTGAAACCAACGACATGGATGCTATGTTAGGCGAACTGGACAACAAAATTCATGGGCTGGGCGGATATGTTGAGAGTAAATCCATACGCAACGGCGGTAGCACACCCACACGCAAATACCGCTATGCGGATATGACAATACGGATCCCGGCAGAACGTCTGGATGAATTTATGACCCACCTCAACGGCCAGACCAATGTAGTTAACTATAAAGAGAGTGCTGATGATATTACTTTGCGTTATGTTGCAACGCAAAGCCGGGTTACTGCACTGGAGACAGAGCAACAGAGGTTGCTGGAATTGCTGGCTATGGCAGAGGATATGAGCGATCTTCTGCTCATTGAGGAGCGCTTGACCAATGTTCGCACGGAGTTGGAAGAGGTTGCTTCCCAGATGCGTATCTTCGATAATATGGTGGATTACGGAACGGTACATCTCAACGTCACTGAGGTGCAAGTATATACCGTAGTGGAAGAGGAAAACATATGGCAACGGATCGGCAACGGTTTGTCTGAAAACTGGCAGAATCTCTGCGAAGGTGCTGAAGCTGTGTTCGTATTCGTCATAGTATCTCTACCGTATTTGCTTCCAATCGGTGCAGCGGCGGCTGTTACAATCGTTGCGGTAAAGCTTGCAACGCGGAAAACTAAGAAAAGAGAAATTCCTCCGGTATCCGACGAGAAAACAGAATAAAAAGAACAGGCCGTGGAATCACGGCCTGTTTTGCTATTGAATTAGTCTTGTTCCCAGTTGTGCCAGACGTTCTGCACATCGTCGTCATCTTCCATGATCTCGATGAGCTTTTCCATCAGCTTGACATGCTCTTCGTTATCCAGCTTCTGATAGTTCTGAGGAACCATTTCGATCTGAGCGGAAGCGAAGGTGTACTTGCTCAGGTTTTCAACAACACTGTTGAAGTCATCGGGCAGGGTGTAGATGGTGAATACATCCTCTTCGGCCTCGAAGTCGTCAGCGCCTGCGTCCATAGCGTCCATAATGACTTCTTCTTCGTCGTAATCGCCGTCCTCGTTGTCGATGACCAGCACGCCCTTCTTATCAAAGCTCCAGCTGACGCAGCCGGAAGCGCCCAGGTTGCCGCCGAACTTATCGAAGTGGTGGCGCATAGAGCCTGCGGTACGGTTGCGGGTGTCGGTCATGGTCTCAACGATCACAGCAACACCGCCGGGGCCGTAGCCTTCGTAGGTGATGGTTTCGTAGTTGTCGCCACCGCCGGCACCGGCAGCCTTTTCCAGGCAGCGCTTGATGTTATCATTGGGCATGTTTGCAGCCTTAGCCTTGGTGATAACGGTAGCCAGGCGGGAGTTGTTGGCGGGATCGGTGATGCCGCCGCCTTCCTTAACGGCTACGATCAGCTCCTTGGCGATCTTGGTAAAGGCGGCAGCGCGCTTTGCGTCCTGCGCACCTTTGGTTTTTTGAATGTTATGCCATTTGGAATGTCCGGACATATCTATTTCTTCCCTTCAAGGTAGTATAAAAATTAGCCTACCTATTTTAGCACCTATTGCAGCAAAAATCAATAGAATTTCATGCAATCAGAGTGGGTTTTGGAAATATTTACTTCAATTTCCGGGAATTGCTCTTTGATTTTTTGAGCCAACACCGTGATGACAGGGTTTTCTGTGTAGAAATGACCGGCATCGATCAGATTCATGCCCAGATCGTAAGCATCCCAGAATTGATTGTATTTTACATCAGCGGTGACGAATGTATCGCAACCAGCGTGGAAAGCATCCACCAATGCACCGGCACAGGAACCGCCGCCTACAGCAACTTTGGAAACAGAACGTCCACCGTCCGCATAACGTAATGTGGGCGTGTGCAGTTTCCCTTTCACGTGTTCAAGAAAAGCGGGTAGGTCAGCTTCGTAGTTACCAACGCGCAGCAATCCCCAGGGATTTCCATCTTCATCCACTCCATTGGGCTGCATAACGGAAATGTCTTTCAGCTCCAGCACTTGCGCCAGAACATCGTTCACACCGCCGGGGGTGCAATCCAGATTGGTGTGGGCGTTGATGGCGCTGATACCGCAGCGGCACAGATGCAGAATACTCCTGCCCACGCTGGTCTGGGTAGTGATGGATTTGGGAGCCTGGAAGATCAGCGGGTGATGGGTCACGATCAAATCCGCGCCTAAGTCTTCTGCCTCACGGCACACATGTTCAAAAGGATCCAGCGCTACCAGAACTTTTTTAACTTCCTGAGTAGGATCTCCGCAGAGCAGACCTACATTATCCCAGCTTTCCTTCATATAGGCAGGTGCAAAGCACTCAACAGTCTGCAGAATATCTTTTACGGTAATCATTTGAAATCCTCCTTCAGCCAAGTAAGCTCCGGTGTTTGCGCCAAAGCCATCAACCACTGCAAAGCTTGTTGCTTTTCATTATCATTCTGGTGGGATGTTGTGATATGCAGACCTCCAATTACCCAGCGGTAATATTCTGCGGTATAACAGGAGGGATTCTCCAAAAGTGCAGGGGGGAAGTACCACTCGCCTACATCTAAGCGCGGATACTCCGGTTCATAGTAAACCTCCATGACGGTGTACAAAAACCTGCCGTCACGAAGAACAGTTTCCTCTGTAATCCGCCAACCGTTATCCGAAAGATATTTTCTAAGGGAAGGTGTTTTAGATTGGCACTGTAATACCATCCGATATTTGCGATCCTGCATCCAGGGTGCAGCGGATAGAATGGAGATCATGGTATCTGCGCCCATACCGGCGCAGACCATAGTATCGAAATTTCTTGGTACAGATTGCAGACCGTCGGAAAGATAGAATTCCATTTTATCGGTCATTCCGTATTTATCCGCATTGGCTTTGGCTGCGGATAAGGGACCGGGGACAATATCGGAAGCGATCACCGAACTGGCAATCCCTTGCTGCAGCAGCCAGATGCCAAGGTAGCCGTGATCGGTGCCTACATCAACCACCCGGTCTCCGGGTGCAATAAAATTGCAGCAGGCGCGAAGCCTTGAGGAAAGGGGAACATTCATATTTGCCTCCAAAAGAAATGCCGCCGGAAGCTTACCGGCGGCTTGTGGGTATCAGTTCTTCTGTTCCGCCTGATCAGCTTCGTAGGCTTCCAGGAAATGGTTCAGCTGCTTCAGGAAAGACTCACAGTCAATACCGTGAACCTGGCAAGCTTCTTCTACGGTCTCGCCGCGGGAAGAGGGGCAGCCCAGGCAGTGCATGCCAATGGCAAAAAACAGGGGAGCAGCCTGAGGAGCAATATCCAGAACATCACCAATAATGGTTTCTTTTTCAATCTTAACAGCCATAATATGACCTCCTATTTCAATCTTCGTGTATTATAACCTCTCAATGAGAAAAAAACAAGAGGGAAGATAAAATTTGTGATTGAAGATATAGGGGAGGATTTACATTGTTGTAGACGCGGCAAAGGGGACTCGTTTGTATTTTCTTTCGCATATGCGAAAGAAAATAGCGGTTCGGCTCCGTCAAGCCGTCGCCGGCGGCGCTCGTCCGCGCCGCATTTAATCATTCGAGTCCATCCTTTTGCCGTACCA
>JAZOLX010000088.1:0-3003 GCA_045653485.1 Faecousia sp. | reverse complement strand
CACATTCCGGCAGGCAGGTGTGGACAAGATTGTAATGGTCACCGGCTATAATGCGGTTACATTGGAGCGTCACTTAGCCGGTAATGGAATCATTTTTCTGAGAAATGAAAACTATGAGACGACCCAAATGTTTGATTCTGTGAAAATCGGTTTGCGCTATTTGCAAAACAAATGCGACAAAGTGTTATTTACACCGGTGGATGTCCCCCTTTTTACAACCAACACCGTAAAAATAATGTTGGCAACCAATGCCGCTTTGGCTTGTCCGGTGTGTCAGGAAGAGAAGGGACATCCTCTTTTGATAGACAACGGTTTGATACCCGAGATTTTGGGAGACACCGGAGAACAAGGCTTGCGGGGCGCAACTGCTCGATGCAGTGTGCCAATCCAATATATTCCAGTGGAAGATTACGGCACTGTTTGTGATGCGGACACACCGGAGGCTTTTGCGGCACTGGTGGAGTATCACAATAAACAATTGGTGCGTGCGGAAGTTCACGTTTCTCTTGCAAAAGAAAAAGTCTTTTTCGACAGAAAGACAGCGATGCTTCTGGCGTTGATTGATGAAACGAAATCCGTTCGTGCAGCAGGTCAAAGAATGCAATTAAGCTACTCCAGTTGCTGGAATATGATCCGAAAATTAGAGGAGCAGCTGTGCTATCCGCTGATTGAACGCACCCAAGGCGGAGCGGTTGGTGGAGTCAGTGTCTTGACAGATCGGGGCAGGGAGCTTCTGGCAAAATACACGGAGTATGATAAGAAAGTCAGAGATATGGCAGAAGATTTGTTTGACGCATATTTCGGAGGAATGTTCTGATGAAAATCAAACAACGTAGTGCGGTACAAATGATGCTGGTTTTATTGTTTGTGTGCATATTGGTGTCGTTTTCCGTAGGCCAATATCCCGTGCCGTTAGACGCGGTGGTGGGGATATTGGCAAAGAAAATTGGTCTGCCGATCGAGAGCTTTTGGACAGAAGCGATGGAAACAGCTGTGTGGAACATCCGCCTTCCAAGAGTACTCCTCAGTGTGCTGGTAGGCATGTCCCTTGCCGCAGCCGGAAGTGCATACCAAGGCGTCTTTCAAAATCCAATGGCTTCGCCGGATGTGCTGGGAGCGTCGGCCGGGGCAGGCTTTGGCGCTGCATTGGCAATTTTATTGGGTGCTTCATCGGCTTACATCATGATGGGTGCGTTTTTGTCAGGAATGGCGACAGTGGGGTTGGTGTTTTTGGTTAGTCGCTGCGCAAAAGGGGATCGGGTGCTCGGTCTGGTGTTGTCCGGAATGATGATCTCCACGTTGTTCCAATCCGGAACATCGTTTTTGAAGCTCGTTGCAGATCCCGGCAATCAATTGCCGCAGATCACATACTGGCTTATGGGTAGTTTGAGCGGCGCCAAGTGGGGAGATGTTCTCTTTGCCATAATCCCAATGGTAATGGGTTGGATTCCTTTATTGCTGCTGCGATGGCAATTGAATGTGATCACCATGGGAGATGACGAGGCAAGAACATTGGGCGTCCATCCTCAGAGACTCCGCTTTTTGATCGTTGTTTGCTCAACCTTGGTTACGGCATCGGCGGTTGCGGTCAGCGGATTGATCGGCTGGGTAGGCTTGGTGATCCCTCATATCGTGCGCAGGTTGGTGGGAAATGATTATCGCTATCTCATGCCGGCTTCCATGCTGGGAGGCGGAATATTTCTTTTGGTGGTGGATAATATTTCACGAAGCGTTACCGCATCGGGAATCCCCATCGGAATTCTGACGGCATTTGTAGGCGCACCATTCTTTTTATGGATGATCACCGGAAGGGGAACGCATTATGAGCATTCGGGTCAATAATTTAAGCTTTTCTTACGGGCAGAAAAACGTGCTTCATGATATCAGTTTCTCGGCGGAAAAGGGAGAGTTCCTTTCGGTTTTGGGTCCAAACGGTGCTGGAAAAAGTACGCTGTTTCGCTGCGTTTTAGGCTTACTGCCCGGCTATTCCGGTGAGGTGCTGGTAAATGAGCGCAACATCAAAGATCTTTCCGCGCGTGAAGCGTCCAGGCAAATTGCGTATATCCCTCAGAAAAGCCATTCCGTGTTTCACTACAATGTGTTGGATATTGTGTTGATGGGTCGGACCAATCGCGCTTCGGTTTTTGCGAATCCCGGAAGGGAAGATGAGCAGGCTTGCCTGGGGGCATTGGAAAAGGTTGGCATAGTATCTCTAAAGGACAGCTGTTTTCATAAGCTCTCAGGTGGTGAACAGCAATTGGTGCTGATCGCCCGGGCGCTGGCGCAAGATGCGCCGGTTCTGCTGCTGGATGAGCCTACATCAAGTTTAGATTTCGGAAATGAAGTATTGGTTCTTGAACAGGCAAAAAAACTTGCCGAAGAAGGATATACCGTCATCCAAACCACACATCATCCGGAACAAAGCTATCTGTTTTCAGATCGCATTCTTGCGCTGCAAAACGGTAGGATCGTGGCCAACGGAAAACCGGCAGAGGCGCTGACAAGTGAGATGATGAAACAATTGTACAATGTGAGTGTCAATGTGATCAGTCTTTATGACGATGCTGCTCGCGTTTGCATTCCGACAAAATTCGTAAAATAGAGAGGTAATGAAAATGAAGAAGAAAGCATTGGCGTTGGTAATGATCTTGCTGGTACTTTTGGCAGGATGCGGCCGAATGTCAGAGCCCATGGAGCAGGAGCGAACAAAAGAGTTTACGGACTCTATTGGCAGAACGGTAACCATACCGGAAAAGATCAGTAAGATCGCGATCAGCGGCCCGCTGTCTCAGGTTTATATTTTGCCTTTGGCAGGGGATATGCTGGTAGGCGTGAGCAATGCTTTTGCTGAGGATGCCCAGAGCTATATTGCGGAAGATATTTTGAATAAAACGGAGATCGGCCAGCTTTATGGCGGCAAGAGAGAAATGGACCTGGAAGCGCTTTTGGCGGCAGACCCGGATGTGGTGATCGATATCGGTCAAGCCAAAAAGACTATGGCAG
>JAZOLX010000087.1:0-2259 GCA_045653485.1 Faecousia sp. | reverse complement strand
TTCACCGTGGAGGGTAGGGTATGACATACTTTATCTCTGGCGGTGCAAAGAACGGCAAATCCACCCTTGCCCAGGATCTGACCGTTGCCCTTGCAAAAGGCGGCAAGCACTATTATGTGGCAACCATGATCTCTACCGGGACAGAAGACGATGACCGCATTCGGCGGCACATTGCCGACCGAGACGGTATGGGATTTGAAACCGTGGAGTGCTTCCGAAACATTATGGATTGCCTGAAAACCGCAGACAAAGACAGTGTGTTCTTGGTGGACAGCGTGACGGCGCTGATCCAGAATTCCCTGTTTCCCATTGAGAAGAATTATGAGATGGATTTGGAAGCAGCGAACCGCTGTGCTGATGAATTGGTGGAATTTGCCCATGCTGTCCGCCATGCGGTATTCGTCAGTGATTATATTTATTCCGATGCAGAGCGGTATTCTGATAGCACGGAAATGTACCGCAAGTGCCTGGCATCCATTGACCGCCGTCTGGCTGCGGTCTGTGATGCCGTCATTGAAGTGTCCGCAGGACAGCCAATCATTTATAAGGGGGATCTGTGCATATGAAAATCTACCTACATGCCTTTGCCATGTGCCAGAGTATGTTCTGCTCCATCCCCGCGCCGCAGATTTGGGACGAAAAAGCCAAGGATAAGATGCTCCTGTTCCTGCCTGTTGTGGGATTGGAAATCGGAGTAATCTGGGCATTGCTTGCGTGGGCTTGTAGACTACTGAGCCTTCCTGCACTGGTTACCGGACTGATCCTTTGTGCCTATCCCTATATCGTCACCGGTTTTATCCACCTGGACGGTTATATGGATGTGACCGACGCTGTAAAAAGCTGGCGCGATTTGGAACGCAGAAGAGAAATCCTCAAGGACTCCCATGTGGGCAGCTTTGCGGTCATCGGTATCGTGCTTTTGATGATCGCCCAGTTCGCCTTCTTTGCTTCTGCCCCGGCGGATGCAGATTTCTTGATTCTGATCTTTGTTCCGGCGATAAGCCGCTGCTGTTCTGCTCTGGCAGTAACCGGGCTAAAGCCCATGTCCACCAGCCAATATGCAAATCAGAAAAAGCCCAAATCCCACATGGCTGCGCTGACCGTCATGCTCTGTATCTTTCTTGGTGCAGGATTCCTGCTTTGTGGTAAGTATGGATTTGTCCTTGTTGGCTGTCTGACAGGGTATGCTCTGGCTTTGCGCCGGGGTTACAAATCCTTAGAGGGCATGAACGGCGATATTTCCGGTTACGCGCTGACCATCGGTGAACTGTGCGCCGTGGCTGTATACGCGCTGCTTTAAGGAGGAAACAACATGATTCTGATTATCGGCGGAGCCTACCAAGGAAAGCTGGATTTCGCAAAGGAAGTCTTCGGCATCATGGACAGCGATGTGCATATCTGTGATACCGGAGAGATCGACTTCTCTAAGCGGTGCATCTATAAAATCGAGGAATTTACCTACAACCATCCCGACCCCATCGGCTATTTTGAAGCCCATCGGGCGGATTGGCAGGACAGTATTCTGATCTTACAGGATATCTTCTGCGGTGTGGTTCCCATGGGGGCTGAAAACCGGACATGGCGGCAGCGGACCGGAAGGCTCTCCCAGTATTTAAGCCGGGAAGCAACACAGGTAAGCCGTATTTTCTGCGGATTGGAGCAAAGACTTAAATGACTATATACCTGATTCGCCACGGCAAGACCGAGGCCAACGAAAAACACCTTTACTGCGGCAGTACTGACCTGCCCCTGTCTGATGGGGGCAAAGAAGAACTGCGCAGTGTCCACTATGACATCAAAAGTGTCCGCTTCCTCACCAGCGGCATGAAGCGGACGAATGAAACCTTACGCATTCTATTTGGCGATGTGCCCTATGAAGTTGATCCCCGGTTCCGGGAGGTGGATTTCGGCATTTTCGAGATGCAGAGCTTCGAGCAACTGAAAGATACTCCTGAATACCAAGCATGGCTCACAGGGGATAACGATGCCAACATTCCACCCAATGGCGAAAGTGGGTTGCAGATGAAAACACGCGTACAGGAAGCCTTCTCCGAAATCAAAGAAGATACCTGCATCTTCACTCACGGCGGCTGTATCGCTGCCATTATGGAGCATCTGTTTCCGGGTGAAGGAAAGAACCGCTATGAATGGCAGCCTAAAAACGGCTGCGGATATGTTATTCGTGATAATCGATACAATGCGATTCCATAAAAAACCGTCAGTATGTGTGGTTGTACATACTGACGGTTTTTTAGCTTT
>JAZOLX010000086.1:0-1806 GCA_045653485.1 Faecousia sp. | reverse complement strand
AACTTGATCGTATGTTGAAAGCATTGGGTGAACCGATGCGTCTAAAAATATTCCAAGCTCTATTGGAGAGAAAACATTGTGTGCGCTCTCTTTCCAAAAAGTTTGGTATCTCAGAATCTGCAATTTCACAGCACATGAAAGTGATGAAAGACGCCGGATTGGTCTATGGCGAAAAATATGGCTATCACACACATTACCTGCCCTTGCAGGATGCCGTGGATTACCTTGCCGAACAGTTTGAATTGATGCGAACCGCATCCCTTACTGTTGACCGTAATATGACGGTTTGTCAATGTGAATACCGAAAGGAGGGCAAAGCGGAATGAATATATTGCTTGATCTGTTTCTAACCTTTGCCAAAATCGGCTTATTCACTTTTGGCGGTGGTTATGCCATGATTGCCATGATCGAAAACAACTGCGTTGAGCGCAAGAAATGGATTTCCCACGATGAAATGATGAATGTGACTGTTATTGCTGAGTCAACGCCTGGACCGATTGCCATTAACTGTGCGACCTTTACCGGATATAAAAAAGCCGGGTTTATTGGCGCTCTTGTGGCTACCCTCGGTATTGTCGTACCATCTTTCGTTGTTATCTACCTGATCTCTATGTTCTTGGATAACTTCCTTGAACTGACCATCGTTGCAAATGCGTTCAAAGGCATAAAAATTGCAGTGGGCATCTTGATTCTGGATGCGGCTGTTACCATGATAAAGAAGATGCACAAAAAGAAGCTGCCGAGAACGATTATGGTCTGCTCTTGTGTGGTCATGCTGTGTATCAATATCTTCGCATGGAACTTTTCTTCTATCAGCCTAATGCTGATTGCAGCTGCTGTCAGTCTGACTATTTTTGTTCTGAATGGCGCACCTGAACAGAAAGGCGGTGCAGGAAAATGATTTATCTGGATTTGTTTCTTGGCTTTTTGAAGGTCGGCTGCTTTGCCTTTGGGGGAGCTTACGGCGCAATTCCTCTGATTCGTGATGTGGTGCTTTCATATGGCTGGCTCAGTGATGAAACACTGACCTATATGATTGCCGTCAGCGAAAGCACACCGGGACCAATCATGGTGAATCTGGCAACCTATGTAGGAAGTAGTCAGGCAGGACTGCTTGGTGCAATCATAGCAACCTTGGCGGTCGTTCTTCCGTCGTTTATTATTATCCTGTTGGTAACTGCCTTGCTGAAAACAGTGTTGAAGAACAAGTATGTGCAAGCTGTTCTGCGTGGTCTGAAGCCCTGTGTTATCGGTATTGTGCTTGCAACTGGTATTTATATGGTCTTTGGAAACTGCTTTGGAGCGATTTCATCTGTAACAGTAAATGTGCAAGCTATCACCATTACTGCGCTTTTGGCAGCTTCAATGTTTGGATATAAGCATTTTGCAAAGAAAAAGCTGTCGCCTATTCTTTTAATTGTAATATCCGCAATAGCGGGCATGGCGGTATACGGAATATAGAATTGGGATCACAAAATGAGAAAGCCCCCATCTTGATTTTTCAGCTGATTTTGCGTATAATATTATTGTTAGAGTGACAACCACCCGAAACAAATGTGTTGACCCTCCCATGGTGATTTATCACCGCTGATAAGATTTTGATAAGTATCCATCGTACAGCTACAATAATATGGGCAATCAAAATAATCAGAGTAGCAGGTGCAATATCTTCTAAACAAAATTGTTTAAGATGCAAGTCTCTGCAACGAGTGGGAATAATATCGACTGGCTTACAAATGCCCGGGAACCCTTGAAGGGCTTCCGGGCATTTCTGCAATTTTGGGAAATGCTTCTGAAACACTTTTG
>JAZOLX010000085.1:0-96245 GCA_045653485.1 Faecousia sp. | reverse complement strand
TACCAGGGCAGGCCGTTTTCGTGGCCCAAAACCTTGGCCTTTGCCTTGAGGTACTGCCAGAACTTGGGAGCGTACTCATCCATGGCAGCCAGCATGGCATCCAGGGTCTCCATCTTCATATCGTTGTGCTTAACGGTGCGGTGGAGGGGGGATTCGTAGCCACGGAGCTGGCAGTCAGAGATGGTCTCCAGCTTGATGGAATTTAAGGCATAGGCCACAGGATCCTTGATTCGGTCGTAGCTGGCCAGCTCTGCCTCATAAGCATCCTTACGGACTTGTGGATCCTCGTCATAGGCCAGATTACGGATGGAGGACAGGTTGGTAACGGTGCCGCGGTAGTTCACCGGCACGGTGCTGGTCAGCTCGCCCTGAAGCTTGCTCCATGCGCTGCCACCGGAAAGCCGCATCTTAGCGCTGACCTGAGAGGCCTCGGGAGCCAGATCATACCGGTGCATGTCCAGCATACCTTGGAACAGGAAGCCGTAGTCCTTCAAAAATTCGTCCTGAGAAACCAGTTCCATCAGGTTGGGGATTTTGCAGACCCACTGACGGAACACGGCGTTTGCGCCGGCCATGTTGCTGTACACACTCATGATCCGGCCGGACTGAGAAATAGCTTCCACGTCATTGGCATCGGTGGCAGTGCGCAGATGGGGGTAAGAGCTCAGCGCATCGCTCACATGGTCCAGTTCCTCTTTCAGCCGGATACCGGTACGCAATCCCTCCAAAGGCGTAATATTGCCCAATGTTTTGGAAAATTCAATAAACTCTGCAACCTTCTCCTCAAAGGCTGCAAAGTCCTGCAGATATTTGGGGTCATCAAATCCGGCATACATCCGGTCTAAGTTCCATACTTCGTTCATACGTTCCCGCTCCTTTTTTGAAATTATGTCATAATTCTACTACAGAAAGCCACATTCCGTCAACCTTTCTTCACATTCTTTTCAAATTGTAATAATTCATCGTTTTGTTTGTTATTTATAGTAATTTTGTCGAAAACTAGCCTGTTTTGTCGAGCGATTGTTTTGTATTTTCCTTGCAAAAACCACTACATTATGCTAAATTATATTTGTCGCAACCAAGGGGAGCAACTTCACAAGTCAGGAGAGGGATCTATGAACAATTTGACAACCGTTATTATTGCGGACAATACGGAGGAATTTTGCGCTGGCATGACTGCCGCCCTGCAGCAAGTCGGCGGATTTCAGGTCTTGGGTACAGCCAATGACGGCGAACAGGCCATTCGCTTGGTTTCTGAGCGGAAACCGGACGTACTGGTACTGGACATGATGCTGCCGAAAAGAGACGGCATCAGTGTGTTGAAGGCTATTTCCGGTCTGGACAAGAAGCCTATCACATTGGCTACATCAGGTTTTGTAACCAACTATGTATCTTCAGCAGCGGCCAATCTGGGCGTCCGGTATCTGATGCTGAAGCCCTGCGATATCAGCGCACTGGTAGAGCGGCTGGAGGAGATCCGTGGTGGGGAGAACCAGCGGAAAACTTTAACCTCCCGCAAGCCGGACAAGACCAGCATTGAAACTATGGTTACAGGAATCATTCACGAAATCGGTGTGCCCGCCCATATCAAAGGCTACCAATACCTGCGGGAGGCCATCATCATTGCTGTCAACGATATGGATGTGATCAATGCCATTACAAAGGTACTATATCCACAGGTAGCAAAAACATTCCAGACCACGCCTTCCAGAGTGGAACGTGCCATCCGCCATGCTATTGAGGTTGCCTGGGACAGAGGTGACCTGGATACCTTGCAGCGGTTCTTTGGATATACTGTCAGCAATACGAAGGGCAAGCCTACCAATTCCGAATTCATTGCCTTGATTGCAGACAAGCTCCAACTACAGTTAAAATCCAGCGAGGTTGCCAATTTCTAAATATCCTGTAGGGGTGGATATTATCTGCCTGCCAATGCTGACCTTCATCAGTAACGCGGGTAGCTGATAACCACCCCCATGTTCTTTATGTATCACTTTACCAAACTAAAGCACTAAATCACCCCATCTACTGTACAATCCTCCAAATGTTGAAAAAACTGCAAAATAGTACTTTACAACTTTAGTCCGTTAAAGTATAATGCAGATATCAAACAACTCACCACACATTTGAAAGGATGGTAAATTATGAAAAAGTTATTTGCAATGCTTCTGGCCCTGCTGATGGTACTCAGCTGCTTCGCAGCTTGTGCTGCTGAACCCAAGACCGACTCCGAGTATGTTAAGAAGAACGGCAAGCTGATCGTCGGCATCACCGACTACGCCCCCATGGATTACAAGGACGAGAACGGCGAATGGACCGGCTTCGATGCTGAGTTCGCAAGACTGTTCGCAAAAGAACTGGGTGTAGAAGTTGAATTCTTCGTTATCGCCGATTGGGGCAAGAAAGTCTTCGAGTTGGATTCAAAGAACATCGACTGCATCTGGAACGGTATGACCATCAACGAAGAGCTGCTGAAGACCACCAACTGCTCCGACCCCTATGTGGTCAACGCACAGGTTGTGGTTATGAAGGCCGACGTAGTTGCTGATTATGCTGACGCTGCCAGCCTCAAGGATCTGACTGTTGCCGTTGAAAGTGGCTCCACCGGTGAAGCTGCCGCCAAGGCCGCAGGCATTGAAGATCTGGTTGCTACTCAGGACATGGCTAAGGCACTGATGGAAGTCAAGGCCGGCACTGCCGACGCCTGTGTCATCGACATCACCATGGCCAACGCTATGACCGGTGAAGGCACTGACTACGCCGATCTGGCCATCGGTATCAGTCTGGAATCTGAAGAATACGGCGTCGGCTTCCGTAAGGATTCTGATCTGACCGCCATGTTCAACGCCTTCATGGATAAGCTGATTGCAGACGGCACCCTGCCCGCACTGGCCGAGAAGTACAATCTGACACTGGCCGGTTAATAAACACATCCATAGCAAGGGAGGGCATAGCCCTCCCTTGCGGGGTGTAAAAGGAAAGAGAGGTATCCGCTATGTTCCTTCCGGTAACAATGGAGCTGCTGAACGGCTTCTGGGAAACCATTAAAATTTTTATACTGACCCTTGTGTTTGCCCTGCCCTTGGGACTGGTGGTGGCCTTCGGATCTATGAGCAAATGGACTCCTTTCCGGTTTCTGTCCGGCACGAAGCTGAATGCACTCTCCAAGTTGCGTCCTGTACGTGCCTTGACCCGTGGCTTTGTATGGATCATCCGGGGTACCCCGCTGATGCTGCAGCTCATCGTTATTTTCTACGGCCCGGGTTTAATGTTCGGCCTGCCCAGCATCGGCCGTTTCAATGCTGTCATTGTTGCCTTTGCCATCAACTACGCCTGCTATTTCTCCGAGATCTACCGGGGCGGTATTGAGTCCATCCCACAAGGTCAGTACGAAGCAGGCCAAGTCTTAGGCATGACCAAAACTCAGATCTTTTTCAAAGTTGTTCTACTGCAGGTCATCAAACGGATCACCGCCCCCATGGGCAACGAATTTATCACCCTAGTCAAGGACACCGCCCTGGCCCGTATTATTTCTATTTACGAGATCACCTACATTGGCGAATCCTTCATTAAAAAAGGTCTGATCTGGCCCCTGTTCTACACGGGTGCTTTCTATCTGCTTTTCAGTGGATTGCTGACAGTACTCTTTGGCAAGTTGGAGAAGAAATTGGATTATTTCAGAGGTTGAATTATGGCAGTATTGCAGGTCAATAATATTAAGAAGCGTTTCGGCAAGACCGAAGTGTTAAAGGGTGTCAGTTTTAGTCTGGAACAGGGACAGGTTCTGGCCATCATTGGCTCTTCCGGCAGTGGTAAGACCACGTTGCTCCGGTGCCTGAATTTTTTAGAGACCCCCGACGAAGGTGAGATATGGGTAGATGGAAATCAGCTCTTATCCTCAACGAATGAAGAGGATATCCGTAAAAATCGGCTTCACTTCGGTCTGGTATTTCAGAACTTCAATCTGTTTCCCCAGTATACAGTTCTGGAAAATGTAACGCTCGCACCCAATCTGATGAAAAAGGGTACGCCCGACGAAGTACGCAGCACTGCACGTCGGCTGTTGGAACAAGTGGGTCTGTCCAACAAACTGGAAGCCTACCCTTACCAGCTTTCCGGCGGTCAGCAACAGCGGGTAGCCATTGCCCGGGCATTGGCTATGGATCCGCAGGTGCTGTGCTTTGACGAACCCACTTCCGCATTGGATCCGGAGTTGACCGGTGAAGTTCTGCGTGTTATCCGCGGACTCAAGAATACAGAAAATACTATGATCGTAGTGACTCACGAAATGGAGTTCGCAAAGAGTGTGGCAGACGTGGTGATCTACATGGCTGACGGTGTCATTGAGGAGATGGGCACGCCCCAGCAGGTCTTTGAGAATCCCCAGAGTGAAAAGACCCGGGCCTTCTTGGGCAGTAGTCTGGAAAAATTCTGACAGGAGGATTGTAAATGGAACCTATGAGCAAGGAGCAAAAGATTCTGCAACTCTGTCAGCTGATGGCATCAATTCAGGATAAAAATGACATTGCCGCCCTTTTTGAGGACCTTTGTACGCGCAAGGAGTTGGAAAATATGGCGGAGCGACTCTACGCTGCCCAACTTCTTATGGAGGGCAATACCTATAATCAAGTAATGGCACGGTCCGATATATCCTCCGCCACTTTGAGCCGAGTTTCCCGCTGCGTCCAGTACGGAAGCGGCTACGCAAAGCTATTAAAAGAATAATCCGGGGCCGGGATCCGAAGGGATCCCGGCTTTGTCTATTTCGTTGGATTCTTTTTCTTTCTTTCAGTGGTTTTCCCGATTGACACAGAGGTGCATCGTCGGTATAATTACACTTGTGGGATTGTGTCTCATTTGTGACAACGGTCCTGCGTATCAATCGTATTTATTTTGGCTGATCACAGCCAAGGAGGTAATTTACAAATGGATGTTATGAGCAGATTGGCAAACTCCATCGTTGTCCCTGTTGTGGTTCTGGACAAAGTCGAGGATGCCGTTCCCACCGCGAAGGCCATGGCCGCAGGTGGTGTTGATACGATGGAGATCACTTTCCGTACCGCATGTGCTCCCGAGGCAATTAAGGCCGTTGCCGAAAACTGCCCCGATGTTCTGGTGGGTGCAGGTACCATCGTCAATGTTGAACAGGCCAAGCTGGCAGTTGCCATGGGCGCCAAGTTTATCGTCTCCCCCGGTTTCAGCGACGAAGTCGTTGGCTGGTGCGTAGAAAATGGGATTCCGGTGGCTCCCGGCTGTGTCACCCCCACCGAGATCATGGCTGCCCTGAAGCACGGTCTGAAGATGGTCAAGTTCTTCCCCGCCAATGTTTACGGTGGTCTGAATGCTATGAAGAACCTGTCCGCCCCCTTTGTTGGTCTGAAGTTCCTGCCCACCGGCGGTGTCAACACCGGTAACATTAAGGAATATGTGGATGCTCCCTTTATCCATGCTGTCGGCGGTAGCTGGGTCTGCCCCAAGGCTGACATTGCAGCCGGCAACTGGGAGAAGATCACCAATCTGTGCCTGGAGGCCCGCAAGGCCGCTAAGGGCGAATAATTGTATTTTATTTTGAAAGGAACATATATCAATGGCTAAGGTTATTACTTTTGGCGAACTGATGCTGCGTCTGCAGCCTTACAACTATGAACGTTTTGTTCAGTGCGATCATGTAGAATTCACCTTCGGCGGTGGTGAAGCCAACGTTGCTGTTTCTCTGGCAAACTACGGCATGGATGCCGCTTATGTTACCAAGCTTCCTGCCCACGCCATCGGTCAGGCTGCTGTCAACTCTCTGCGCCGCTACGGCGTTGATACCTCCAAGATCGTCCGTGGTGGCGAGCGTGTTGGCATCTACTTCAACGAAAAGGGCGCTTCTCAGCGTGGCTCCGTCTGCATTTATGACCGTGCCTACTCCGCAATCCAGCTGGCCGCTCCCTCCGACTTTGATTGGGACGCCATCTTTGAAGGCGCTGAGTGGTTCCACTTCACCGGCATTACCCCCGCTCTGGGCGCTAATCTGGTCGAGATCTGCAAGGAAGCCTGCAAGGCTGCCAAGGCCCGTGGCATCAAGATCTCCTGCGATCTGAACTACCGTGGCAAGCTGTGGACCCGTGCTCAGGCACGTGAAGCTATGACCGAGCTGTGCCAGTATGTTGATGTTTGCATCTCCAACGAAGAGGATGCCAAGGACGTATTCGGTATCGAAGCTGAGGCTACCGACATCTACGGCGGCAACCTGAACCACGAAGGCTACAAGTCCGTTGCCAAGCAGCTGGCTGACAAGTTCGGCTTTGAGATGGTCGCCATCACCCTGCGTGAGAGCCACTCCGCTTTCGACA
This sequence comes from Faecousia sp., assembly GCA_045653485.1. Classification (GTDB taxonomy): domain Bacteria; phylum Bacillota; class Clostridia; order Oscillospirales; family Oscillospiraceae; genus Faecousia. The sequence goes on along the minus strand of JAZOLX010000085.1, from coordinate 89,907 downwards.
ACGGCTGGAGCGCTATGCTGTACAACGTTGCCAAGGACGAGTACTGCTTCTCCAAGAAGTACAACCTGCACATCATTGACCGCGTCGGCGGCGGTGACTCCTTCGGCGGTGGTCTGATCTATGCCTGCATGAACGGCTATGACACCCAGGCAGCTGTTGAATTCGCAGTTGCTGCATCCGCTCTGAAGCACTCCATCGAGGGCGACTACAACATGGTCACTCTGGCTGAAGTACAGAAGCTGGCCGGCGGCGACGGCAGTGGCCGTATCCAGAGATAAGGAGACCCTCATGGCAAACGAAGAACTGTTGCAGGAGGAAGAAACCTCCCTCATTACCCTCACCGATGACAACGGTGTAGAGACCACCTTCGAATACTTAGATTGCATCGAATATCAGGGCAAGGAATACTTAGTTATGATTCCTGCAGAGGAAGATGCCAACGAGATCGTCATTCTGGAGATCGAGCCGGTGGACGAAGAGAATGAGAACTATCTGGCAGTGGAAGACGAGGCCGTTTTGGGCGCCGTCTACAACCTGTTTAAGGACCGCTATCAGGATGTTCTGAATTTCGCTGACTAATACACAAGCGCGCAGGCTTTTGCCTGCGCGCTGCTGTTTATTCTCCTTTGACCCGGATTTCCAGTTCCTGACACTTGGTGGTCACCCGTGTGCCGGCACCAATAGATTCCGTAATAAAGGCATTGGAACCGATCACTGAATTCCGACCAATCACCGTATCTCCACCCAGAATGGACGCACCGGCATAGATAGTCACATTATCCTCAATGGTGGGATGGCGGCGCTTACCCCGCAGGTTCTGACCGCCCCGGGTAGACAATGCACCTAAGGTCACGCCCTGATATATCTTCACATGATCACCAATCACTGTTGTCTCGCCAATTACGATACCGGTACCGTGGTCAATAAAGAAATATTCGCCAACGGACGCACCGGGGTGGATATCGATACCGGTCACAGAGTGGGCATATTCCGTCATGATCCGTGGGATCATCGGAACACCAAGGCGGTACAGCACATGTGCCAAGCGATAGACCGTAATAGCAAACAACCCCGGATAAGAAAAAATGATCTCTTCCTTACCGGATGCCGCCGGGTCGCCCTCATAGGATGCCTGCAAATCGGTCTGCACCAAGGTGCGCACCTTGGGGATTTCCCGGAAGAAGGCCAGACATATCTTCTCTGCTTCCTGTTTATTCTGAATTACCAGACCCACCTGCCGATTCAGGTTGAACATCACATCCTCAATGAGCATAGAAAGGTTGTGCTTGGCATTGTATATCCGGTAGGTTTTCTCCGTAAAATATCCCGGAAAAATGATCCTGCGGAGCTTATCGATCATATCAATGATAATATCCTTATCCGGTTGCTTGAAAAGGTCAATCCGGTCAATATCCCGGCCATGGGTATAGTCTTCAAGGATCAGGTCTACGATCCCCTCAATTTCATTTTCAAACTGTGCCACTGTGGATCCCTCCAATCATATATGGGTTATATCATACAACACAGGCTCATGTCAATGGAATCGTTGACACAAGAATCAAATGGGGATATAATTTTATAAACTACTCTGGGAGGTATCTATATGAACAAGATCTATACTTCCATCGATGGATTGATTGGGAACACACCATTGGTCCGGCTGGACCGGCTATCCCGGCAGGAAAAGATGGGTGGCACTGTCCTTGCCAAGCTGGAAAGCTGCAATCCCGCAGGCTCCGCCAAGGATCGGGTGGCCCTTTACATGATCCGCGAAGCGGAGAAAACCGGCAAGCTACTCCCCGGCGGCACCATTATCGAGCCCACCTCCGGCAACACCGGCATCGGCCTTGCGGCTGTGGCAGCCAATAGGGGATATCGAGCCATCATCGTCATGCCCGATTCCATGAGCATTGAGCGGCAGCTATTGATGCGTGCATATGGTGCGGAAGTAGTGCTGACTCCCGGTGCCGAGGGTATGACCGGCGCTATTGCCAAAGCGGAAGCGCTGGCACAGGAGATCCCGGGCAGCTTCATTCCCGGACAGTTTGAAAACCCCGCCAATGCCAAAGCCCATTTTGAGACCACCGGCCCGGAAGTTTGGGAAGATACCGACGGCAACATCGATATCTTCGTAGCGGGCGTGGGTACCGGTGGCACCATTACTGGTGTGGGACTGTTTCTAAAAACCCAAAATCCCGATGTGCAGATCATTGCAGTGGAGCCTGCTTCCTCTCCCCTGCTGTCTCAGGGCCATGCGGGAAGCCATGGCCTGCAGGGCATCGGTGCCAACTTTATCCCCAAGGTACTGGATGCTGATGTGATCGATCATATCGTTACTGTTACAGAGGACGAAGCCTATGCAGCAGGCAGACTTTTGGCAAGAACCGAAGGTCTGTTAGTGGGCATTTCTTCCGGCGCCGCTCTGCATGCTGCCATAGAACTGGCAAAGCTCCCCGAAAATGATGGCAAAACCATTGTTGTACTCCTCCCCGACACCGGCGAGCGCTACCTGTCTACTCCCATGTTTCAGCTGTAAATGACTTCCAATAATTATCAAGCGCCCGGAGCTTCCGCTCCGGGCGCTTTTGGTTTAGTCTTCTATTCTCTTAATATTCGCACCGAGGGCTAACAGCTTTTCTACGATATTCTCATAGCCGCGCTCCACAAAATGGATATTCTCCACCCGGGTGGTACCCTCCGCAACCAATCCTGCAATGATCAGTGCCGCACCTGCCCGCAAGTCATGGGCATATACCTTGGCGCCGTAGAGCTTCTCTTTACCGGTAACGATAGCAGTTTTGCCGTTGATCAAAATATCAGCACCCATATTAGCAAGCTCTGTGCAGTAGCCGAAGAACCGTGTTTCATACACACTCTCCGTCAAGCGGCTCACGCCACTGGCCAAAGTCATGCATACGCACAGCTGCGCCTGCATATCTGTGGGGAAACCGGGATAGGGACGGGTCTTCACCGTGGTGTGTGTCAATCTGGTATTGGCCTGCACCCGGATTGCATCGTCGTACTCGGTAATCTTGGCACCCATTTCCATCAATTTGGATGTGATCCGCTCCATGTGCTTAGGAATCACATTGCGTACAAGCACATTGCCGCCGGTGGCTGCAGCCGCCGCCATGTAGGTAGCGGCTTCGATCTGGTCCGGAATGATGGCATAGCTGCCGCCCTTCAGGGCCTTGACACCACGAATCTTCACAGTATCGGTACCGGCACCGGAAATGTGTGCACCTACTGTGTTCAAAAAGTTCGCCAAGTCAACGATGTGCGGCTCCTTTGCAGCGTTTTCAATAACTGTCTGACCGGGAATCAGCACTGCAGCCAGCATAATGTTGGCTGTTGCGCCAACGCTGGCCATATCCAAACTGATCTTCGCACCGTGCAGACCGTTTGCGCCCGGCTCCAGTGCTACATAGTCCTCCGTCTCATCCACCACGGCACCCAAAGCCCAAAAGCCTTTGATGTGCTGGTCAATAGGGCGGGAAGCAAAATTACAGCCACCGGGTAGTGCCACATCCGCCTTGCCAAAACGGCCCAGCAGCGCGCCCATCAAATAGTAGCTGGCGCGCATCTTTCGGACCAGCTCGGGATCCGGATGGATACTATTCACTTCACTGCTGTCAATAATAATGGTATTCTTATCTTCAAAACTGATCTTTGCACCCATTCCTTTCAGAATGTCCAGCAAGATCCGTACATCAGAAATATCGGGAACATTTTCGATTTTGCAGGTACCTGATACCAGCAAAGTTGCCGGCAGGATCGCAACTGCGGCGTTTTTCGCACCGCTGATAGTGACCTCTCCCAGCAAGGGAGTGCCACCGATTATTTCATATCTGGCCAAGGAAATCCTCTCCTTGCGATGATTTGTCTGGAACGCATAATAATAGACCTTAAGGATTATACCATAAATATCGCGTTATGTAAAGTATAAATTATTCCCTACCGCCGCAGGCCCTTGGGATAGTGGTTTTTCAGCACTGTCCCATCGCCCTTGCCCCAACCAATAGCGTATCCATCCGCTACGACCAGACACCAACCCTTTTGCCCGGACGGCACCACATCCCCGTGGAGGTAAGCGTTCATTTCCCGGCTGTCCCATGGATAATTTTCCATACGTGCACAATCTTTCAGCCACAGCGCCAATGCATGAGAAGGCTCGAATCGGTCCTTTTTCACGACGCCCAGCTCCAGTCCCGGCCGCTCGACCTTCAAACCCTTTAATTCCGGCAAACCCACCGGTACCCAGTAAAGGCTCTGTCCGAACAAGACCGGACCTCCCTTTGGCAGTGTGATCCCCAGTTCTTTGGCAAAAGCGGTCCATTCCTTGGGCAGTGTTGCCAGATTTGCTTCATCCGGCGTGTTGCGCTCCGCATTCCCTTTTCTCTTCAGAACGGCAGCAAAATGCCCCTCTCCCAGAAGCTTGTGCGGCCACATACGGAAACTTCCGTTCTCTCCCGGTGCGAACCAAGGTGCCTCTACCAACTCCGCCTCAAAATCCGGATGTTCTGACAGAAACTGGGCTACCGCCTGTTCGTTTTCCTGTGGGGCAAAGGTGCAGGTGGAGTAAACCAGCCGTCCGCCGGGCCGTACCAGCATAGAACCGCTGTGCAGGATTTCTCCTTGTCGTCGGGCACACATGGCAACGGTTTCCCCGCTCCAATCGGTAACGGCTGTCTCTTCCTTCCGGAACATACCCTCACCGGAACAGGGCGCATCGATCAGCACCCGATCGAAGCAGCCTGCCAGACGCTGGGCCAGCTTTTCCGGATGCTCATTGGTCACCAGAGCGTTGGCAACGCCCATTCTCTCTATATTTCTGCTGAGGATCTTGGCCCGCTTGGGATTGATCTCATTACATAACAGAAAACCTTCCCCACCCATTCTGCCTGCGATCTGAGTGGTCTTTCCGCCCGGAGCGGCACAGAGGTCGCACACCCACTCACCCGGCTGCGGGTCCAGCAGCGCCACCGGTGCCATAGCGCTGGCCTCCTGCAAATAATATACGCCGGCCTCGTGATAAGGGTGCAGACCTGGGCGAGATTCAGGGTCATAATAATATCCTTGGGGTTCCCATGGAACAGACTCTTTCACAAAGGGCAGTTGCGGTGCTTCCCCTTTCAGGGGATTAAAACGCAGCGCTACGGCTCTTGGCCGTTCCAAACTACGCAGAAAAGCCGGGTACTCTTGTCCCAGCTGTTGCTCCATTCGATTCAAAAAGGCTTCCGGCAGCATTGCATACCCTCCTGTTGTTTTTTTCATTGTAACATAAAACGGCAGACTGCGCAAGGCAGCCTGCCGATTATATTACCATTGTAAACGATCGTTTAAATTTTCAACTCTCAAAAAACGCCAATGCCACCGCACCGGGACCTGCATGAGTACCGATGGTACAGCCTACCGTGGCAATGGGCAACCGTTCCGTCTTTCCGACCCAAAGCTCACTGCTGTCTTCGATGTACTTCTGCAGCAACGCATCCGAAAGACCGGAATAGGCCAAGCAGAAGGGTTTTCCGAAGTTGATGCCGCCGCTCTTTTCCACCAGCTGCCGCAACAGGTTATTGCCCTGCTTAGAGCCTCTGGCTTTTCCGGCCATAACGATGGTGCCATCCTCAATAGCTACCACAGGCTTGATTGACAGCAGAGATCCCGCCAATGCCATAGCAGAAGAGATACGGCCACCTCTTTTCAAATATTCCAGTGTATCCAGCAAAGCAATAACGTGAATATGCTTTTTCTGTTCGTTCAGTATCAATGCGATCCGCTCTGCATCATACCCTTTTTCCAGCAGAGACAGACCATACTCCACCAAAATACGCTCACCCAGACTCACGCTTTCACTATCTACCACAAAGACCTTTCCGGGATATTCCGAAGCAGCGATCATGGCACTTTGGTAGGTACCGGACAACTTTCCGGATACCGTTACTACCACGGCAGTATCACCGGCAGCCACGACCCGTTCCATGGCATCGGCAAATTCTGCAGGTCCTACCTGACTGGTGGTGGGCATGACATCACTTTCCACCAATTTTTCATAAAACTCCCGGTGGGTCATATCCACCGCGTCGGCATATTCCGTTTCTCCGAATATCACTTTCAGGGGCAGATGGACAATGCCCAGCTTTTCACACTCAGCGGGCAGAATATCCGACCCGGAATCCACGATAAATCTTACTGCCATTACATGACCTCCTGATTCGTTTCATAGCGATGCTTCAAATTCAAAGCAATATGCCCCAGCACCCTGTAAAATTCTTCTCGTTCTTCATCGGTCAAGCCTTCACCACCGGCACTGACCCAGTCCTCAATGAGGCTGTCTATGCGCTCCGCAATATTTTCTCCCTCCAGAGTCAAACACAGCATCGCCCGGTATTTTTTCCCGTTTGACTCCTGCGTATGCAAATAACCCTTTTCTTCCAATTCGGAAAGTGTACGGGAAATGGCCGCTTTATCCTCTCCGCAAAGCTGGCAAAGCTGTGCAGCCGTTAGTCCTTCCACATGGCGATGCAGGTGAAACAGGCACATGGCATGGGTTCCTTTCAACCCCAGTTCTGTCATCTCCATGGATTTGATCCTCTGAATATATTTATAACAAGTAGCGATGCCACCAACAAAGGCACCAAAACGATTGAGCATATCCAACCCTCCCCTTTTCTGCATCAGTATAACCTATAGATGTTGATCTGTCAACATCTTTTCCTAAGAAAATGCCGCCTCAGAAGAGGCGGCATTGGTTATGAAAGATTATTCCTCGTCGTTCTTGGCATCAGCAATGATCTTTGCCTGGTTAGCCTTGGGAACTTCCTCATAGCGCTCAAACTGCAGAGTGAAGCTGCCACGGGCCTGGGTCATAGCACGCAGGTCGATGGCATAGCTGCTCATTTCAGCCATGGGAACTTCGGCCTCGATGACGGTGTTACCATCGGAGTCGGGGTTCATGCCCATGGGGCGGCCACGGCGCTTGCTCAGGTCACCCATAACGTCACCGACGTAATCCTCGGGAACAGAAACTGCCAGGGTGCCGATGGGCTCCAGCAGAGTGGGGTTGGCGTTGGGCATAGCTTCCTTGAAGGCCAGAATTGCAGCCAGCTTGAATGCCATTTCGTTGGAGTCAACAGGGTGGTAGGAGCCATCGTACAGAACAGCCTTCAAACCGACCATGGGATAGCCGGCCAGGGGGCCCTTCTGAACTGCTTCCTGGATACCCTTTTCAACAGCGGGGTAGAAGTTTCTGGGAACGGAGCCACCGAAGACTTCTTCAGCGAAGATCATCTCGTCCTGCTCTTCCTGAGGCTCGAAACGAACCCAAACATCACCAAACTGGCCGCTGCCGCCGGTCTGCTTCTTATGACGGCCGTGAGCCTGGACGGTCTTCTTGATCTTCTCGCGGTAAGCGACCTTGGCGGGGCTCAGAACAGCATCCACACCAAAGCGGCTCTTCAGCTTGGCAACCAGAACATCCAGCTGCTGGTCACCGGCACCGGACAGCACCAGCTGCTTGGTCTCGGCGTTGTTGACCAGAGTGAAGGAGGGATCTTCTTCGTTCAAACGGTTCAGACCGGTACCGACCTTTTCTTCCTGACCCTTGACCTTGGGAGCAATGGCCATGGAGTAGCAGGGCAGTGCGTAGGGGATGCCCTTCAGGCTGACCACCTTACGGGGATCGCAGAGGGTATCGCCGGTCTTGACCTTGTCCATCTTGCCGATGGCGCCGATATCACCGCAGGTCAGAGCCTTGACTTCGGTAGCCTTCTTGCCGCACATGCTGTACAGACGGCCCAGCTTCTCGGTCTCACCGGTACGGGCGTTGACCAGAGTTGTGTCGGAGGTGATCTCACCGGACAGAACCTTGATGTAGGAGTACTTGCCGTACTGGTCGGAAACGGTCTTGAATACGAAAGCGGAGGGAACACCGCCGGGAGAAACTACGAATTCCTCAACCTTGCCGTCAGCGGTGGTAGCCTTATGATAGTTGCCTTCCACGGGGTTAGGCAGCAGATCGCAGATATGGTCCATGAGCATCAGGCTGCCCAGGCAGGTGAAGCCGGAGCCGCACAGCACGGGGAACATGCTGCAGTCCATAACACCCTGGTGCATACCCTTGATCATTTCAGCGTAAGTAAAGTCCTCGCCGCCGAAGAACTTGTCCATCAGCTCTTCGCTGGTCTCGGCAACGGATTCCTTCAGTGCATCATTGAACTCTTCAATGACATCTTCCTTGCCGTCGGGAATTGCGATTTCAACTCTCTTCAGCTTCTGCATCTCATATGCACGCTTATTCACAACATCAATAATGCCGGTAACCTTGTGAGAAGCATCCCAGATAGGTACAACGACGGGAGCGATCTTGTTGCCGTAGCGCTCACGCAGGGCGTTGAAGGTGGCATTGTAATCGCTGTTGTCTTCGTCAACCTTGGAGATATATACGAAGCGGGGCATATTCCGCTCTTCACAGTACTTCCATGCCTTTTCAAAACCGACAGTGATGCCGTCCTTAGCGGAGCATACGATGATAGCAGCGTCAGCAGCACGGAGTGCTTCCATCACTGCACCGGAGAAGTCAAATGCACCGGGGGTATCCAGCACATTGATCTTGATGCTCTTGTACTCCAGAGGAACCAGAGAAGAAGAGATGGAAATGTTGCGGCGGATCTCCTCAGGATCATAGTCACAAACGGTGTTGCCGTCGGCGTTTCTGCCGATACGGTCAATGGCACCGGTCATGTAGAGCAGGCTCTCAGCCAGAGCAGACTTGCCGCTGCCGCTGTGGCCCAGAAGGCAAATATTACGAATGGCGTTTGCTGTGTACATGGTTGTTTCGTCTCCTTTCGGGAAGGCTGTACCTCCCTCTGCTTAGTTGGGGTCCATTCAAAAACCACAATCATAGAGTCATTATACACGAATCCGATTCACATTGCAATGCTCATTTTCGTAGATTTTGTGATGGTACATTTATGCACTTTTTCGGCATCGGCTTGTGATTTTATACCGCATATGATATAATTGTTTAAAATCCCTTCTCTGAAAAAAGAGGTGCCCTATGATCATTGACTTTCATACTCATACATTCCCGGACAAAATCGCCCAACGGGCCATCACCGGTATGCAGGCAAACAGCCATGCAGCCGCATTCGCCGACGGTACCGTTTCTTCTTTGCATGAATCCATGGCATCAGCCGGAATTGACCACAGTGTCGTGCTGCCTGTAGCCACCAACCCCACCAAGCTCACATCCATGAACGATACTGCCATACAGCTCAATGGGAAAGACGGAATCATTCATTGTGGCGCTGTACATCCCCTTGCTGAAAACTGGGAAGCAGAGCTTGTGCGCATTGCCGGCGCAGGTCTGAAGGGCATCAAGATACATCCATTCTACCAAGGCGTGGATATCAACGATATCCGCTATTTGCGGATTCTGGGAAAGGCTGCTGAGCTGGGTCTGATCACGGTCATGCACGCCGGCAGTGAGATCGCCTATCCCGGTGAAGTACGGTGTAGCCCCCGGATGACCGCCGATGCACTGTGCCAACTTGGCCCCATTCCTATTGTTTTGGCCCATATGGGTGGCTGGAAAAATTGGGACCGGGTAGCAGAATACTTGGTACCTACCGGCTGCTATATTGATACCGCCATTTCCCTTGGTGCCATTGCGCCGCTGAATGACGGGTATTATACACCGGAAGAGCTTCCGCTGCTCAGCCAGAAGGCCTTCTGCGATTTGGTCAATGCTTTTGGCTCCCACCGAGTCCTCTTCGGTACCGATTCTCCTTGGGCCGATCAAAAATCGGAAATAGACAAGATCTGTACATTACCACTGACGGACGAAGCAAAGTACAATATTCTTGGCGGTAATGCCCGCCGCTTACTGAATATATAAAAGCACCGGACATGGCGATCGCCATGTCCGGTTCGTTGATTATTTAACGGTCTGCGCAAAGCGGATAAACGCCTCACGACCCTCCGGTGTACATTTATAGACACCGGCATCCTCCAGAACCGCGGTAAATACCGCGCCCACTTCCTTACGCAGGATGTCCCGGGCATTCTCAGAAGTAAAGCTGTAGAGGTTCTTCAGTTCATCTACCCAATCGGCGTGTTTGGAAAGAACCTCATTGCTTCGAATATCCTGATTCTCCAAAATAGCGGTTTCCAGATCAGCCAATTCTCCCTTCAGCCGGGAAGGCAGCACCGCCAGACCCATGACCTCAATCAGGCCGATGTTTTCTTTTTTGATGTGGTGCTTCTCACTGTGGGGATGGTACAATCCCATGGGATGCTCCTGCGTCGTCAGATTATTGCGCAGAACCAGATCCAGTTCAAAGTCCTCTCCCCTGCGGCGGGCAATAGGCGTAATGGTATTGTGCGGGATACCATCGGTATCCGCAAAAACAAACGCGCTTTCGTCGGTATAGTCCCGCCATGTCAGCAAAATCTTATCCGCCAATGCCACCAACCGCTCTGGATCCGCGCAACGCAGGCGGATCACGGACATGGGCCACTTGACGATTCCCGCGGTTACATCTTCAAATCCCGCAAACCGCAGTTCTTTCTCAATGTCTGCCGTTTCCATGGCAAAGGTGTAATGGCCACCTTGAAAATGGTCATGGCTCAAGATCGAGCCGCCCACAATCGGAAGATCCGCATTGGAACCCACAAAGTAGTGGGGGAATTGGCCTACAAAGTCCAACAGCTTTTGGAAGGTCGCCCGGTTGATGGCCATGGGTGTATGCTGGCCGTTGAATACAATGCAGTGCTCATTATAATAAACATAAGGAGAATACTGCATAAACCACGCAGAATTATTGATAGTCATGGGAATAATCCGGTGATTTTGCCGGGCAGGATGGTTCATACGACCGGCATAACCTTCATTTTCCCGGCACAGCAGGCATTTCGGATAACCGGATTGCGGTGCCAGCTTTGCGGCAGCAATGGCCCGCGGATCTTTTTCAGGCTTGCTGAGATTAATGGTAATGTCCAGTGTGCCGTATTTGCTCTCATATTTCCACTTTTCATCCTTGGCGATCCGATCGCGGCGTATGTAATTGGTGTCTTGGCTAAATGCGTAATACCAATCTGTCGCGGCCTTGGGGGTTTGGGCATACAGCTGGCTGAATTTGGCCCGCACTTCATGGGGCATAGGTGTCAGTACACCCATCAGCTTCGTGTCAAACAGGTCCCGAGCCACTTGATTGTCATCACAGATGCCCCGCTGCACTGCGTTCTCTGTCAGCGCATCCAGAATCTCATGCAATGGTGCCTGTGCCGGCACATCTATTTCCACTTCATCCAGTTCCATTACTTCCAGCAAGCGGTTTACTGCCCACAGTTGGTCTTCTTCCTGAATCAACCCAGTCCGGACCGCGTGTTGAATCAGACCAAATATATACCGATCCATATCAAATGCCTCCTTACACAGAGCGAGTCCACTCTGTAATCAGTAATCCGGGAATCAGCCATACCATTTCATATAGCAGCAGATTCGCAGGGGTCAACAGCTCCGCCTCACCCAGATATGCCAGCACCGCCATCATTGCCAAACCCAGAATACCGCCCAACAAATGGATCACAACGCCGATCCAACTGGCGGTACGGACACTACGGGCACCGGTGATGGCAAAGGCATAGGGAGCTAAGCCTTTGGATGTGATCAACGCCATCGCGGGTGTTTCACTGTCCGCTTCCACCGCGGCCAGACCAGCCCGAGCAGAACGCTGAGGGAAACAAACATGGCGGGTATTGACAGAAAAACGGCTCCGAATGAAGTTTTCTGTCAGCATAAAGTCTTCCGTTACCAGAATCGGCCGCAATCCCCGGTAAGAACACATGGTGCGCAAACCGGCCACAGAGGATTTTGCTTTTGCATAGGTCACAGCGAACACGCCGCAGAATTCTCCATCGATGGCTGCATATACGGCCTGACTAACGCTGGTACCTTCCGGAATCTCTACGCCCATTTCTTTCAGGCAGTCCAGTGTGCCCATGAGCACCGGCTCACCGCAAACCTCACCACCGATACCACCGTTGTAACCCCGGAAATTCTCCACATCATAGTGCCGTCCGTTACGGCTACTGAGCAGATAATCGAAGATAGAAATCAGGCCACCGCCATCAGCACGCACAAGGGCCGTGCAATAGGCCACCACTTGGTCAGGGTCACGACTTCCGTAAAATTTGACACCGTTGAGTTTGCAGCTTCCTACCGGAAACAAGTCCTCATGGCTGATGGGAAATACTGCCCGTTTACTCAACCCAACGATTCCCCTCCAGCCACACAGCACTGTGCCCAGCCTATGGAGTCTGCGCTCCAGAATGGCCATAGGACGAGACAAGGTAATGAAAGAAGTTACGGGGACCGCTGCCAGCAGGGAAACAGAAATCACCTGAATACCAAAGGAAACAGAACCGTGAAGCATCATGGCCACTGCACCGTTGGCAATACTGACCAGAAGTGCAAAGAAGGCGTACCAAGAGAACACCTTCTCCGGCCGTGAAGGCTTGTGGTAGTGTTCCATAAAGTCTTCAACCTCGCCCTGCGCACGCAGTAATCCGGTGCAGTTATCGTAGTAATCTTCCACCGCCTTGATACCATCCAAATTGGTTGCCTTGCGCATGGTATCCATCATGGCCATTTCGGTGCTTCGCCGGTGGTACGCGCCCCACAAAGACATGGTCACCTGCAGGCTGAATGCGGCGCAGCAGGGAACCCGTAGCTCCCGCAGGCAGAGAACACCGTCGGCGCAACAGGCTAAGAATGTAAATACCAGCATGGTATCCAATGTAAAGCGGCCCTTGAACAGGTCTGCCAAGCCTTCCAGAAGCTGATAGCTTCCCAACAAGGCAGATACCAGCATGGCAAAAATCTGGAAAAACACCAACAGCTTCATACGGCTTTCCTGTACCATATCTAATGCATACATCGCCGTAGATCCCGCAGTGACCACCACCACCAAAAAGCTTAGGAAAATGGCGGCCTGCAATCTGCCGAAGCCGATCTCGTTGATCTCATAATACCGGCGCTCCGGACCTGCCACCAGCTTCCGCTTCAGCTCCCGCAGGTGGGAACGGGGGTGAAAAATGATTGGCTGAGGCGGTACGTACTCCCCGATGGGCTGTTCATATTCCGGCTGCCACTTTTCTCCGTAGGGTTCACTTTTCTCCGGCTGTGGCTCCTGTGCCTCTTTGGCCAGTTGTTCGATATTCTCCAATCGGACTGTATCGCCCAGGCTGTCCCCATGTACCTGTCTGGGGGGCAGTTCCACGCGGATGGTATCATCTCTGACAGGCTGCTGCTCCGGCTCAGATTCCAGCACATCTGCTTCCACAGGGATATCTTCCTGCAAAGTCTCCTCCGGTTCGGGAGCAAACTCTTTCATGATGTCATCCAGATTCAGTTCCCGATCCTGCATTTTTTCATTCTCGTTCATAGCTGCCTCCTTCTAACCGTTCAAGATTCACTGACGCTGGCGCACCGCTTCATACAGCAAAATAGATGCGGCATTGGACGCGTTCAGCGAGGAGATTTTTCCTTTCATAGGAATATGCACCGTCACATCGCAGCTTTGGCGGACCAGACGGCTCATACCGTCACCCTCAGATCCAATGACGATGGCAGTGGGGCCTTTCAAATCCGCCTGGTACATGGGGATGGAGCCTTCTGCCGCCGTACCGAAAATCCAAACGCCCTGCTTTTTCAGTTCTTCAATGGTAGCGGTAATATTGGTGACCCGGGCAACCTTCATGTATTCCACAGCACCTGCAGATGCCTTTGCCACAACAGCAGTCAAACCTACACTGCGGCGTTTGGGGATGATCACGCCATGGGCACCGGCACATTCGGCCGTTCTGAGGATAGCACCCAGATTATGGGGGTCGGACAGTTCGTCGCAGACCACGATCAAAGGTGCTTCTCCCCGGGATGCGGCTTCCTCTAAAATATCCTCCACAGAGAAATATTCCCGGGCAGCTACCAGTGCGATGACACCTTGGTGGGAATGGCTCTGACTCATAGCATCCAGCTTCCGGCGGTCCACCGGCACTACTACAGCACCGGCTTCCTTGGCATCCGCTGCCAAACGCTGCAATCCCCGGTCCGTCTCACCTGCTGCAATAAACACCTTGTCGATGGTTCGGCCGCTGCGAAGGGCCTCGGTCAGGGAATTGCGGCCCTCGATCTGACCTTCATTCTCCTCAACCTCCGGGGCAGGAAAATCCCGGCGGGACTTTTCTCTAACATAGCGGGGATTCTCTTTTGTAAAATGCTTGGTATCTTTCATAATGCTTCAACTCCAAAACAATACCCATAAGGGCACACTTCTCATGATATGGATTCATTATATCAAAGAATCTCTATTACCACAACTGCTTTTTTCTCCGGCACAGTATTTTTCCACGAATTAACAGAAAGTTCATGGCAAATTCTGCTTTCCTTCATTGCTTCACGAAAGAAAATGTGTTATGATGGACAAAATATCTAATACAGTTTCAAGGAGGGATAATATGGATCCCAAAGAAAACAAGAATGCAAACAACGGCACACCCCAAGATGGCAAGCAGCCCAAGCGCAGCTTAGGCATTGCACTGTTCGCCACCGTTGCCATTGTTCTTTTGATCAGCTTTATCTTCAACTCCATCTCTAAGGGCATGTACACAGAGACAACCTATTCCCAGTTCCGGGAATACATGGATGCCGGTCAGTTGGTAGAAGTGGAGATCCACGCGGACCGGATCCTGTTCTTGACAAAAGAAGAAGCCGCCAAAGATCCTCGCTCCCAAAAAGCCTGCTATGCCGGTCTTCCCTACGGCAATTATCTGACTTTGGCAGATGAATTGGTAGATATGGGTGTCACGGTAACCAATCCCATTGTGGAAGACAATTCCTTCATCATCACCATTTTGCTCTATGCCATGATGTTTGGCGTGATATTCCTCTCTATGCGTACACTGACCAAGCGCATGAGCGGTGACGGCATGATGGGTAATTTCGGCAAGAGCAAGGCCAAGGTCTATATGGAAAAACAGACCGGTGTTACCTTCAAGGATGTAGCCGGTCAGGACGAAGCTAAGGAGTCTCTGCAGGAGATCATTGATTTTCTGCACAATCCCCAAAAGTACACAGAGATTGGCGCGAAGCTTCCCAAGGGCGCGCTGCTGGTGGGTTCTCCCGGTACCGGCAAGACACTGCTGGCAAAAGCCGTGGCAGGTGAAGCGGATGTTCCTTTCTTTGCCCTTTCCGGTTCTGATTTTGATGATACCTTCGTCGGCGTTGGTTCCAGCCGTGTCCGTGACCTGTTCCAGCAGGCAGCCAAGGTGGCGCCTTGCATCATTTTCATCGACGAGATCGATGCCGTAGGCCACAAGCGTGACAACCGTCTGGGATATAATGACCAGACTCTGAATACCCTTCTGGGTGAGATCGACGGTTTTGATTCCTCCAAGGGCATCGTGATCCTTGCCGCTACCAACCGACCTGAAACACTGGATAAGGCGCTGCTGCGTCCCGGCCGTTTTGACCGTCAGATCGTGGTAGATCGGCCCAACTTCCAAGGCCGTCTGGACACATTGAAGGTACACACCCGCAAGATCAAGCTGGCCGAGGATGTAGATCTGAAGAAGCTGGCCCATGCCACCGCCGGTGCTGTGGGTGCTGATCTGGCAAACCTCGTCAACGAAGCAGCACTTCGGGCTGTGCGCCAAGGCCGCAAGCTGGTCACACAGGAAGACCTGCTGGCATCCTTTGAGACAGTGATCGCAGGCACCGAGAAAAAGAACACCGTGCTGACCGACACCGAAAAGCGGCTGGTTGCCTATCACGAGGTGGGTCACGCACTGATAGCTGCCTTTGAAAAGCACACCGATCCTGTCACAAAAATCACCATCGTTCCCCACACCTCCGGTGCGCTGGGTTATACCATGTACACCCCCGAAGAGGAAAAATTCCTGTCCACCAAGGACGAGCTGCTGGTAGATCTGCGGTCCACCCTGGGCGGTCGTGCTGCAGAGCAGATCGTATTTGGTGTTCAGACCACCGGTGCCGCCAACGATATTCAGCGGGCAACCTCTCTAGCCAAGCACATGGTCACCCTGTACGGCATGAGCGATGAACTGGGTCTCATGGCTCCGGCCACTATCCAGAATCAGTATCTGGACGGTCAGGCCTATCTGGATTGTTCTCAGGAAACCGCCGCTTTGGTTGACAAGGCTGTCCAGCGGATCATGGCCCGTTGCTTTGAGGATTCCAAAAATCTGCTGACGGAAAACCGGGCATTGCTGGACGAGATCTCCGAATACCTGTTGGTAAAGGAAACCATCACCGGTGAAGAGCTGATGGCCTTTGTCAACGCCTCGGCCAAAACAGCTATAGAGGAAGAATAAACCCCTTCCCGGCAGGGCTTCACAGCCTTGCCGGGATTATTTTAGTATTGTTTTTCCCAAAATTTGTGCTACAATATGCATGTTACGATTTGGGGTTTATTCCCTGTAAAAAAGAGAGGTAATCACCATGAAGATTTTTGAAGCTGGCATGCTTCTGGGTTTTGGCTTTGCCTGGCCCATGAACATCATCAAGTCTTTGAGAAGCCGTACCGCCGCCGGTAAGAGCGTTATTTTCCAGTGGGCCATTCTTTTTGGTTATGTCTGCGGTATCACCAACAAACTAATCAACAGCATGGATATCGTGTTGGTTCTGTACATCATCAACTTCCTGATGGTGGCCACCGATACCGTTCTCATCTACCGCAATCGCCGGCTGGACCGCCTGCGTGCAGAAAGCAAGACCGTATAATTTCGTCACCTCGGAGGAACACTTCCCCCGAGGTGATTTTTTATGGCAAAGAAAGGCATGGCCCGGCCCGACCGGACCCAGACACATCCCAAAAACGATGTATCTCCCGTTCCCCGGATTCAGGGAAAAGCCCGTCCCATCGTGGCAGGTACCCATGGTGCGAACTTAAAGGTATGGCATGACCGTCCCATTTCCGATGCCCACGGGATCATTGACAACGATCTGGCCCGGGACAATCTGGAAAACGACATTCCTCTGGCCGACCTGCAGGATCTGTAATGCTTTTGCAAATTGAAAAGCATTCATCCCTATAATTGATCGTTTTGCGCAGTAAAAGTCAAAACCTCCGGCTAAGCCGGAGGTTTTGACATAGTTGAACGAATCCGAGTTTAACAGATATACAGATTAAAAAAGAATGAAATGAGCACCTGTGTCAGAGCATGCTGTTTTTATGATAGTCCCTAGGAGATATCCCAAATCTCTGTGAGAATCTTCGGGAAAAATAAAATGCATCGCAAAAACCAAATGTCTCGCTGATCTCTGAAATGGTCATATCGGTACCGCATAATAAGCGACATACCTCGGTCATAACGATTTCGTAGATGTATTCAGTAATCGTAATATTCAGCTCTTTACGGAAATGTTTGGTCAGTGTACTTCTGGAAACACAAGCGTAAGAAGCAATTTCGTCCACAGCCAAAGAAACAGAGCGATGGGAATGAATGTATTCTATAGCTTTGGATACGCAGGGAGAGTAACGATGCTCCTCTCCTAAAATATTGTTTTTCTGAGCGAGAGAAAAAACAATACCATACAATTCACTTTTTAGTCGAATGCCGTCCAAAGGACTATGACTATGCATCAGTGCAGGCAGCGTTTCACCGGAAGGTGGGTCATCTAATGTATACACATTGGGAACTTCGCTGCGAAAAAGGTCAATTGCATCCATTCCGCATAACTTTACATGAAAAAAGATATGTTCCATCCGACTATGGCATCCGTAAGAGAACCGTATCCCCGACGGAATCAAATAGCACCCGCCTTCTTTCAACGAAATTGTGCGCCCATCCTCAAGCGTAACAAAAAACGATCCACGCAGAATAAAATACAATCGTGAATACGTGGAATCAAGGACGTTTCCGCTCCAACTTTTATCTACGACAGCATGACCAAAAGTGATCATATTCAATTCCAGACGGTTCATCATTTCGCACAGCGTATGGTTTTGATGTACAAACATGCTCAAAACTCCATGTAATTTATTCAAGGATATATTCTCTAAAAAGCTAATCATGATACGATAAAAGCGTAAAAAGTCCGTGTTGTATTTTACATCATTGTGACTTAAAAATCAATAGAAGCTTAGAATTCGAGTCCTAATGTAGTTGCAGTAAATAATTTCTTAGCTTCAGACAGTGAAAGAAGGGTGCCCACATGCATACAACAAAAAATGGTATCATCTTTAACGAAGATAGCGATCACTTTTATTTTCTGCATCTCCCTACTCATAAATGTGAACATGTGACCTCAGATGATCTTCGCGCGTATATCGACGCCCTAAAGGATACTGATGTCACCGACTTCTTCTGCAACGTAGGTGGTCTGCTTTCCGGATATCCTTCCAAAGTAAAAACCTCTTATCCAGAAAAGTTTCTTGCTTCCGACGAATTTGATTGGCACGATACTGTGCTGGAAGTAGCTTATAATATCTGGATCAAGAATAAACTCGATATGTTCCAAATCTGGTTTGACCGCTGCCGTGAGATTGGTATCCATCCTTGGGCCTCAGTCCGTATGGATGACGTCCATTATCTGTACTGCTATAAAGAAGGAGACAAGAATAGTTTTCTTGTTCCCAAAGAGTATTACGAAAACTTTGACAAACATTCCCGTGTCATTCATCGTCCTCAAATGAACTACTGGGATCGCGCGAAAAATTACGAACTGCAGGAAGTGCAGGACTATATGTTTGCCTACATTCAAGAAACGGTGGAGCGCTATGATGTGGACGGTTTGGAGTTGGATTTTCAACGGGAACTGCGCTGTTTCGCACCCGGTCATGAGCCCTCTGGACGGCAGATTATGACCGAATTCTTGAACAGAGTGAAAACATTCATCACAGAAATGGAAGCCAAGCGCGGACATAAGATTGCGTTAGCCGTTCGGTGCCATCCCTTGCCCGAAGGTTGCTGGGAACACGGCTTCGATATCATTGAGTGGGCAAAACGGGGTTATATAGACTTATTCATACCCTCACCTCGTTGGGCTACTATAGACAACGATATGCCCATCAGAATCTGGAAGCAAATTTTAGAGCCCTACGGTGTAAAGTTGGCTGGTGCTTTAGAGATCAATGTACAATCCTCCCCTAATTCCATAAAGAATTTATTTAATATGACTAGCGAGACAGCGCTGGGAACGGCAGGATATATTCTTTCCGAAGGAGCAGATAAGGTCTATCTTTTCAACTATTATGGTTTCAACGAGCACATTCAGCCTGAATATGACCACCTCAACCGTCCTATGTCCCTCTCCGGTAATCGCTATTTGCTCTCAAACGCTGGTACACTGGATAAGATACTTACTTGCAAGCGTAAATGTGTGGTTACCTATCGTGATTTTAATGCCTATTGGCGAGACAATGATAACGGTGACCTTCCCAAAACAGTTAACATAGTCAATAATTCCGTCTTCTTTCACGTAAAGACCGGTGATATTCTCCCGGCATCCAAGATCACACTGAATGTTGGATTATCTGGCGAGAACGTTTCCGAGCAAGATATCGCGGTATTTGTCAATAGTTGTCCAGTGATCTACTTAGGAAAGGGTCCCTGTGCTGAGCCGGTATTGACAGACAGCACGGTATATTCCTTCGCGATTTCCTACTCCTCCATTCAGCCTCTGACGCAGGTAGCTGAAGTTCTCCTTACTTCTGAAGGTAAGACGGTCAATGTGGATTATATAGACATTACCATTGAGTGAACGCTGTTATAGCAGAAAGGATAAAACTATATGAAATTACGCGATCGATTTTGGCTTTGGGGACATCCTGAAGGACGGTACAACCACGAATGGGGAAATGAAAAGGAATCCCGCATGACTCCCATGGAGGCCTGCCTTTATCTAGGTATCCGTAATACATTCATGGTTCCCGTTGGTGTCAAGGTTGACCACCGCCAATACAACAAGTCATTTACAACGCTCCGTCAGGTGGGTTGGGAATGCTTTGATGCCGGTGAACATCCTGAGAAAATTGAGCGCTACATTGAGGAAGCCAAAGAGTTTCCAAATATCGGCTGTGTTGTATTGGATGACTTTTGCCGCCAGTGTAAAGAGAAAAACGGACAAGTTTCGCCAGAAAATCTCTGGAAGATTCGCAACCGTCTGCACAATAACCACGTCCGTCCACTTGACATGTGGATGGTGCTCTATACAAGAGAATTTGGCCTCAACGAAGAAGAAGATAAGAACTTTATTCCTCTGGCTGAACCCTTTGATGGCATCATTATGTGGACTTGGGAAGAGAAAGACGTTCCATTGATCCCCGAGAAATTTGAGATTTTCAAGAAACTTACACCGAACATCCGTCGTATGTTCGGTTGCTATCTCTATAACTTCGGCGAATACAAACAGGCCACCGGTGCTGCTGTCAAATGGCAGTTGGATTGGTACCGTGACAAAATCCTAGCCGGAGAAGCAGAAGGTGTTGTACTGCATACCAATACCATGGCTGATCTGGATTACGAAGCCTACAATGTGGCACGTGCTTGGATGGAAGAACACGGCGACGAGGAAATTGGCGACTAATGTGATCTGATTGCTATTTCGTTGTCACAAAAGTAGAAATGTATCCCCACTCCATACAAATTATATAAGGCTAATCTCAAGAATTTTCAAACATAAAAGTTGAAAGTCAAAACCTCCGGCTAAGCCGGAGGCTTTGACTGGTCAACCAACACTGAGCGGGCAGCACTCAATAGTGCTGCCCGCTCGGTTTATTGCTCATATTGGCACAGCCAAGCCACACTGCTGCGCAGTCCTTCCACGGTTTTTACCTCCAGCAGCACCGAACAATCACACTGCTTCGCCAGTTCCAGATAACCCGGAATATCCATCTCGCCTTGACCCAAAGGCTGGTGATCCTGCTTACTACCTTTGGCATCGTGCATATGCATATGCTTCAACCGATTCGCGCGCTGCCGGATCCACTGCTCATCGGCGTACCCAGAGCAGTGATTGTGGCCGATATCCAGAGTCAGGAAAAATACCGGACTTTCCAGCAGCAGATTCAGTGCCTCTTTCTGGAAATCAAAATAGGCCTTGCTGTTTTCCATACAAATACGGATGCCACTGTCTCCTACGGCGGTTTCGCAGGCATCCCGGAAAGCTCTCATACCCTGCAGATATTCATCCTTGTAAGCCTCGTAAAAATAGACGATGCGGCTGGGTGTGGTATAATGTGCGCCCTCGGCAATGTGTAGATTCAAGACCTTGCAGCCGATCTTTTTAGAAAATTCTATGGCATCCAGAACAGATTGGCAATAGGCCTTTGCCACCCCGGGATTAAAATCCGCCACCGGCAAATCATCGTTCAGATGGATGGTATATCCAATGCCATATTGCTCCGCGAGCCGGTTAAGCACCGCCGGGTCCATCTTATGGATCTGCTGTAAGGGAAAATTGGTATTCAGTTCAATGAAGTCCAGGCCCAGCTCCCCACACAGCGCGGCGTGCTCCTCCACAGTGTCCAGTTCGATCAATGCGGGCATTCCAAATTTCAGCATCGTCACCACTCCTTTTGGCGTATTATAGCATCCCCGTAGATCAATTACAATGGGATTGACAATGTCTGCCCCATTTTTTATAATTTCATTGAAGGTGGTGAACTCATGGACCGTCGATTACTGACCGTTGATCCGAAAATGTTTCCCCCGCACTTTCATACATTGTTGTGCGGTGCTGATATTTACGACAGCAGCTGTTCCGCAGAAGCGCGGGTATATTTTATAGACCGTGAAAACGGCTTCTACTTAAAGACCGCACCTGCAGGCACACTACAACGGGAATCGGAGCAGACCCGTTTTTTTCATAATAAGGGCCTTGGGGCAGAGGTTCTGGCCTATGAGCAATTGGAGCGGGACTGGCTCTTGACCACCCGGGTACCGGGCGAGGATTGTATCCACCGCATGTATTTGGAGGACCCTGTGCGACTATGTGATACCACCGCAGAGCTGCTTCGTATTCTCCATGACACCGACATCACCGGATGTCCCGTCCTGCACACCCCCAACTATCTAGCCACTGCCCGCAGAAATTATGAACAGCACCGTTATGATACCTCTCTATTCCCGGACAACTGGGGATATGCTTCGGCAGAGGACGCATGGAAAGTAGTGGAAGAATCGGGAAAGTACTTAAAAACCGACACCCTGCTCCATGGAGATTATTGCCTGCCCAATATCATGCTGGAGCATTGGCGCTTCAGCGGATTTATCGATCTGGGCAACGGCGGCATCGGCGACCGACATGTTGACCTTTTCTGGGGTCTCTGGTCACTGAACTTTAACTTAAAAACCGATCGGTACCGGAAACGCTTTTTAGATGCCTATGGCCGGGAGCTTGTCAACGAGGATATCTTCCCGGTCATCAGCGCTTTTGAAGTATTTGGATAGGAGTGTGGAAATTATGAAAGTTTTACTTCTCAACGGTAGTCCCCGTGCAGACGGCAACACTGCCGCTGCTCTTGCGGAAATGGAAAAAATCTTTGCCCAAGAGGGCATCGAAACGGAAACCGTGCAAATCGGCACATGGCCCATCCGTGGCTGTACCGCCTGCCGCTATTGTCACAAGGAGGGTAAATGCGTTTTTGATGACGGCGTCAACGAGCTTGCGGAGAAACTGAAAGAAAGCGACGGTCTGGTTGTTGCAAGTCCTGTCTATTATGCATCCGCCAATGCTACCTTAACTGCTGCGCTGGACCGGATATTCTACAGCAGCCATTTCAACAAAACCATGAAGGTCGGTGCCGCCATTGCGGTGGCCCGCCGGGGCGGCTGCTCCGCTACCTTTGACCAGCTTAACAAGTATTTTACCATCAGCGGCATGCCCGTAGTTTCCAGCCAGTACTGGAACAGTGTCCACGGAAGGCTCCCGGGAGAAGCGGCAGAGGATGCCGAAGGCATGCAGACCATGCGCACTCTTGCACGGAATATGACCTTCCTGATGCGCTCCATCGCCTTGGGTAAGGAAGCCTACGGCCTTCCCCAGCGCGAACCGGGCGTCGCTACCAACTTTATCAAATAACTGATGAATCGGCACAGGAAACTGTGCCGATTCTGCATTACCATTATTTACAGCTTGCATTGTGATTACAATTCGGTTACAATCTTACTGTCCTCGCGAGACAAATCCCGGCAGCATTCGAGCCCTCAGGCTTGAACGCGCCCTGACACAAGGAGGTCATGCAAGATGTGTTTCATTAATTGCAGCTTCATCTGGCAGATTCTGAGCCAGTTGTGCGGTTACGGCTGCTAATACTTGCAGTTTTTGCGGTCCTGCGTCAAGCAGGACCGCCTCTTTATTAATTGAATGCCGCAATGTCGAAGGTAACTACTGTATAGTATTTACCTGGTTCCCGGGCAGCCAGCGCTTCATCCATTTTCTTTTTGATCTGCCTTTTCTCGGCCATCAGCTCAGCAGGCAGTGCGACGTCAAAAACCAGATTCGTATGGCCTTTCCCCCGCACCGTACGGAAATCATGCAGAGTGATCCTTTCATCCTGCTGCCGCAGGATCTCCTCCACCACAGCCTTGATCCGCTCCAACTCAGCATCGCCGGTGACCACCGGGTCATAGTGCAGCACCAGATGCACATTATGCATTGCCAGGCACTGCCGCTCCAGATTGTCGATCAACTCATGGCATTCCAGCGGGTCTTCCCCTTGATCCATTTCCACATGCATACTGGCAAAACGCTGACCGGGACCGTAGTCATGGACCATCAAGTCGTGGTATCCCAAAACCTTTGGCTGCGCTGTTACCACACTGATGATCAACTCCCGCAGCTCCGGACTTGCAGTTTCTCCCAGCAGGGGGCTAATGGTATCTTTTGCAAGCATGGCACCGCTGTAGAGAATAAACAGCGCCACTGCCAGACCCATATAGCCGTCGATGCGCCACTGGGTCAACAGTTCGATCACCGCTGCCACCAGCACCGCAGTGGTAGAAATGGCATCATTACGGCTGTCGGCAGCGGTAGCCTGCAACGCAGAGGAATCGATGTGTTTTCCCAACCGCCTGTTGAATAAGCACAACCACAGCTTTACGGCGATAGAGCCGATCAACACCACCGCCACAGGGAATGAAAACTCCACTGCGGACGGGGCAAATATCTTCTGTACTGAGGTTTTTGCCAATTCAAAGCCGATGACAACGATCATAGCAGCTACTGCCAGACCGGACAGGTATTCATACCGGGCGTGGCCGTAGGGATGGTCCTCATCAGCAGGCTTTTCCGCCAGTTTAAAACCTACCAAGGTGACGATAGCGCTGGTGGCATCGGACAGGTTGTTCATGGCATCTGCCGTAATGGAAACGGACCCGGAGACCGTACCCACCAGCAGCTTTAGCCCAAACAACAGAATGTTGGAAATGATTCCAACCACACCGGAAAGCTTACCCACCGCAGCACGTACCTTTGGTTTTCGTGTCTGCTCATAGTCCTTTACAAACAATCGAAGCAGCAGTTTTGTCATTGTCGACCCTCCGTTACTGAATCCTGTGCGGCATTATAACACAGGTTTCCATATCCGTCCATATTTTTCTGTCGTAGACAAATGTTTTTCTTGCACATTCACACGAATTGTGATAGAGTGAATAGCATAGTTTAAAGAAGGAGGTTTCTCTATGAGCAATCAACTACAAAGAAAATACGGCCTGTTCACCGCAATCTGCATGGTCGTTGGTATTGTAATCGGTTCCGGTGTTTTCTTTAAAGCACAAACCATTTTGACCAAAACCGGCGGTGATATGCCCCTGGGTGTTCTGGCATGGATCATTGGCGGTGCCATTATGCTGGTATGCCTGCTCACTTTCTCCTTTATGGGTCAGAAATATGAGCGTGTCAACGGTCTTGTGGACTATGCGGAAGCAACGGTTGGTCCCCGCTATGGTTACTACATGGGTTGGTTCTCCGCCACCATTTACTTCCCCGCTATGACATCGGTTTTGGCATGGGTGTCCGCAAGATATACGCTGGTGTTTATTACCTCTGCCAATCCTAATTTCCCCATGACCATCCCTGCTGCAGAAGGCGGCTGCATTATCGGCCCCGAATGCATGGCACTGACACTGTTCTACCTGTGCGCGATTTATGCGCTCAACGCCCTCTCCCCCAAGCTGGCCGGCAAATTCCAGACCAGTACTACCGTGATCAAGTTGATTCCTCTGGGGTTGATGGTAGTCGTTGGTCTGATTTATGGTATTACCTCCGGTATGTTGGAACAGAACTTCACTTCCAAAGCAGTTGTTACCGACATTTCCAGCACGCCGCTGTTCACTGCTGTCTGCGCCACTGCCTTTGCTTATGAAGGCTGGATCATTGCTACCTCTATCAATGCCGAGATCAAAGATTCCAAAAAGAACCTGCCTCTGGCTTTGGCTCTGGGCGGTATCATCATTGCTGCCGTATATATTCTGTACTACATCGGTGTTGCCGGTGGTGCTACCAATCAGGAGCTCATTGATCAAGGTGCTACTGTGGCCTTTACCAACATCTTCGGCGGTTTCCTGGGCAATGTTCTGAACCTGTTTATTGCGATTTCCTGTCTGGGTACCACCAACGGTTTGATGCTTGGCTGCACCCGCTGCATGTACTCCATGGCCGCCCGTAGCGAAGGTCCTTCTCCCAAGGTCTACGGTCAGTTGGATAATCAAACCAATATGCCCACCAACTCCGCTGTCTTTGCCCTATTGGTCACCGCCGGTTGGTTCCTGTACTTCTACTGCTCCAATTTGGCTGGCATGTGGACCGGTCCTTTCGTATTTGACTCCTCTGAGCTTCCCATTATTACCATCTATCTGATGTACTTCCCCATTCTCATTCAGTGGATGCGCAAAGAAAAGGATCAGAATCTCATCCGCCGGTTTGTTCTGCCGATTCTGGCCCTGTGCGGCTCCGGTTTCATGATTCTTGCCTGCGTCATGAGCCACGGTATTGCCTGTCTGTGGTATCTGATCGTCTTTGCCGTGATCATGGGCATCGGCGCAATCTTTAGCAAGAAATCAACCCAATAATAAAAAGGCTCGGAGGCATCGCCTCCGAGCTTTTTGTTATAGCATAACGATCAGCAAAGTTACCATAAAGACAATACTGCAAAGGATCGATACGGAGTTAATAGCATTGGACAAACCCGTGTCGCCTCCCAATTTACCGGTGTACGCCGGAATGGCAGAACTGATTGGACTAAACACCAGCAGGACCAGTGATTGACGGATCTCCAACGGGAATGGCAGGCAGAAGTAAAACACCAATCCCAGTACCGCTGCAACACCGTAGCGAATCCCCAGAATCTCGAACACTCTTCCAAGCTGGCGACGGTCTCCAGACAGTTTGAACCCAACGCCGATCATCAGCATTGCCAGAAACGAATTAGAACTTCCTATGATCTCCGCCAAAGAGATCACCGGTTTCGGCAGGGTCAAGCTGCAAACATTCAAGATTGCCATCATCACATATACCAGAAAAGGAACGGACTTTAATGGTGCTTTCAATATCTTCAGCAGCGAAAAACCCTTGCCGTCTTTGACCGTTGAAGCGATTCCATATCCGCCACCCAGAGCGATGAAAGCATTACCGACATCAAATAAGCTGCAGGTCAGGATACCCATAGGTCCCAAAAAGCTTTGTGTAAAGGGCATGGCAAAATTACCGATATTATAGCCCGCGACGTTCAGCACCCGGAATGCTTTTTCCTCTTTGCTGCCCTTTGGGCGCACCAGGGAGATCACAAGCATTTTGAGCAAACCGCCGCCGACACCCAATAACGCAATGGTCAGCAAACTGATGTGAATACTTTTTCCTGATGTGTTTGCAATGATTGCCGCCGGCAGAGCAATATTCAGTGAAATCTTTGCCAAAATACCAAAGGTTTCCTGAGGGAAAAATCCCTTTCTCCGCAGCACATAACCCAAAACGATGATTGCAATGTAACAGCCGGCCTTTATCAAGATATCCAGCATACTACCGCCTCCTGTCTACGGTATCATATCAGCACCGCACAGAATTTGCAAGAAAAAAAGCCATAGACAGCTTCCCTTTTTCGTGTTAAAATCCCTGTATCTTTCCCTAAGGAGGCATTTCCATGCCGCAAAAGATCGCAGTCAATCAGATCACCGAGGGTGTGATTTGGAAGCAGCTGCTTCGTTTTTTCTTTCCCATTCTGCTGGGCACCTTCTTCCAGCAGATGTACAACACTGTTGATACCATCATCGTGGGTCGTTTTGTAGGCACACAGGCGCTGGCCGCTGTTGGTTCCACCTCTGCTTTTGTGAATCTGATCAACGGTTTTTTTATTGGCCTCAGCACCGGTGCAACTGTAATACTATCCCAGTTTTTTGGTGCCAATGATCCAAAAGGTGTACGCAATGCGTTACACACCGGCATCACACTTTCCGTGATTCTGGGTGCCGCCACCTCCGTGATCGGTATTTCCTCCGCCCCAACTATACTGAGATTGACCCAAACCCCCGCCAACTGTCTGGATGATGCCATTCTGTACGCAAGCATTTATTTTTCCGGTGCCGTGGCATCTATGGTCTATAACATGGGTTCCGGTATTCTGCGGGCCATGGGCGATTCGAAACGGCCTTTGATATTTCTGATTATCAGTTGCTTCTTAAATATCGTAATGGATCTTCTGTGCGTGGTGGTCCTCAAACTGGGTGTGGCAGGTGCCGCGTTGGCTACCGTCATTTCCCAAATCATCAGTGCCGTGCTGATTCTTACTGTGCTGTACCGTCTCCCGGAGGATTACCGCCTGCGCAAACAGCATCTGAAGCTGCACAAAGATCTGCTGAAACGCATCCTGCAGATTGGCCTTCCGGCAGGCTTGCAGTTCATCACCTTTGACCTTGCCAATGTACTGATCCAATCTGGCATCAATTCTTTCGGTGATATCACCGTGGCCGCTTGGACAGCCTATATTAAGACCGATGCGATCACATGGATGGTATCCGGTGCCTTCGGCGTGGCCATCACCACCTTTGTCGGTCAGAATTTCGGTGCCCAGAAGTATGCCCGGATCCGCCAAAGTGTTTGGGTCTGCATGGGTATGAGCGTTTCCCTGATGGCACTGCTTAGTACATTGATGCTTCTGGGGCGGCATTTTATTTTGGGCATCTATACCACCGACGCAGAGGTAGTCCGTGTGGGCGCTTATGTGATGCTGTGGATTGTGCCCTTCAATTCGATATTTATGCCGGTTGAGGTCTTTGCAGGCACCATGCGGGGTACCGGTTATTCCACCGTTCCCACCGTCATCACCTGTATCTGTGCCTGTGTGTTCCGTATTCTCTGGGTGGTGTTCATCGTCAGCCGTTGGCATACGGTTGAAATGTTGGCTCTGGCCTATCCCATTAGCTGGATTCTGTCCGCAGTGGTATTCTACATTGCCTATCTACGGGGCAACTGGCTGAAAAAGCGAATCGAAGCCTGTGGAATGCTGTCGGAATAAACAAAAACTGGGGAGTCCTTTTGGACTCCCCAACGGTTTTATTCTAACACAACGCCTATTTAGATGTCAATGAAAAGTTACGGTTTCTCCCCATTTTCTACCTATTGTAAAAACAAAACATTCTATTTTTATGAAGTATTCCAACTTGCAGATTCCACTTTTCTGTGTTATTCTTTAATCACAAAGAGGTGATACCAATGTACAGGTAAAATCTTAAAAGAGGAAAGCTTCAAAGAAATCTCCTAAAAAATATCATTCAAATTTAGTCTTGAAGCTGGAATCGAGTCTGTAGAAAGAGAGGTTAATCAAGGATGTTAGATACTAAGAATTCACAGAAATAACCCTTGACGTTCAGAGTGGTCAGCTGAATCGTCAAGGGTTATTTCTATGTTATCTACGGGTACTTTTGAAAATTCTTTTTGACAGGATACCGAATCTTTTGCCCCAACTTCTCAGTTTGAAAAGTTTGAAATACATACAGTATTCTTGCACTTTCCAAACTTTAATTTGTGACAAAATCTTCTGGTACCTGCGTAAAAACAATTTTCAAAAATACCCGTTTTTCTTCTGTCGAAAGGCAGTTTATTTTTTGACTTTTCGTATCTTCTTTGCTACTATATAAAAAATAAAAATGCAAAGGATTTTGCTTTTATGCCGAATATCATTGAAATTACCGATTTTTCCGACCCGGCGCTGGATGTATACGCCCGGCTGACGGAGTGCCAGCTACTCAACCGCTTTGAACCGGAAAAGGGACTATTCATTGCTGAGAGTCCCAAGGTCATCCACCGGGCGCTGGACGCAGGCTATATCCCCGTATCCCTACTGATGGAGCGCAAGCACATTAACGGACAGGCGGCAGATGTAATTGCACGCTGCGGTGATATCCCTGTTTTCACCTCCGAACCGGAAATTCTGACCCAGCTCACCGGTTTTCAGCTGACCCGTGGCGTTCTATGCGCCATGAGCCGACCTCCCCTTCCCTCTGTGGAAACGGTTTTGCAGGATGCCAAGCGGATCGTGATTCTGGAAAATGTGATGAATCCCACCAACGTAGGTGCGATCTTCCGCTCCGCTGCCGCGTTGGGCATGGATGCGGTGCTGCTGACCCCCGGCTGCAGTAATCCCCTGTACCGCCGCAGCGCCCGGGTCAGCATGGGTACGGTGTTCCAGATCCCATGGACCTATCTGGGAGAAGAAACAGGCGATTGGCCCCAAAAGGGCATGGATATTTTGCGCCGTCTGGGTTTCAAAACCGCAGCGCTGGCCCTCAGCGACAATTCCGTATCCATCGATGACCCCGCACTGATGGCCGAAGAAAAGCTGGCCTTGATTTTAGGCAGTGAGGGTGACGGTCTGACGGATACCACCATCGCAAGCTGCGATTATACCGTTAAGATTCCCATGTACCACGATGTGGATTCTTTAAATGTAGCCGCCGCCAGTGCCGTAGCCTTCTGGCAGCTTCGCCGTCGGTGAGGAAGGAGCATTCTTATGATTTTACAGGAAGGTCGGCCTGCCGATTGCACCGACAGACTTGATAAAGAAATCAGAACTTACGATTTTCTGGACGCATTGGGCGTTTCCTATCAACGCATCGACCACGAAGCAGCGATGACCATGGAAGCCTGTGCCGCCATTGATACGGCACTGGAAGCAACCATGTGCAAAAACCTCTTCCTGTGCAACCGGCAATGCACGGATTTTTATTTGCTGATGCTGCCCGGCGACAAGGTGTTCAAAACCAAAGAGCTGTCCAAACAGCTTGGCTGCTCCCGGCTATCCTTCGGTGACGGCAGCTACATGGAGCAGTATCTGGATATCACCCCCGGTTCTCTGAGCGTTCTGGGTCTCATGAACGACAAAGAACACCGTGTACAGCTTCTCATCGACGAGGATCTGCTGGGCGGTACGTACATCGGTGTCCATCCCTGCGTCAACACCGCCAGCCTGCGACTCCGGACCGCTGATTTGATGAACACCATCATCCCCGCCATGGGTCATGCACCCAGGATGGTCACTTTGGGTGCAGAAGAAACAGCATAATACTATGCGGGCGTGCTGTGTTGCAGCACGCCCGCATGACATTATTTTATTCGGATGCAGACATTTTTTTGTAGAGGCTGGCATAGGGATTCTTGCCCTTTGCCGGATACTTGCCCGCCAGCACCTCAAAGGCGTAAGGCTGAGAAGCAGTGGCATTATAGCCGAAAATCTTTCTGGGGATGTGCCACAGATTCTTCACAGCCAGCGGATTGCCAAAATGCACCAGCGCCGTCAGTTTTCCGGGCAGGGTCAGCGCATTGATCACCGTCTCGATTCTTCTGGTCAGGCCGTCGCTGCCCATATAAGGCGCGGATTCACAGAAGCTGACAAAGACCACCTCATCGTACCTCGTGGCTGCAGTCAGAACCCGGTCATTGTCTCTGGGCTTTGGGTACTCGGGAATCAGCTCGATGCCGCAATTGGGGAAAAGCTCCTTGATCGCGTCAATGGATTTCTTGGCACTGTAGTGGACAACCGTCTCGACCTCTTCGTTGACCATCTCTCCGGAATAATCCATAGGCGTCAGCACAACGAAAAGTCGTTCCTTTTCGGTACCGATGGCGGGGGACAGACCTTCATCACAATCTGCGGTGATGCAGTCCTTAGCGACCATACTCAAGATCTCACCTACGTTTTCGGGAACCGGAACGGGATCCACCGGCTCTTGGGCGCAGTACTGCTCCAAAGCCATGATCCTGCGGACAGCCTCGTCCAGCCGCTCGTCGGTGATGGCGCCCTCCCGGTAAGACTCCAGCATCATTTCATAGACTTTCCGCATGGGCGTACGGTAGTTGGGCAGGATCACGTCGACACCTGCCATGAGGCCCATGGCATAAGCCTGCTTTTCACCGAAGGTCTGCAGAATGCTGATCATAGCATAGCTGTCAGAATAGATCACGCCATCGTAGCCCAGTTCACGAATAATGTCCATGACCTTCTTGGAGAGGGATGCGGGAATGCCGGGATCAATCTTGTCAAAGATTCGGTGGCCGACCATGATGGAGGGCAGCAGGCCTTCATCCATCAGCATCTTGTAGGGCGCAATGCCATTGCGCAGCAGATCTTCCTTGGTCTGATCCGAGTGGGGCGCAGCCATGTGAGAGTCAATAGGCTTGTCGCTCCAGCCGCCGGGATAATGCTTTCCGCAAGACTGGAACCGGTAAGAAGCAAAGGTTTTGTAAATCTCTCTGGTGGTATTCAGAACCGTTTCCGGGGTATCGCCGGCAATTCTTGCATTGCCGTTTCTGGCGATGTCAATGATCGGTCCCCAGATGCCGTTATAGCCGGCCTCCTTGGCCTCCTTGGCGAGGGCAGCAGCGAACATCTTGGCATATTCGGGGTTGTTGGATGCCGCCAAAGTGCCCAGTGGGATCTTGGGCAGCTTGGACTTGGGATAACCCACCTCCATATCTTCGACAATCAGCACTGGGTAGTTGGCAGCCTCCCGGATGGTCTTGATCAGATCCGGTCTCAGATTGGTTGCATAGGTCGTCACCTGAATGGGGCCGCAGGCATCGTTCTTCAACATTTCCAGCGCAAACTCGATATTGTCCGGATCGTGCAGGCCGCGGAAGCACAGGACTCTGCCCAGCTTCTGCTCCGGGGTCATCTGTTCCAGTGTCAGCATATTTTCTCCTCCCGAATATAAAGTTCTGAATGGGCTTGACTTTTTGTTATTTTTATTATAAAAGATTTTTAGCAGGCTCTGCAACCTTGATTTTGCTGTTTTTTTGTACGATATTGATATTCGGAGGAAGGAATATGCTGGCGAAATACGAAAGCCATAAACAACTCCGCCAAGACAAACTGTGTCCATTTCTTGTGCATTACGAATCCCGGGCTTTTAATGCCGTATGCAACTGGCATCCTAGTCTGGAAGTCATTCTGGTTTTAGAAGGAAGCGGTTACATGCAGTATGGCGCAGATACTCTGTCTGTCCGAGAGGGAGACATTCTGATCATCAACCCCAATGTTCTGCACCGCGTCCATAAAAGTGAGCGCATGATTTACCACTGCATCATCATCGACGAAGCCTTTTGCGCCGATAACGGCATCTTGACCGATCAGTTCCTGTTTGTGCGGCATTTCCGGGATCTACGCACAGAGGTCCTGTGCAAAGATATCGCAGAAAACTATCACTACTACCAATCGGAGAAAACACCCTTGAAAGGCGCAAAAGCCAGAAATGCCGTGCTGTCACTTCTGATCGACCTGTGTGAAAACCACCCAGCTGACCCCAAAAGTATCAATTCCAGAGAAAAGGGACAGAGTCATTCGGAAATGTATGTAAAAATGGCCGCCAGCTATTTGGAAGAACACTGCAATGAACCAGTAAGTTTAGATCAACTGGCGCAGCTGTGCGGCATCAGCAAATGCCACCTTTCCCGGGAATTCAAACGGTATACCGGCCAGACCATTCTGACCTATGTGAATCTGATCCGGTGCATGCATGCCCAGCAGCGCATCGCCTCCGGCATGACCGTCACAGAAGCCGCTTTGGAATCCGGTTTCGAAAGTGTCTCCTATTTCTCCCGTACCTATAAAAAGCTTATGGGCACCGTACCCTCTAAAGAGAAATAACCGTATTATTCACACTCTGTTTACCAATCTTTCCCTGAAAAAGGGTATGATATTAAGTAATTCTATTATGGAGGTATCCTTGTGCTCCAACTGAAAAATATAGTCAAAACCTATGTCACCGGCGATCTGACTCAGAATGCCCTGCAGGACGTCAGTATCAATTTCCGGGAAAATGAATTTGTATCGATTTTGGGTCAGAGCGGCTCCGGTAAAACCACCCTGCTCAACATCGTAGGCGGTCTGGACCGATACACCAGTGGCGACCTCATCATCAACGGCGTCTCCACCAAACAGTATAAGGACGCGGATTGGGACTACTACCGCAACAGCTCTATCGGTTTCGTGTTCCAGAGCTACAATCTGATTCCCCACCAAAGTGTTCTTGCCAATGTAGAGCTGGCGCTGACACTGGCCGGCGTCTCCAAAAAAGAGCGCCGTCAGCGGGCCATTGCCGTACTGACCAAGGTAGGCCTTGCTGACCACCTGCATAAGCGTCCCAACCAGATGTCCGGCGGCCAGATGCAGCGTGTAGCCATTGCCCGGGCCTTGATCAACAACCCGGATATTCTGTTGGCTGACGAGCCTACCGGCGCACTGGACAGTGAGACCAGCCTGCAGATCATGGAGCTTTTGAAGGAGATTGCCCGGGATAAGCTGGTCATTATGGTCACCCACAATCCGGAGCTGGCAGAAAGCTACTCCACTCGGATCGTGCGTCTGCTGGACGGACACATCGTCAGCGACTCCAACCCCTTCCATGAAGATGACATCATCGTGCAGCCGAAGAAGCACAGAAAGATCGCCATGTCCTTCTGGACAGCCCTCTCTCTCAGTTTTAACAACCTGCGCACCAAGCTGGGCCGCACCCTACTGACCGCCTTTGCCGGTTCCATCGGCATTATCGGCATTGCCTTGATCCTTTCGTTATCTACAGGCATCCAGAATTATATCAACGACATCCAGCGGGATACCCTGACCTCCTACCCCATTTCCATTTTAAAGAGTGAATCCAGCCTTGCCGGTATGATTGCTGCCCGGCAGGAGTATATGGAAGAAAAAGAAAGCATGACCAAGGAAGAGGATACCATCTATTCCAACAACCAGATGTATGCCCTGTTCAATGCTGCCTTTACGGGTCAGGATGTTACCAACGACCTGAAGGCGCTGAAAGCCTATCTGGATCAGGAAATGCTGGCAGATTCCGAAACCAAACTTCATGATCTGGTCACCACCATTCAATACCAGTACGGTGTCAGTCTGAACACCTATGTGCAATCGGAAAACGGAGACTATCACAGTACCGACCTTTCTGCCGCTATGAGCGCCCCCTCCGAAGCCATGGAGAATTCTCCCATGGCGGAGATGATGGGATCCCGGATGGGCGGTCTGGGTTTGTGGAATGAGATGCTACCCGGCACCGACGGCAGCTTGATCTCCCCCATGGTCTATGAGCAGTATGATCTGGTAGCCGGTGCGTGGCCCCAAAAGGCCGAAGAGATTGTGCTGGTGCTGGACAGCAACGGCGAGATCACAGATGTGGCTTTCTACGCACTGGGTCTTATGGATGACGCGGAAGTCAGCGATATTATGACCGCTGTAGCCAAGGGGGAAGAAATTACCGCCAAGGTCCACAGTGTCAGCTATGAAGATATTCTAAATACCCGTTTCCGTCTGGTAAAAAACTGCGACTACTATACCAAAAATGCCGATGGCACATGGAAAGATGTACGCAGCGATGCCGCTTCTCTGGAGCTGGTAGTCAAGAGCGGAATGGAACTGAAAATTGTAGGCATCCTACAGCCCAATCCGGAAGCTACTTCTGCATCCATTTCCGGCACTTTCGGTTACACCGCAGCCTTGACCGAGCTGGTGATCCGCCAGACCAATGACAGTGAGATCGTCAAGCAGCAGCGGCTGCCGGAGAACGAAAACTTCGATGTAACTAAGAATCTTCCTTTCGTGATCACCGAAGACATCGATCCCACCGATGCCCACAAAGCAAAGGAGATCACTGCCTATTTTGAAACCTTGAACGAAGTCCAGAAAACGGAAATCTATACTTCCATTCTCTCCACTCCCTCTCAAGAATATCTGGATATGGCTGTAAAGCCGATTATGGAGCAGTATTCCACCCGGGAATCTATGATTCAGTTGGTGGCAGATACCTATGGTTTTGATAAAGAAGCCGCACAGAGCTATCTGGAAGACTATACAGATGAG
This sequence comes from Faecousia sp., assembly GCA_045653485.1. GTDB lineage: Bacteria > Bacillota > Clostridia > Oscillospirales > Oscillospiraceae > Faecousia. Next base: position 54,529 of record JAZOLX010000085.1, on the reverse strand, counting down.
GAACTGCGCCAGCTGATGCGTGAGCAGATGGAAGCGTTGGTAGCAGAGAAGTACGCCGAACAGGCCGAGGCCCGGGTACTGCAGATCAAAGCCGCTGCCACTCAACCGGGAGACCTGTTCGGTGTTCAGGGGTATGCGGCTGTAGCCGCAGCCTTTGACCAGATGATGGCGGCAACCACCGATGAAGCTACTCTGGCAGGCTACTACGACGCTTATATGCCCTCTCAGGTGTCCGGCTCCACGCTGGCAGATACGCTCTCTGCACTGGGTGCTGTGGATTATGACACGCCCGCCACCATCAACATTTACGCAAACACCTTTGAAGATAAAGAAGCCATTGCCGAGATCATCCGGCAGTACAATGATACTGTAGAGGAAGAGCAGAAGATCACCTACACCGACTACGTAGCCCTGCTGATGTCCGGTGTGACCACCATGGTGGATGCCGTATCCTACGGTTTGATTGCCTTCGTTTCCATCTCTCTGGTGGTGTCTTCCATCATGATTGGTATTATTACCTATATCTCCGTGCTGGAGCGCACCAAGGAGATCGGTATTTTGCGCAGTGTTGGTGCTTCCAAGAAGGATATCTCCCGAGTGTTCAATGCAGAAACTACCATCGTGGGACTGTCCGCAGGTTTCATGGGTGTGGGTGTCACAGCACTGCTGAACATTCCCATCTGTTATATCCTCAAGGATCTGACAGGCATCAGCAATATCGCTGTTCTGCCGCTGAACGCAGCCATCATTCTAGTGCTGATCAGCGTCTGCCTGACCCTCATCGCAGGTCTGATCCCCGCCAAGCTGGCCGCAAAGAAAGACCCGGTCATCGCCCTGAGATCCGAATAAACAAAGCAGCCGCGGCACATTCTGTGCCGCGGCGCATTTTATACGCTGGTCTCCGAAAATTTTTCTGTTTGCGCCTTTTGCCTTGCCATTCCCGACACACTGTGGTACGATAACAAAAAATGGAGGTATGCTTTATGGATCATGAATTGCAAGCTGCCCAGCTGTTTCTGGATGGCTATAACTGTGCGCAGGCCATCACTGTGGCTTTCAGTGACATTACCGGCCTTGACAAGGATTTTTCTGCCCGGATGGCATCTTCTTTCGGCGGCGGCATGGGCCGTATGCGGGAGGTATGCGGTGCTGTCAGCGGTATGCTGATGGTAGCCGGTATTCTCTACGGCTATGACGAAAACTCCCCGGAGTCCGCCAAGATGGAACACTATACACTGGTGCAGAATCTGGCCGGACAATTCCGGGAAGAAGTAGGCAGTATCATCTGCCGGGAGATCTTGAATAATCCACCCTCCGATCCCAATCCCACACCCCGTACAGCGGAATTCTATAAGCAGCGGCCCTGCTCCCGTATGGTCATGGTAGCCGCGAGAATTTTGGACGCCTACATACAGGAACATCCGGTAAAGGAGCGATAATATGCCGACAATCAAATGCACCGCTGCCGGTGACGCAATGGTTATGCGCCGCCTGCCGGGTAGTTACCCCGGCTTTGAGGAATTGAAACAATTCATTTCCCAAGGTGATTTTCGCTTTTTCAATTTGGAAACCACCGTCCATAACCACGAGACCTACGGCGCTGCCATCAGCGGCGGTACTTGGTTCTGCTCTCCCCCCGGTGTGCTGGAGGACGCCAAGGAATTCGGCTTTAACATTCTGTCCTCCGCCAACAACCACGCTCTGGACTATGCCCACATCGGTCTGGAAAAGACCCTCGACTACATAGAAAAAGCAGGCTTCCCCAATGCCGGTATCGGCCGCACACTGGCGGATGCCGCCGCCCCCGTGTACTTAGACACCATGCAGGGCCGCATTGCCCTCATCGGTGCCTGCTCCACCTTCCATCCCCATGCCATGGCCGGTGAGCAAAGCCGCACCGTGCCGGGCCGTCCCGGCCTCAACGGCATCCGTCACTCTACGGTCTATCAGGTTCCCAAGGAAGATCTGGAGCAACTGAAACGCATCGCCCACGCTATCGGCATCAACGGACAGCGGGAGATCATCCGCAAGGAAGGCTACCTGCCGGAGCTGCCGGAGGATAAATCCGAATTCGGCGAGCTGCAGTTTGAAGTAGGCGAAAAGTGCGGCAAGGTCACCAAGGTCAATCCCGTGGATATGGCCCGGGTGGAAAAGTCCATCCAAGAGGCGTTGTACTTTGCTGACTATGTGATTGTTTCCATGCACTCCCACGAGATCAAATATCTGGACAAAACAGAGCCGGACTACTTCTACGAAGAATTTGCCCACAAATGTATTGATGCCGGTGCCCATGCCGTTGTCGGTCATGGCCCCCACCTGCTGCGACCCATTGAGATTTACAAGGGATGTCCCATTTTCTACTGTCTGGGCGACTTCATCATCCAGCTGGAAAACATTCGCAAAGCCCCTGCTGATATGTACGAAAAGCAGAAGCTGAATGGCAATGACGGCATGGACGAACTCTTTGACAACCGCAATGCCCATGGCACCCGTGGTCTGTGCTACGAAAAGGTCATGTTTGAAGCTGTTGTTCCCTACTGGGAAGCAGAAGACGGCAAGCTGACCAAACTGATCCTGATGCCCATTGAACTGAATTTTGACAAGGTTCGCACCATGGGCGGCTGGCCCCGTCCCAAGTACGACGACGGTATTATCGAACGGTTGGCAAAAATGAGCGAGCCCTACGGTACCAAAATCGAGATCGACGAAAATGGCTTTGGTGTTGTAAAGCTGTAAGGAGAACATATTATGATGATAACCGAAGATATGAAAGCTTATTTAGCTTCCTGCCAAGAGGAATTGAAGCAGCTGATCCGGGATCTGTGCGCCATTCCCGCCCCCTCCCACCATGAAGAAAAGCGGGCCGCCTTCTGCAAGGCATGGTTCGAAGCAAACGGCGGCAAGGACGTCTACATTGATGAAGCCTTGAATGTGATCTGCCCCCACCATGTGACCGATGATAACCGGATGGTGGTATTCATGGCCCACACCGATACAGTGTTTCCCGACATGGAGCCGATGCCCTTTGTGGAGACCGAAGATACCTTCCAATGCCCCGCTGTCGGTGATGATACGGCCAACCTGGCAGTTATGATGATCTGCGCCCGCTACTTCCTGCGGCACGACATTGCCCCCAAGACCGGCATTCTGTTCATCGCCAATTCCTGTGAAGAAGGGTTGGGCAATTTGAAAGGTTGCCGGGCCATTGTAAAGGCTTTTGGTGATCGGATGGATGCCCTTATCTCTTTTGACGGCTTCCGTCTGGACAAGGTTACCAGCCAAGCCGTTGGTTCCCACCGTTACCGTGTCAATGTGAAAACCGAGGGCGGCCATTCCTTCGCCGCATTTGGCAACCGCAATGCCATTGCGGTGCTGTCTTCCATGATTAGTACCCTTTACAGTGTAAAAGTTCCTCAGGAAGGAACCAGCCGGACTACCTACAATGTAGGTACCATTGCCGGCGGCACCTCTGTCAACACCATCGCCCAAGAAGCGGAAATGCTCTATGAATACCGCTCCGATAACCGCAATTGCCTTGGCAAGATGGAGGATATGTTCCATAAGGTGATCGATGCGTATCGGGCCACCGGCGTTACGATAGAAGTGGAGCTGGTGGGTAACCGGCCCTGTACCGGCGATGTGGATCCGGAGGCACAAACCGCGTTGAACGCACTTTCCGCTGAATCCATTCGCAGAGCAGTTAATATGGAGCCTGTATATCTGTCCGGTTCCACCGATTGCAATATTCCGCTTTCTGTTGGCATTCCTGCCGTTTGCATGGGTCTGGTGGTGGCCTCTGGTGCCCACACAAGAACGGAAACCCTGCAGCTTTCCAGCCTGCCCCATGGCAGCGCCCTTTGTATGGATTTTATGTGCCATTTCTTTGGCTAAGGGAGGTATCTCCCGGGAGAGAAAAAGATGAGGACCATCAAGAAGAATTATCATTGGATCATCGCTGCTGTTATATTGCTGGAGCTTGGCATTTATCTGGGCATTCACAACAATATTACCAGTCTTTATATCATTCCCATCACGGAAGAACTGGGCATCACCCGGGGAAGCGCTTCTCTGGCCTATAGTGCCCGGAACCTTTTCAGTTTCTTTTCCACCCTGGTTTCCGGTATTTTCTTCACAAAATTCGGTTACCGGAAGCTGGCCCCCATGGCGTTGCTGGTGATCGCAGGTGCCTATGGACTTCTGGGCAGCGCCCAGACCGTCATGAACATGATTCTTGCCTGCGCCATTATGGGCCTTTTCGACGGTTTTTGCGGTATTGCCTCGGCTTCCCGGATGGTAAACACCTGGTTCCATACTCACCAAGGCCTGATCCTGGGTCTGGTAACCGCCGCCACCGGATTTGGTGGTAGTCTCTTCAGCATCCTTCTGGCTCAGCACATTGAAGCATCCAGCTGGCGCGGAGGCTACTATCTGAGCGCGATTCTGATCGCTGTCACAGCGGTTTTGCTTTTCCTGATTGTTCGGAACCGACCCGCAGATATGGGCCTGCTCCCCTATGGTGGTGGCAATCACCACGGCAAAAAGCCGAAAAAAGAAACCCGAGATCACTGGTACGGATATGAGCCGAAGGATGTACTGCGCAAACCTACCTTCTATTTGACGGTTGTTGTGGTTTTCCTGGCATCCTCCTGTGTCTATGCCGCTTATCAGGTGATTGTTCCCCATTTCCAGGACTGCGGCATGACCGCATCCCAGGCTGCTTCTGTACAGAGCATTCTGCTGTTGGGTCTGGCAGGCTCCAAATTAGTCTGCGGCTTGCTCAGTGATCATATCGGTATCAAGAGCACCACCGTTTTGTGCATGATCTGCACGTTCGTGGGACTGATCCTGCTGACATGCATCAGCGGATTTTCCATTGCTGTAGTCGCGGCGATCATCTTCTCCATCGGTCTGGTCATTGTCTCTGTCTCGATCCCGCTACTGTCCTCCGCCCTGTTCGGTTATCATCCCCAGGGTTCCATTATGGGCATTCTTATGGCAATGCCCTATGCTGCATCCATGACAACCCTGCCCATTGTCAATTCCATCTATGACCGTATCGGCTCCTACTCGCCCATATTTCGGGTCGTTGCCGTCATCAGTGCAGGTACCCTTGGTCTGACGGTGCTGCTGTTTATTCTGGCAAAGCGGGACCGAGCAAAATACGAATCCGGTCACCCGGAGCTGAAAGCTCTGGAAGAAGCGGACGCGTAATAATCCAACAATAATACCGCCGCAGAGAATTCCCTGCGGCGGTATTATTATTTTTCTACAATTGTAGGCATCAAGTATTTTTCCCAGTTTTCTGCGTAGATCTCATGCTGCTCCAGCCACTGTACAATGTGCTGTGCATCGTTACTGGCCTTGACGGAACGGTACATTGTCAGATTGTTGGGCATTTGATACCGCAATTCGATCCAGAACTGATACTCGGCATGATTTGTATAATTCCAATCCTGTGCCAGATTTCCTTCCCGTGCATCTGCAATGATAGCATCGAGCATGCTTCGGATCTCATCGCGGTCTTTCATTACCAGATCCGCTTCCGGTATTTCGATCCGCTCCGGCATCCATCCTTCGGTGTAGAATTCTCCCAGAACCGCTTCCGGACTACTCATATAGGTCTTTAGAAGTTTTCCCGCCTCAGTTTCATGGTTGATGTAGTATTCCCGCTTCCGCTGAGATCCGTCTTTCATATTGTAGATAATGGACAGCCGCACATCCGGCTCACCATCACTGCCTTCCAACCTGTTTTCAATACCGTGTCGGTGAAGCATCAGCACATCCTCAATTTGGGATTCGTCGGTCAGCATAAGAAAATCACTGCGCCCGTTGTAGTAGGTAGTGCCGCCTGTGGTAATAGAAGCACTTTGGATCCGTGCGTTCTTCGGAACCCAACTGGCAATGCCCAGCAGATCTACCTTGACAGCCAAAAAGCTCAAGCTGAACGCCAGCATAAAGATACCAAAGCCAAGGAATGTCCTTTTGCCAAATACCCGCACCGTCCTCTCCAGCAGCATTTTTCCTGTAAAGAAGCCGATCACAAAGCCCAAGATCAGAAAAAAGTAACTGTCCTCACCAATAAACATGGAAAAGAACGCATTGCAGCAAGCACCGCCGCAGAGGGTATACAGTACCAGAAAGATGGGTGCCAGCGCGCTGATGGTCACAAAATCCCCGGCGCATTCCAAATTCCGCCTGCGGTAGACAGCCAGCGCCACGGCCATCAAACCCACACCTATGGCGGCGCAAATACCTAAATATCCCCATCCTTCACCAATGTACCACCGTGCGAAGGCATAGCCGCTTAGCTTTTCCACTTCCACATATTCCTTGTCGGCGATCATATTGACCACCGGAGAAAGGACCCGAAAGAAATCCTCACGGATGATCACACCGTACATCAGCGGGGCATAGAGGGTTTCCACCAGCCAGTAAGCAATCAGAGAAAACCCGTTGATAATGATGTACACCAAACCCATGGCGAAACGGTTGCCCACGCAGTAGGAAGCCATTACCGCAGTGCCAAGGAAGAACAGATATTGCAATGTCACTGCCGCCAGCCACAAGAAAGGAACCACCAAAAGCTCCCCAGTTAAAGGAAGACAGATCACCGCAAACACAGTATTGGGAACCAGAGAGAAAACCAGTCCCGTTACCACATTGGTAAAGAACCAATCCTCCCGCCGCAGTGGCATCGCATGGAGTGCGTTGCACATACGGCTGTTGTACAAGTCACCAAATAGCAGCTGCGCACACACCAAGGCATAGAAAAAGTTACCAATGGCAAATGGAGCAATACTGTCTGCTATATTGCTCGCAAAGTAAAAACTGGTGTTGTCGATGGCCATCAATACCATAAACATCAGCAGAAAGACACTGTACAGCGCCCAGACAGGAGCAAAGCGGGTGATGTTTTTCTTAAAAACAGTGACATTAAAGAACGATGTTCTTGACTTCATAGTCGACACCTCCCAGCTCATAAATAAAGATCTCTTCCAAAGAAAGGGGCAACACATCAAAATAGGCAGGGTTTGTGGCCTGTACCCGCTGGGCGATTTCGTCCGCGCTGCCACGGACGACCAAAGTCTGCAAACGGCCGGAGTTGCTTTCGTGGAGCACCTCCAGTTCCTTGGGTGCTTCACCCACGATCTGCAGCTTGTGGGTAGCACCCTGCATGTCCGCAAGGCTTCTTTCCAGCAGCATTTTACCGTGGTCCATGATGCCCACATGGTCGCAGATATCCTCCAATTCCCTAAGGTTATGAGAGGATATCAGCACCGTGGTCTCCCGCTGGGCCACATCAGAAAGGAGCAAGCTCCATACCTGCCGGCGCATCACGGGATCCAGACCGTCCACCGGCTCATCGAGGATCAGCATATCCGGCCGGGTACAGATGCTTAAATGGAAAGCGGCCTGCTTCTGCATACCCTTGGAGAATCGGCGGATCTGGCTCTTCTTGGGAAGCTGAAACACCTCATACAACCGTGTAAAAAGCGCATCGTCAAATTGGGGATACATACCCTTGTAGTAACTGTGCATATCCTCAAGGGTTGCCGAGGGGAAGAAGAAAATATCATCCGGAATGGAGCCGATGCGGGTTTTGATCTCAGGATTTTCATAGACAGCCTGGCCGTCAAAGGTAACACTGCCGCTGTCTGGCCGGTAGACACCCACCGCATGGCGGATAGCAGTAGATTTGCCCGCACCGTTGGGACCAACCAGACCGTAGACCGCGCCCTTGGGAACAGTCATGGACAGATCGTCCAAGGCCTTAAAGCTGCCGAAGGTTTTGGTGATATTTTTCAGTTCAAGCATGGCCGTTTCCTCCTTGCTGTAAACGCCTGACCAGCGTTTCCACGGTAGTGCCGGAAGCCAACAGTGCCGCCGTCACCTTATCAAACTGCTGCAGCAGATTCTGCTGCTCCTGTGCAGCTTCGCCGGGAACTCCACAAACAAAGCATCCTTTTCCGGGTACAGTCGCGATCCATCCTGCCATTTCCAGTTCCCGGTAGGCCCGTTGGATGGTATTGGGATTGATGGCCAACTGGCTGGCCAGATCCCGGACACTGGGCAGTTTATCACCGTTTTGCAGGATCCCTGCTGCGATCTGGCTGCGGTAGGTATCGATGATCTGCGCATAGATTGGCCGCGCATCCCGGTAATCCAAATTTACCATAGGCACTCCCTCCGTATGAAGTGTATTAACTGTACTAGTACAGCAATCATACACCTTCCATCACCCATTGTCAAGACCATATAGTAGCGCCCGCTGAAATTGGCAGGCACTGCCATAGTAATCACTGCGGACATGAGCATCACAACGGAAACCTGTGTAACATCAACATTTTGCGTTACCTCTGTGCGTAATATCCAGCATAATGTACTGGAAATCAATGCACTAGCAATAGCAAACCCGGTATCCAATTGACAAGTGCCGCAAAAAAATGTAGTATAAATCAATAAGCATAAAACCAACTGCCCTGTGAATCCCCCTTATATATGTAAGGGGGTGAATCTATTGAAAAAGCGGTTCAATCTGTACTATTTACTTTTTGAGGATCAGTGCAAAAATCGAATGGCAAAAGAGGTTACGGACCGTATTCGTGAGATACTGAATCACTTTTTCTCAAAAGAACGGCCAAAACAGTCTTTACCTGCAGCCAACGAAGAACTGAACTGAAAACGGAGAGAAAGACATGGTAGAAAGAGAGACCCTTGTCGCCTTGGTGCGTGGTCTGCAAAATGGCGATGAGAGTGCAGCGGCACAGTTATACGAAATATACCAGAACGACATTTACTACTTCATTCTGAAAACAGTCAATAACGACAAAGATCTGGCAGAAGATCTTACGCAGGATACCTTTGTGGAAATTTTGGAGACCATCGACAAACTGCAGGAACCGGCAGCTTTCGTGACCTGGAGCAAGCAGATTGCCTATCACAAATGTACTGCGTATTTCAGAAAACGCAAGGAGCTTCTTGTTGATGAGGACGAGGACGGCTATTCCGTTTTTGATACCATTGAGGAAGAAAACGAAGAGTTCATTCCCGACGCGGCCATGGACAAGGAAGATCTGAAGCAAACAATTGTTGCCATGCTCGATGCGCTATCCGAAGAGCAGAGGTCTGCGATTCTGCTGCGGTATTTCAACGAAATATCCGTCAAGGAAATCGCCCAGATTCAGGGCGTCACGGAGGGTACCGTCAAGAGCCGCCTGAACTACGGCAGAAAGGCAATTAAGCAGTCTGTTGAGCAATATGAGAAAAAGACCGGTGTCAAGCTCCATTGTGCCGGTGTGCTTCCCCTGCTGCTTTGGATGTTCAGAGAGTACCGTATCAGCAAAGGCTTGTCCGTTTCTGAAAAAGCGGCAACGCAGGCATTTGAGATTACCGGAGAAACTGCGGCTACGGCTGTTGCCGCAACATCTGTGGCCGCAGCGACAGCCGCCACAGCAGCAACGGCTTCCGGTGCCGCAGCCACTGCAACTGTAGCCGCTGCGGAAGTAGCTGTTGGTGCGGGTATCAAAATCGCAGGCACTTCCTTGGCTACCAAAGTGATCGCCGGTATCACAGCCGCAACCGTAGCGCTGGGTGGTGCCACAGTTGGCAAAGAAGCAATTTCCAAGCTGAATGCCAATAAACCTGCCTATACCGAAACACAGGAAGTGCTACCCACTCAAATGACCCTGCCGTACGAGGAAACCCTGACGCCTGTAGAAACGACCCAGTTATATTACCCGGAGAGTACCGTTGCCGTAGAAGCTACGGAACCGGCGAACTGTGAACATGTGTGGGAGCTGTACGCGAGTCATACCGGCATCGATTTCATCGAAAGGACATATATATGCGCAAACTGTGGTGCAATGGACCGACATGTGGAGGAGAACCAGTGCCAGCATGAGTGGAAATATATTACAAGAACAGAAGAAGATTATGTGTACGAAGACCGGTATTGCTATTGGTGCAGAACATACGAAATGTGCAGCAAGTACCCAATCGAGTGTGAGCATGATTGGATACTGCAATGGGAGATGGTCGGCGCTACCTCCATTACCGAAGAATATGTTTGCAGAAAGTGCAACGCGGTGGATTCGGTGTGGTATCTAAATACCTGTGAGCATGAATGGCAGGTCAAAGGAGAGGTCCAGAACGGGGAATCTGTAGCTACATTGTGGAAATGCACAAAATGCAGATTGGAGTCCTACGATCCGCAGCAAAATCCGAATGCTTCTGAGGAATCCACTCCAGAGACAGAAGGAACCGAAGGTACAGAACCTCCAATCGAAGGTACAGAACCTCCAATCGAAGGTACGGAACCTCCAACCGAAGCGCCAACGGAAGCGCCTTCCGATGCTACGGGATGCGAACACGATTGGAAATACAACACTTGGCGTGATGAAATTTATGTTTATGAAGACAGGTCATGCAAAAAGTGTGGACGATTTGAGAATTACAGCAAAACCGAGTATCATTGCGAACATGAGTGGGTCGGCAGGACTGCAGTCGATGTGAGCGTAATCTATGAGTACGAGGATTGTACAAAGTGTCAGCTTGTCAGATTTGTGTCTGAAAGAGAAAATCCTTGTGAGCACACATGGAACATCCGTACTTTTGCCGATCCCGTTACAGTCTGCAGGCAAGAAGAATGTACAAATTGTACTGCCGTTAAAAACACATGGGAACACCAGTGGGAAGAGCAAACTGTAGTTGACGAGAACGGAGAAATCATAGACACACGTTATTATTGTCCTATTTGCACTGCCTATCAGTAAATTTACTTTCAATCCCCCTTATCAGTAGAAACCTGATAAGGGGGATTTTCCATGGTTACCCATAACAACTGCTATTGGGAGATCAACAGAGTGCAGATGCACCTTCAAGCGATTAGATTCTAGAAAATATTGAAATCTTCTAAAAAAATAAAACCTCAGTGGAAATCTAACCCCCCTAACAGCATAAGGGATGAAGATCCTGACAAATACGTAAAGGAGAAACAAATATGAAAAGAATGGCAGCACTGGCAATTTTTCTATCTCTCACGATCGGACTGTTAATTCCTGTTGCAATCAAACAAAAAAATAAAAAAAGAATTTCTTAAAAAAATAAAACCTAAGCACATCCCAATCCCCCCTTAGAATCAAGAGGGTAAGAAACCCTCAAAAAAGAAGAGAAATAAAAAGGAGATTATTTATCATGGCAAACAATCAAAGATGTCCCAAGTGTGGTAGCAACAACGTCCAGCTTTCCAATGTTCAGAGCAAGCACGGCTTTTTCTGGTTCCTGATGTTCGGCTGGCTCTATCTGATCCTGATCCCCATCAAGTGGTGCATCGGTCTGGCTGTTCTGTTCTGCATTGACTGGTGGGTGGCACTGATTAAGAAGTCCCAAGGCAAGGGTTACGTATGGAAGAGCAAGCGTTGGTTCTCCGGCAGAAGAAAGATGTACTACTGCCACGACTGCCACTACAACTTCAAGGGTTAATCCTGCCTCAGCAATACATTAAACGTAACAGAAAAAAGGAGGACTTGCCATGTGGCAAGGCAGAACATATAAGTACACGACCAATCCGGAACAGAAACTATCCTTCAGTGGCGTGTATCTGGAGGAAGATTTCCTTTGTTCCAAATACCTAAGCCAGTATGAGAATCTAAAGGAAGATGAAATCATGCAGGAAGCGGATCATTTGACGGATCAGCACAAGAAATTTCTTGCCAGATTTCGTTTGGGAGAATATCTGTGTGCCTTTGCAGCGCGCGGTTTGAATCCTTTCCTGGACGGTGTGCTCAAAGGTCTGCCCGCCTTTTTGGGGCGTATACTGCTGTTGCTTGTCCTCCTTTCCTGTACACAAAAAATACTGCCGGCAATACTGCTGTACAGTACCCTCCATCTGATCATACTACTTGTTGGAAAACAGATTTGGAAAGTAAACAAGCAGAAACTGTACGAGATAGAGGAAATGAGCAACGTACTTCTGTCACTTTACAAAGCATATAAATATAGCAAATATGGAATACAAAACGGCATGTTGTACTTTGATCACAATTCCATATGGGTAACGGATTCAGGCTCGGTATGTGCAAAGATGCATCAAGACATATGCTGTGTAGAAATCTATCAGCTAGGCAAAGAGGAAGAACAAAAAAAGTATTATGCAAGCATATACAATTACCAAGACAAAAGCATTCTGAATTTCAACGAAAAAATTGCCTCCCTTGCATTTAACCAAAAGTTTGGAGTCATTTCAAAGAAGGGACACGAGATGGATTGCATGAAATTGTTTTCTCCCCATACCCAGCTTACCCTAATCAAATCCCCCGTAATCTCTAATTTTTCATGGCTCTCCATTTCCGGTGGAAAATTATCAGCGAAAACAAAATATTGTGTTTCCCAGCCGTCTCCCATTTCCATTTTTATAAAGAATCCAATCGTGCGTTACTTCCAGAATGTGGACACATATTGTGCCGCATTCAAGGAAATGGGTGATCAGGTATATAAGGAGCTTAGGCAAGTCGATGTGCTGTTAGGACAACGCATATAACAGAAACCGCTATTGACACAAAATATTAAGAAAAGAGAATTGTTATGGAGTTTATCGTAATAGGAATCATCATTGTGATTTTGATTTATGTAATCACAAAGCGAAACCAGTTTAACAAGCTGCGCAGAGCAGTCAAAGAAGAAGGTGCCAATATCGGTATCCAGATCTCAAAGCGTACCGCCTGTCTAAATGATGCACTGAACATTGCCAAGCTGAGTCACAGCCACGAAGTCGATGGCATTGAACGCCTGACCGCAAAAGATCAGCTCAATCAGCTCTCCTATCTGGGACAAAAATATCCCACATTGAATGCAGTCAGCGGGTATGGGACCATTCTGAATAAGGCCCTTGTTTTGAATGAAGACATCGCGGCCTGCCGCGAATTGCTGAACAGTAATATTCGGATATATAACGATACGATCAGCACTTTCCCCGATTTGATCGTCGCTGCTATTCTGGGATACAAGCAGGAAAAATTTGTTGATGAAGATAACATTGAGGAAAATAAACAGCTCGATAAGAGCGATATTGATTTTTCCAAATTCTAATAAAGCAATCAGAAAAAGCTTCCCCGTTGCATGGCAACGGGGAAGCTTTTTATACAACATTATTTCTTAGCAGCAGCTGCAATTTCCTCAGGCGTGCCTTCCATTGTGTCCACGATCAGCTTCTTGGGACACACAGTAGCGCACAATCCGCAGGAATCGCACTTGCTGTAGTCAATGACTGCCAGGTTCTTATCAATGGAGATAGCATCCTTGGGGCAGACCTTAACACAGATGGAGCAGCCAATGCAGCCCTGGGTACAGCCACGAACGGTAACAGCACCCTTGGCATGGGAAGCACAGGCGATGCGCACATGCTTGTCATACTCAACGGGAACAATGATCTGACGGGGGCAGACCTGGGTGCAGGCCATGCAGCCTACGCACTTTTCACTGTCTACCTGGGCAACGCCGTTGACCACATGGATGGCATCGTACTTACATGCCTTAGTGCAGTTGCCGTAGCCCAAACAGCCGAACTTGCAGCTCAAGGGGCCGTTGCCGCCAACCTTGGAAGCAGCCACACAATCGTGGAAACCTTCGTACTGGCCTTTCAGCTTGGCACCCAGCTCCTTGCCGCTGGCATCGACACTGCGGAAACCGGAGCAGCGGACCAATGCGACCTTACGGGTCATTGCTTCGACCTTCACACCCATGATGGCAGCCATAGCCTGAGCACACTCATTACCGCCGGATGCGCATTTACCAATGGCCGCTTCACCTTTTAAAACAGCTTCCGCATAACCGCCGCAACCGGGATAGCCGCAGCCGCCACAGTTGGCACCGGGCAGACATTCATTCAGCTTCTCCAAACGGGGATCCGTCTCTACATAAAAGACCTTGGAAGCAGCGGCCAATACCAAACCGAAGATCAGACCTAAGCCGCCTAAAATTGCGATAGCAATTACAATTTCCATCTACACACCCTCCTTAGAAGATCTTCAGGCCGGAGAAGCCCATAAATGCAAGGGCCATCAGACCGGCTGCAACCAGTGTAAGGGGGAAACCCTTAAAGCTGTCGGGACTTTCTGCCTTGTCCACGCGCTCCCGGATGGATGCAAACAGCACGATGGCAATGGTAAAACCAATACCGCCGCAGGCACCGTTCAGGACGCTCTGGAGGAAATCGTAACCCTTCTGCACATTCAGCAGGGCAACACCCAGCACGGCGCAGTTTGTGGTGATCAGAGGCAGGAAGATGCCCAGCGCCTTATACAGTGCGGGAATCGCCTTCTTCAAGAACATCTCCACCACCTGCACGATGGAGGCAATGACCAGAATAAAGGAGACCGTCTGCATAAATTCCAAACCGAAGGGTACCAACAGGAAGTGGTACACCGCATAAGTTGCGGCAGAAGCCAGCGCCATAACAAAGGTAACAGCCATACCCATGCTCAATGCGGTATCGATCTTCTTGGAAACCCCCATAAAGGGGCAGATACCGTAGAATTTCACCAGAATAAAGTTTTCAGAGAGGATGGCAGCCACCAGGATGCCAATCAAAGCCTGTACATATTCCATTACTTTGTTGCCTCCTTTTCTGCCTGCTTCTTATGAAGATACTTGGTAAACCACTGGAAACCGGCCATGAGGAAACCCAGTGTCAGGAAACCGCCCACGGGCATGACCATCATCATAGCGGGATAACCCTCGGGGATAATGCGGATGCCTTCGCCGCCGTTCAAAATACCGCCGCCGAAGGTGCCATTGCCCAGAAATTCACGGACGACACACATGAGTACCAGCGCAATGGTGTAACCGATACCTTGGCACAGGCCGTCTACCGCGGAGGCCAGTACGCCATTCTTGGAGGCAAAAGCCTCTGCACGGCCCAGCACAATGCAGTTAACCACGATCAAGGGAATAAACACGCCCAAGCTTTCGGAAAGTTCCGGCAGGAAGGCCTGCAGCAGCAGATCTACGATGGTAACGAACGACGCGATGATAACGATGTAAGCCGCGATGCGGATCTGGCTGGGAATGACCTTGCGCAGTGCGGAGATCAGCACATTGGAGCAAATTAAAATAATAGTAACACTCAGGCCCATACCCAGACCGTTAAAGAGGCTGGTAGTAATGGCCAGCACAGAGCAAAGACCCAAAAGCTGTGCCAAAACCGGGTTCTTACTCAGCAGGCCCTCGTTAAGTTGTTTCTTAAAATCCATAACGATACCTCCTTAACCGTTTTGTTTGGCACAGGCCACAGCGGCATTGATGCCTTCGCAGATAGCTCGGGAAGTAATGGTAGCGCCGGTGATCGCATCAATATCGCCACCGTCCTTGGTAACGGACAGATTGCCGGAAAGGCCTATGAACTGACCCCGGAATGCTTCGCCGGCAGCGTTCTTGGCTGCGGCTACAGCGCCCAGGCCGGCAGTTTCTGTATGGGAGATGATGCTGATGCCCAGAATATTACCTTCCCGGTCAACACCTACCATCATGGTGATGGCATTGTCAAAGCCGATGGGCGCTACCTGGACAGCGTAGCCCAGATCGGAAGCATAGACATTGGTGACGAGGCCAGTACCATCTACAAAGCAGTAGACCTCTTCACCACCACCGGGCAGCACTTCGCTGACAGCTTTCTGAACCTTTTCGGCACGAAGCTGCGCGATACGGGGGGCAGTGATCTGATTGACCATGGCCAAAGCACCTGCCATGATGGAGGTGATCAGCAACAAAGTGACGGCCAGACGCAGAATATACAGAGCAGTGTTTTGCTTTTTCATCTCTTGGCCACCTCCTTCTTGGGAGCGCCGAACTTCTTGGGACGGCCAATGCGGTCCAGCAGAACAACACAGCAATTCATAATGAGAATCGCATAGCTGACGCCCTCGTTATAGCCGCCGAAGTAGCGGATCACGATGGTCAGAACACCGCAGCCGATGCCGTAAACGATTTGACCAAGCTTGGTAACGGGGCTGGTTACATAGTCGGTAGCCATAAAGATAGCACCCAGCATCAGACCACCGCCGCAAAGCTGTGCGGCGCACCAGGCGAAGGCATTATTGCCTTGGGGGAACAGCAGGCTCAGTACAGCAACAGTGCCTACATAGGCCAGGGGAATCCGCAGAGTGATGACCTTACGGGCCAGCAGGTAGATTAAACCGATTACCAGCAAAACCACGGAGGTCTCACCGATACAGCCGCCTACATTGCCCAGAAACAGGTCCAGCAGAGATTCTTCAGGCATCTGCCCCTGATGCAGAGCCGCCATGGGAGTCGCTGCGGTGACAGCGTCGACCGTGGAGAGAATGCCGGCAGCGTTTTCAAAGCCAACCTTGACCCAGTTGGTCATCAGCACCGGCCAGCCGAACAGGAAAGCACGGGCAGCCAAAGCGGGATTGACAAAGTTTTTGCCGATTCCGCCGAACAGCATTTTAACAACAATAATCGCAAAGAAATCACCAATGATGATGCACCAGTAAGGAATGGTTACCGGGCAAACAAAGGCGATCAGCACACCGGTAACAGCAAAGGACAGGTCATAGACCTTGCAAGGCATCTTCATCATCTTGCACCAGCCCCATTCGAAGAACAGGCAGGCGGCAACACTGACCAGGGTGACCATCAGCGCCCGGAAGCCGAAGAAGTAAACGCTGCCAATGAGCGCCGGGGCCAATGCGATGAGAACATCCCGCATAATGGTCTGTGTAGTGACCTTGGAATGAACATGGGGAGAGCTGGAAATCGTCAGCTCATAGAAGTATTTCATAACAGCCATAAGACTTCCACCTCCTTAGGGTTTCTTGGCCGTAGCCTGCTGTGCGGTACGGATATGGTGCTTGGCGGCCTTGAAAGACAGTACCAGCGGCACACAGGCAGGACAGGTATAGGCGCAGCAGCCACACTCGATGCAATCCATCAGGTTCTGAGCCTTCATCTCCTCTACATTACCGGAATAAAGGCTCTTATACATCAGAATAGGCATCAGATGCATGGGGCAGACCTCGATGCACTTGCCGCAGCGGATGCAGCGGGACTGCTCCACCACATACTTATTCTTCTTACCCAGAATAGTAACCGCGTTGGTGCCCTTGATCACAGGAACAGCCAGGTCATACTGGGCAGCGCCCATCATGGGGCCGCCGGAGAGAACCTTGTAGGGATTCTCACTATGACCTACCGCACGGATCATGTCGTTGAAGCCAACACCGATGGGGACCATCAGATTCATAGGCTTCATGGCAATGTCACCGGACACGGTCACCAGCCGCTTGATCAGCGGCATACCGTCATAGACAGCATCGTGGATGGCCTTGCAGGTGGCAGCATTGAACACGGCACAGCCTACCGCGGCAGGCAGACCGCCGGAAGGAATTTCCCGGCCGGTAATGGCGTAGATCAGCTGCTTTTCCGCGCCTTGGGGGTACTTAGCGGGCAAAATATCCAGCACGATACCATCCTTGGGATCGATCTCCCACTTCAGCGCCTTGGCAGCGGAAGGCTTGTTGTCCTCAATTGCGATATGTGCGCTGTTCAGGCCCAAAATCTTCATAATGATCTTCAGACCGGAGATCATCTGAATGGGATAGTAGCGGCAAAGAATGTCGTCAGCAACTATGTAAGGCTCACACTCGGATACATTGACGATGATGGTATCCACCTTGCCCAGACCGGAGCTAAGCTTCACATGAGTGGGGAAGGTCGCACCACCCATACCTACGATACCGGCTTCCCGGATGATCGCCATCAGTTCTTCGGGAGTGAGGGCATCGACCTGCTCCTTGGTGCGGGGCTGAATGGTTTCGCAGGGCGTGTCCAGATGGTCATTTTCAATGACCACACTCATCATCAGCGTACCGCTGGTGTGGGGACGAGGTTCTACCGCCTTGACCTTGCCGGACACACTGGCATGAACAGGAACACACAGACCGGTGTTATCACCGATCTTCTGACCCATCGTGACCATATCTCCCTTTTTGACCAGCGGCTGGCAGGGCGCGCCGATATGCTGCTGCATAGGGATCACTACGGTATCTGTTTCCGGGAAGGTCTGCACCGGGGCGTTCTCGGCATAGAACTTATTCTCTTTTGGGTGGATTCCTCCAAAGAAGGAAAACGCCATAACTGAATCACCTCTTATATAAAATCCGCAGATTAATAACACTGCATCTATCACACGATATAATAGCGCAATTTTTAAAATTTGTCCACATGAAATTGGGCAAAAACCTTAGAATAAAGGAAAAAATAAAATAATATCGATATAAATTGACGGAGAAAATGGGACAAGCTGTCACTATTTGTGACAGCTTGATTCAACTTAAACTTCAATACCCAGCTCAGCAGGCTGAAACCGGGGACACACGTTTTCGGAGGAAGTAATAACCGATGCGGCAAGGATCGAACCGATTTCAATAGCCTCTGGCATGGTCTTACCGTAGGTAAGGCCGATAGAAACACCTGCGCAGAAAGCGTCGCCGGCACCGGTGGTATCTTTTACCTGCACCTTCCGGGCAGGACACACACCACTGTCACCTGCTGCCGTTGCGTAGACCGCACCCTGTTCTCCCATAGTAACCACCATAGAGGGAATCTGTGCCTGCACTACCTTTTGCGATAAGATCTGCCGCATCTGTTCCGGGGAGTTCCCGGTATAGTCGTCCAAAAACAGAAGGCCGGCTTCCAGTTGATTGCAGATGAAGCAATCGAAGCTACGCAGGAAATCCCGGCGTTTCACAGCGATGCTCATGTTAGACACCAGACCGAAAACTTTTACATTGTGCTTTTGTGCCAATTCCAGAGTCAGTTTTACGATCTCCTTGTCCAGATCCACTTCCAAAACCACCGAGTCCGCCTGAGAGAAGATCTCGTCGCCCTTTTCCTGCAAAAGATCTGCAATAGGCAGCATGTTGGGCCGCTGGGAAACGGAGCCCGCCACATCACCGTTGTTGTCAAATACCGCCAGCCATGTACCCATACCACCGGGAATAGTCATCACATACTGGGTATTGACCTTGTGGTTATTCAGCTTCTGCAGCACATCGGTACCCATTGGTGTGTCGTCCACGATACCTAAAAAGGTGGGCCGCAGCTCCACGTTGGCAATATCTTCCACCACGTTTCTGGCAACACCGCCATGAATATATTCCACCCGGCCTACGTTCCGCCCGGTGGGCACATAGGTATCCTCTGGAAATCCCTTGATATCCACAAAGGTCGCGCCAATCACTACAATTCCCATAATAGGGCCTCCTTCTTTCTCTTTATGTCATAATATCATAGAATAACCGCATTCGCAATTGGAAAACCATAGAAATCTGCTGGACAAAAGGGATCCGGAGTCTTATACTAGAAGGAATCAAATATTGAGGGATAATTATGGATAAGAAATACAATAAAACCATATATGCCTGCTTTGCCGGCTACATCGTTCTGGCAGTTATCAATAATTTTGCACCGCTTCTGTTTCTGACATTCCAAAGCACCTACCACATTTCATGGAGCAGCATCTCGGCACTGATCACCATTAATTTCTGCGTGCAGCTCAGTGTGGATCTGGCCGGTGCCAAATTCATCGATAAGATCGGCTATCGGGCATCTATGTTGATTGCCCACAGTGCAGCCGCTCTCGGCTTGATCGGTATGGCTTTCCTTCCTGCTGTTATGCCCGATCCCTTTTGGGGGTTAGTGGTATGCGTTACCGTTTATGCTGTGGGTGGTGGCATTCTGGAGGTGCTTGTCAGTCCTATTGTGGAGTCCTGTCCAACTACCAACAAAGAAGGTTACATGAGCCTGCTCCACTCCTTCTACTGTTGGGGACATGTGGCAGTGGTGTTGCTGTCAACACTATTTTTCGCAGTGGTAGGTATTGAAAACTGGCGAATCTTAAGCCTGTTGTGGGCAGTGCTTCCCATTGTCAACGGTGTCGTATTCGCTTTTGTGCCGATTCTGACTCCGGAAGCCGAAGGTCACACCGGCATACCAATCCGCCAACTGTTCAAAAACGGTCTGTTCTGGCTGATCTTTTTGATGATGCTCTGCGCAGGTGCCAGCGAACAGGGTATCAGCCAGTGGGCATCTGCTTTTGCAGAAAAGGCGCTTAACATTCCTAAGACCATTGGTGATCTGGCAGGTCCGCTGACCTTCGCTACACTGATGGGTATTTCCCGGGCTCTGTATGCCAAATTCAGTGATAAGATCTCTTTGAATAAGGTTCTGACGATCTGCGGTGTGCTGTGTGTGATCAGCTATCTGCTGGCATCCCTTTCTCCAAATCCGGTGCTTTCCTTTGTTGGCTGTGCTCTGTGCGGCCTGTCAGTGGGTGTCATGTGGCCCGGCACTTTCAGCATCGGTGCTGCTGAAATCAAGGGTGGTACAGCCATGTTTGCCTTATTTGCTCTGGCCGGAGATTTGGGTTGCTCTGCCGGACCCACGCTAGTCGGTATGGTATCCGATGCATCGGATGGCAATTTAAAATCCGGAATTCTGGCAGCTGTGGTCTTCCCTATTGTTCTGTTGGTAGCGATCTTCCTGCGTCGGATATACAAAAGAAAAAAATAACTGATACCAATGCCGCCAAGAGGCGGCATTGATATTTTTTGAATACCTGTGCATACTACCATGGGGTGAAAGTATGACAAATTCCCTTTGGAAAGAAACCGCATCCATGCCGTCGTTCCCTTCCCAGCAGGGCAGCGCCAGAACGGATGTATTGATCATCGGCGGCGGTATTGCCGGAATCCTCTGCGCCCATATGCTCTCACAGGCCGGGATGGAGTATATTTTGGTGGAAGAACAGGAGATCTGCAGCGGCATCACAGAAAATACCACTGCCAAAATTACTGCCCAGCATGGAATGGTATTCGATAAGCTTCTGCACCGTTTTGGGCAGGAACGCACAGCCTGTTACCTACAGGTAAATCAGGAAGCGGTAGAACAATACCGGAAACTGTGCCAAAACATCGATTGCGGTTTTGAGGAACAGAATTCCTTTGTGTATAGTACAGATGAAAAAGAATTACAGCAGGAGATGGATGCCCTTCAAAGGCTCTCTTATAGTGCCCAGCTGGTCCGGGAGATCCCGCTGCCCATCGAATGCGCAGGTGCGGTAGGCTTTCGTGGGCAAGCCCAGTTCCATCCGCTGCGTTTTTTGGGGCACATTGCTAAAGATCTGAATATTCGGGAACACACTGTAGTCAGAGAACTGCGTGGCTGCACCGCTGTTACCAACGGCGGACGCATTAAGGCCGATCGGATCATTGTGGCAACCCACTTCCCCTTTTTGAATAAACATGGTGCTTACTTTTTAAAACTGTATCAGCAGCGCTCTTATGTACTGGCTCTGGAGCAGGCCCAAAAGCTGGATGGTATGTATATCGGAAGTCAAAAGAATAGCCTGTCTTTCCGTAGCTTCGATGACCTGCTGCTTTTGGGTGGAGGTGGACACCGGACAGGAAAAACCGGAGGCAACTGGGCAGAGCTGAAAAATTTCGCACAGCTCCACTACCCCGGCGCCACCGCCCGGTATCAATGGGCCACCCAGGATTGCATGAGTCTGGACGGGTTTCCCTATGTCGGCAGATACAGCAGCGGCACAAAGGGCTTATACGTTACAACCGGATTTAACAAATGGGGCATGACCAATGCCATGGCCGGTGCCATGCTGCTGCGTGATCTGCTCCAAGGGAAAGAGAATCCCTATGCCGATGTGGTTTCTCCCAACCGGAGCATTCTCCGACCACAGCTTTTGGTCAACGGGTTTGAAGCAACGGGCAATCTGCTGCGGTTATCCCAAAAGCGCTGCCCCCATCTGGGCTGCGCGCTGCAATGGAATCCCCATGAACGAAGCTGGGACTGCCCCTGCCATGGTTCCCGGTTTGACAGTGAGGGCCATCGTCTCAACAACCCCGCTACGGGAGATCTGAAAGAATAAAAACCGAGGAAAGTCTTTGCACTTTCCTCGGTTTTTGTTATAATGGATGTAACCAACGCGCCTGCTTTGCGACATACTATTCAGAAGCGGAAAGGAGTCCCGCTATGGAAGATCAACAGATCGTGGACCTGTACTGGCAAAGAGACCAACTGGCCATTGAACACACTCAAAAAAAGTACGGGCGCTATCTGGCCAAGGTGGCCTATCACATTTTATGTGACCTTGAGGACTGTGCGGAAAGTGTCAACGATACATACATGGCTGCCTGGAACGCCATGCCGCCCCACAGGCCTCAGTCTTTGTGCGCCTTTCTGAGCAAGCTGACCCGGCGTATTTCCATTGATATGCTGCGCAAAAAGCAAAGTGCCAAGCGCGGAGGCGGCGAATATGAATTATCGCTGGAAGAGCTGAATCAGTGTCTGCCGGGCGGTCATGACCCGGAAGAATCGGTCACCGGCCGGGAATTGGTAAAGACCATTGAGGCCTTTCTGCTTACTCTGCCAGAGAAAACCAGAAATGTGTTTATCGGCAGATATTTCTACATGGACAGTGTAAAAGAAGTGGCCCGCTATTGCGGCTTGAGCGAAAGCAACGCCAAGGTAATTCTGCACCGCGCCCGTATTGCGTTAAGCGAGTATTTGAAGGAGGAAGGATATCTGTGAATGAACATCAGATCCATGATGCCATCGGTGATATCTCCGAGGAACTAATTGATCCTGTGGCAAGGCTGCGGCAGAAAAAGCGGTATCCTGCCGCCAATTGGGTGGCTGTCGCTGCCTGCCTGTGTCTGTTGCTGAGCCTGCCTTTCACATGGAATACTTTCAATGGTACAAAAGCAGAAAGCATGAACACAGGGTTTGCTCCGGAAGCCAACATGTCAGACCGGTTTGATGGTATGCTGGACAAAACCGAAGACTCGGCAGCGGAAGTCATCGTGGAGGCCTCCGTCTTCCGTGCAAAGGTGCTGGAAGTGGATGAAGGGTGTGTCCTGGTGGAACCTCTGGAAGGAGAGCAGGAGCGGCTCTGCAGCGATAAGATCTATGTTTCCTTTGGAAAGCTGGCGCAAACACCGGAAATCCGGGTAGGCGACATTCTGCAGATCCAATATGATGGCATGATTCAGGAAACCTATCCCGCCCAAATCACCGGCACCTACGCAATTCAAATCATTGAATAAAACCTGCCCTGGATAGTCAACGGCTATCCAGGGCAGGTCCATTTTCTTTCATACACTCACGGTTGGCAGCATAGGCTGTACCACTAACGCATGGAGGGATCGGTATGAAGAAAGCGGTATGGTTGATGGTAATAGCTGCCCTGCTTATGGGTGTGTTTCCTGTTCGGGCACAAGCGGTGGATCTGAATGTGGCAGGAAAGAGTGCCCTGCTCATGGATGTTGCCACCGGCACGATCCTCTATGAGCATAATGCCCACGAAGCTTTGGCACCTGCTTCGGTTACCAAGGTCATGACTATGCTGCTGATCATGGAAGCCATTGACTCCGGCAAAATCCATTGGGATGACACCGTTACCGCATCGGAAGCTGCCGCTGCCAAAGGAGGAAGTCAAGTCTATCTGAAGGTCGGCGAAGCCATGACCGTTTCCGACATGGTCAAATCCATCGCTGTTTCCCCTGCCAATGATTGTGCTTGTGACATGGCGGAGCATCTGGCCGGCTCAGAATCAGCCTTTGTAGAGTTAATGAACAGTAAGGCCAAGGAATTGGCTATGCATGACACCCATTTCGTCAACTGTACAGGTCTTGACGATAGTAGCGATGCCAAAGACCATCTCACCTCCGCCCACGATATTGCCCTTATGAGCCGTCAGCTTATAAAGTACCATCCCAGCATCAAGCAGTTTACCACCATCTGGATGGATACCGTCCGGGACGGGGCCTTTGGCCTTTCCAACACCAACAAGCTCATCCGCTTCTACAATGGTGCCACAGGC
This sequence comes from Faecousia sp., assembly GCA_045653485.1. GTDB lineage: Bacteria > Bacillota > Clostridia > Oscillospirales > Oscillospiraceae > Faecousia. The sequence goes on along the minus strand of JAZOLX010000085.1, from coordinate 30,615 downwards.
TTAAAAACCGGCTTCACCTCCGGCGCAGGTTATTGTCTCTCCGCCTCAGCGGAAAGAGATGGCATGGAGCTGATCGCCGTGGTCATGGGTTGTGAAACCTCACAGGACCGTTTTGCCGCCTGCAAGAGTATGCTGGACTACGGTTTTGCGAATTTTGCCCTTGTAACTCCACAGTTAGACAGTGCTGCTCCCGTTCCGGTAAAGCTTGGCACAGCCGAAACTGTTACTGCTATCCCCGGTGAAGAAACGGCGCTGTTGATCGACAAGTCACAAAAAAGCATGATCTCCACAGAGCTGACCATGGACGAGAGCATCACCGCACCCGTAAGCCAAGGGCAGCGGCTTGGAACAATGACGATCAAGGCGGGTGAACAAGTATTGGCGCAAGTACCCATGGTCGCGCAGGAAGCTGTACCCAGACTCACTTTCTGGCAGATCTTCGGGCAGGTCCTACGCCGGGTAGCTATGGCAAAGGATGCACCATAAATGATCGTTTATCTTACACGTAAAACACAGGGGTGTACAGTCGTACACCCCTGTGTTTTAGTCTTCTTTAGGAATGTTCTTCATGGTCAAACCGATACGGTGGCGTTTTTCGTCCACTTCCAGCACTGCTACCTTCACAATATCGCCCACCTTCACCGCTTCACTGGGGTGGCGCAGACGGCGGTTTGCTACCTGCGAAATATGCACCAGACCGTCCTGATGGACACCGATATCCACAAACACACCGAAATCGATAACGTTGCGGACAGTACCGGTCAGCACCATGCCCGGCTTCAAGTCCTTCATTTCCAGCACATCCTTGCGCAGAACAGGTGCAGGCAGTTCATCACGGGGATCACGACCGGGCTTGAGCAGTTCCTTTGCAATATCCTGCAAGGTCGGCTCACCCACACCGCACTGCTGTGCCAGACTGGAAATTCCCAATTCCTCGATCCGCTGAGGCAGATCGGCAAGCTTCCCGGGAATATCCTTCTTGTCATAACCGCAGAGCTTTAAAAGCTGATAGGCCGCTTCATAGGATTCGGGATGCACACCGGTATTGTCCAGAATTTCCTTGCTTTCGGGAACCCGCAGGAAGCCTGCGCACTGCTGGAATGCCTTGGGGCCCAGCTTGGGAACCTTCTTTACCTGTGCCCGGGAGGTAAACGCACCATTTTCTTCCCGGTAGGCTACAATATTCTTTGCGGTGGCAGCGGTCAAGCCGGATACTTGTTTCAGAAGGCTCTGAGATGCGGTATTCAGATCCACACCTACAGCATTGACGCAATCTTCCACCACACCACCCAAAGCCGCATCCAATTCTTTCTGGGGGCAATCATGCTGATACTGGCCCACGCCGATGGCCTTGGGGTCGATTTTTACCAGTTCTGCCAGAGGATCCTGCAAACGGCGGGCAATGGATACCGCAGAACGCAGATTTACATCAAATTCCGGGAATTCCTCCGCTGCCAGTGGGGAAGCAGAATACACGGAAGCGCCGGCCTCGTTGACGATGGCATAGCCGGCTTCCGGGAAGTTTTTCAGCAATTCCACGGTCATAGCTTCCGTTTCCCGGGAAGCAGTACCGTTGCCGCTGGCGATATGCTTCACACCGTGACGGCGCATCATACGGCCAAGGATCTCAATGGCTTCCTCTTTCTTGCGCTGGCTAAAAGTAGGATAAACTACGTTGGTATCCAACACCTTGCCGGTACCGTCTACAATGGCTACCTTACAGCCGTTGCGGTAACCGGGGTCGAGGCCCATGGTCACAAAGCCTTTGACAGGGGGCTGCATCAGCAACGGCTTCAAGTTCAATGCAAAGTTGTGGATCGCACCTTGGCTGGCCATATCGGTCAGATCGTTTCTGGCTTCCCGCTGGACAGAAGGCAGGATCAGCCGGTCATAGGCATCCTCTGCAGCCGCCCGGACAAAGGCAGAAACATGCATACCGGGTTTCAAGGCATGACGGCACACCAGTGCAGCGCCCTCGTTGCCAGGCAGGCTGATGGTGATCTTTAAAAACTCTTCCTTTTCGCCCCGATTCAGCGCCAGAATCTGGTGGCCCTGCAGACGGGAAATGGGGGAAGAGAAATCATAATACAGCCGATAGACGCTATCGTTTTCCAGATCAACAGCCTTGGAGGTCAGCACCGCGCGGCGGTTCATCAGCTCCCGAAGGCTCTTACGGATAGCAGGATCATCGGAAAGATCTTCCGCAATAATGTCGGAGGCACCGGTTAGGGCATCTTCCACCGTTTCTACACCCATCTCTGGGTTTACATAACTTTCCGCCAATACCGCAGGATCGCTGCCATCCTGCGCAAAGATTGCTTGTGCCAAAGGCTCCAGACCCTTTTCTCTTGCCACGCTGCCACGGGTGCGGCGCTTCTGCTTATAGGGGCGGTAGAGGTCCTCCACCTCTGCCTGTGTAGCGGCAGCATCGATGGCAGCAGACAGTTCCTCCGTCAGCTTGCCCTGTGCTTCAATGGCAGACTTCACCTCATCCCGGCGGGTCTGCAGATTCCGCAAGTAAGTTAAGCGGGTCTCCAAAGTACGCAGAGCCGTATCGTCCATGGCACCGTGCATTTCTTTGCGGTAGCGGGCAATAAAGGGAATGGTGTTTCCCTCATCCATCAAGGTAATGACATTTTCAATATATTCCAGTTTCCGGCCCAACTCTTCAGCCAGAATTTCAGCAATGGTTCTCATAATGCGCTCCTTTCAAATTACCGGAGGGTATCATACCATAAAATAGGAAAAATGTAAAACAGAATCTTGGTAAAAACGGGGTGCAGCTTTCTGCACCCCGTAATATCACTTACCCTTATAATAGTCCGTTTCCAGAATCAGATTATTGATCCGCACAAAATCATTAACATACGCCGCCATGGATTCGATCCATTCTTGATTCACTGCTGTGCCTTCCTTCAAAACATACACTTCCTCCGATGCAGAGGAATAAGCCACACCATTGCAAACCCAGCTTCCGTCCGGGAACAGCGCAAAACCTGTATACCGCTGGTCAAATGCATCCTGACCGATATATTGGTAGGGAGATTCCACGCCCAGCAGATTCAGCACTGTGGGCAGCAGATCAGACGTATTGAGTGTCTTTTCCACTTCCATGTCCGGGCCGTCAGCACTCCAAATGAAGCAAGGGGTCTTTTCCAACAGCAGGTTATCTTCCACGCCGGATTTTTCCAGCATCAGCTCTTCGTTTTTAAAACCGTAGGCGTAGTGGTCCGTATAAGCCACGATCACCGTGTTTTCCAGTTCACCTCTTGTCTCCAGCTCCTCCAGAAGTCTGGCAAACATATCGTCCACCAGTTTCGCCTTCACATACAGGCAATCCAGTTCCTCATCACCGGTCATTCCTCGAAATTCCGGATACTGCTTCAAGGCATAATAGCTCAGCACTTCATTGTACTTATAACTCAGATGAGCGCTGCGAGTGATGATAAAATTCAGCTTCGGGCCATCCCGGAAGAAATCATCCGCCACCGCTTCATAGTCAAACAGGAACTGATCGCTGTAGAGATCCTTTTTCGTTTCTTCTGTCACAAAGTCTTCATAGGAAACATATTCTTCATAACCCATGGCCGGGGAAAATACACCGCGGCTGTAGAAATCCGGGGTGTTGTAGTGGTAGACCTTGGCGCTGTAGCCATTGGAGCGCAGAACATTTGCCAGAGATTGCCGGTAATCATTGGTGATATAGTCAAAGGCATAACCACCGCTGGTAGTCAGAAAAGAACCGGTATTACCACAGAACTCCGAATTAAAAGTTCTGACTCCACCGTAGCCGGGAGTATAGAAGTCGGTGAAGTTAATACCCTCCTCCATGAGCCTGTTGATGGTGGGCGTATGCTCACCCAGCGCGAAATCATCCATAGATTCCATCAGCACCAGAATCACATTCTTACCTGCAAAGGTTCCTGTCATGTCATTGGGCTTCCGTCCGTTGCGGGTGGTAAAAAATGCGTCTATCTCCTTTTGTGCCTCTGCCCGGTAGGCTGCATAGGCAGGCATGTTAGGATAAATATAGTCCTTATAAACATCTTTTGCTGCTGTTTGATAAATACCGCATACCTGATACAAACGGTAGGTGTTGAACATATTATCATAAGCAGCCTCTGCAGATTGGGCGCGGCCATAATCGGATACGGCATACTGGATCTGACGGTCATGCTGAAATACCGCATTGGGCAGCAGCGCCGCACCTGTGATGCAGGCGCATGTCACCGCGCCGGCAGCCACACATTTTTTCCAGCTCCAATGATAGCGCGGGTACTTCCAAAGAAGCAGCGCACCCAATAGGATCAGACCGATCAAAAACAGCCACCAGCCAACAGGATACTGCAGCAGTACTGAGAAAAATTCCGAGCCTTCAGAAGCATAGCGGAATTCGGATACCCACAGCATTTGCTCAAAGAGGATAAAATACCCTGTCTGTGCCGCTGTGTATGCAAGAAACGCAAAATAGGCGATACCGAAAAAGATCCTGCCCGGCTTTCTTGGCAGCAGGAACACCATGCCCGTCAGAAGTCCCGCCCATAGAGCGCCAAAGGCCAACGGCCACCAATCGACGGCTTCGTCCAGTAAAAACAGAAAGGCAAATACTTCTATCAACGCAAATGCCAGAGGGATCAGAAACCATGGCATCCGGAAAACCCTTTCCTTATTCCTTTGTTTCATATAGCGGCCACCGCGCAAAATACCCATTTTGCTTTTATGCTCCTTTGCTGTATAGGTGTAATCCCTACTGTATCGGCCATTTATGAAGAAATTATAAATAACCGCCGGGGGAAATCTTAAGTTTTTCTTGTTTTTTACTGTTGTGAGGCTGATTATACCACCCCAGCATTCCAAAGGCAACGACTCTTTTGAACTTTTTTGGAAAAAGTGCCTAAAACAGAATATTTCCTCTTGTAAATTCCGCCAGATTGGCGTATACTTTTCATATTATCGAAAACTAAGAGAGGTAATGTATCATGGAACTGATTTCTGTTCGTGAGCTTTTTAAGAACACCGCTGCTTATGCCGGTAAAGAAGTGGAAATCGGTGGTTGGGTCCGTAACCGCCGTCCCAGCAAGCAGTTCGGTTTTATCGTTCTGAACGACGGTACTTATTTTACCCCCGTTCAGGTCGTCTATAACGATACTCTGGAGAATTTCCAAGAGATCTCCAAGATCAATATCGGCGCTGCGCTGATCGTCAAGGGCGTGGTAGAGCTGACCCCCAACGGCCAGCAGCCTTTTGAGATTCAGGCAAGCACCGTCACCGTGGAAGGTCCTTCCACCGGCGACTTCCCCCTGCAGCCCAAGCGTCACACCATGGAGTTCCTGCGCACCATCACACACCTGCGTCCCAGAACCAACACCTTCCAGGCAGTGTTCCGTGTTCGCAGCCTGGCTGCTATGGCCATCCACAAGTTCTTCCAGGATCGGGACTTCGTGTATGTTCACACTCCCCTGATCACCGGTTCCGACTGTGAGGGCGCAGGCGAAATGTTCCAGGTCACCACACTGGATCTGAACAACATCCCCAAGACAGAGGACGGCAAGGTAGATTTCTCTCAGGATTTCTACGGCAAACCCACCAATCTGACCGTTTCCGGCCAGCTCAACGGTGAGACTTTCGCCATGGCTTTCCGCAACATCTACACCTTCGGCCCCACCTTCCGTGCCGAAAACTCCAACACTACCCGCCACGCCGCTGAGTTCTGGATGATCGAGCCGGAGATGGCTTTCGCCGATCTGGACGATCTGCTCCGGGTGGAGGAAGATATGCTGAAGTATATCATTTCCTATGTGCTGGAGCATGCGCCCGAGGAAATGGCATTCTTCAACCAGTTTGTTGACAAGGGTCTGCTGGATCGCCTGAACAACATTCTGAACAACGACTTCGGCCGCATCACCTATACCGATGCTGTTGCTCTGTTGGAGAAGCACAACGATCAGTTTGAGTATCCCGTAAGCTGGGGCTGCGATCTGCAGACCGAGCACGAGCGTTATCTGACCGAAGTCATCTTCAAGAAGCCTGTCTTCGTTACCGACTATCCCAAGGATATCAAGGCCTTCTACATGAAGCTGAATCCCGACGGCAAGACCGTTGCCGCTGTTGACTGTCTGGTGCCCGGTGTCGGCGAGATCACCGGCGGCTCTCAGCGTGAGGACAACTATGAGGTTCTGAAGGCCCGCATCGAAGAGCTGGGCATGAATCCCGAGGATTACGGCTTCTACATGGATCTGCGCAAGTACGGCTCCTGCCGTCATGCCGGCTTCGGCCTTGGCTTCGAGCGCTGCGTCATGTATCTGACCGGTATCGGCAACATCCGCGACGCCATTCCCTTCCCCAGAACCGTGGGCAACTGCGAACTGTAAAATCAAGACCTGCACTTCGGTGCAGGTCTTTTTTTGTATTTTTTCTGGTTTTTTCCGGCCATAATCTTTTTTGTACAGCACAAGCTATCAAAAAAGGAGGCCGTTTTATGCGATTGATCCATTATCTGCTGATCCTGTTGGCAACCTTTCTCAGTCCCAGCCACGGTGCGGCACCTGCCCCGGAAACCAACCGGGTGGTGACCCAGATTGAAGTAAGCATCGTGCAAAACGGCTATACTTCCACCACCACCTATACAGACGACCGGCAGATGGAAGCGATCCTCACATATTTACGCATGACGCAGCCTACCGGAGCTATGCAATATGAGCCGGATTCCTTCCGCTCAGACAGCTACACCTTCACTGTGTATTTTTCAGACGGCAGCCAGAATGTCTACAAGCAGATCTACCATGACTTTCTCCAGAAAAATACCGGCCGCTGGCAGCGGATCGATCCAAAGGCCGACTTGCTTTTTCCCCCGCTTTGATATATACTGTATACAAGGGGGGGCGGTGCGCTATGAAATTCTGGAATCATTTCAAAACCATTACCCATCACAAGCTGCTGGTCATGGAAGGCTGCTTTCGGGTGGGACTGATTTGGCAGGGATTGACCCACGATCTTTCCAAATACTCCCCTACTGAATTTTTAGTCGGTGCCAAGTACTATCAAGGCACTCGCAGTCCCAATGCCGCCGAGCGTGAAGAAAAAGGTTATAGCGAAGCATGGATGCATCACAAGGGCCGCAACCGCCACCACTACGAATACTGGACAGACATGAACCGGGTCACACGGGTGTATGAGTCCGTCCCCATGCCCAGAAAATATCTGGTGGAAATGGTCATGGACCGGATCGCAGCCTGTAAGACCTATCAGGGCAAGAATTATACTGATGCATCCGCGCTGATATACTTTGACAAGAGCGCCGAAAAAAAGCTGATGCACGAACAGACCCGGCAGCAGCTTGGCTACATTCTGACCATGCTCCGGGACAAAGGCCAGGAGGAAACCTTCCGTTATCTGCGCCACTGCGTTATAAAAGGCAAACCCTTCCCTTGGGAAGAATAAATTTCTTTGTATAAGTTTCCCGGGCAACGGGTATTCTATCTCTGCGGAAACGAAAAATTTCTGCAAAATCAGGAAAAAACTTCTTGACTTTTTCCTTGCGGTGCGTATAATAATATCCGTGCCAAGCATATAGAGGATTTGTGTAACGGTAGCACACCGGACTCTGACTCCGTTTGCGGGGGTTCGAATCCCTCATCCTCTGCCAAAAAATCACCAACCACATTCGTGGTTGGTTATTTTTTATTGCAGAGATGAGGGATTCGAACCTATAGGAATGCAACATGCCGGTGGCATGTTGCTGTGACCAGTGCAAACACTGGTCACTACATCTATTTATGATTCCTGTTAGGGAATCATAAATGCACATCGAATCCCTCATCCCCTCTTTCGATACCTTTGCAACAATTACTTTTTCCTTGTGACCAAGTCATTATAAAATCCCACTAATAGGGTGAGGGATAAATTACAGGAGGTGATACCAAGTGGAAGATGAAAGAATCATAGATTTGTATTTTGCCAGAGATGAACAGGCAATTCAGTATACGGACGCTGTCTATGGGACAAAGCTATGGGCTCTTGCGAATCGAATTTTGCTTGATCGACAGGACTCGGAAGAATCTGTAAGTGATACATATATGAAAGCATGGACAACGATCCCTCCTAGTCGGCCGATTCACTTCTACGCATACTTGGCGAAGATCTGCAGATTTATCGCCCTAGGTAAATTGGATTGGAATAATGCTGCAAAAAGAAAGGCAGATGTTGTGTCGCTTACTGATGAGATGGAACAATGCATTCCGGATAGAAGAAGATATGCAGAAGCTGATGCCCGAGAAATTGGTAGAACAATTACACAATTCCTCGAAAGTGTTTCGCAGGAGAGCAGAGTAATTTTTATGAGAAGGTATTGGTTCTGTGATAGTATTGCAGAAATTGCAAAGCGTTATGGAATCAGCGAAAGCAAGGTTAAAATGAGACTCCAAAGAACCCGGAATCAGTTAGCTGAGTACCTGAACAGGGAGGGAATTACAATATGAATGGGAAAGATCTGTTTTGTGGAATGAATCATGTGAGTGAAAATCTTGTAAAAGAAGCAGAGACAGAAATGCTTTTACGTCCCAGGAAGAGACCGGGTCTTATCTTTCTTATTGCAGCGTTAATTTCCATGTCTTCAATTGTTGCATTTGCTACTACTGTGCCAACTTCAACACGCGCGTGGTTTTCCTCGTTCTTTGGGAATGATACAAAGCAAGCAACAGAACTGGAACTTACTGAGAATCAGCTTGCAATCCTGGATGCTGGCCTTGTGGAAATCAATCAAAGTGCAACATATGGAGGGTACACAATCACCCTGGAATCGGGACTTTGTGACGGTTACAGAGCGCTTATCAAATGCCGGGTTGACGCACCTGAGGGTGTTTCCTTGAATGGCATTAACTATGCACTTAACATCATAGAATACTTAGATGGAGTTTCGGGAAGTTACAGCGTTTCTTCCTATACCGGGTATCCCCTTGAAGACGAAGATCCAAACGATAATTCTATAACGCTACTCTTGGACATGATTGTTCAACCGTCAAAGGGATCCTCTTTTTCCTTAGCAGATGGTTCCGAATGGGGCGTCTCATTCAACGGCATTGATGAACTGAACGGCAATGGCGAGGATTATACATTATGCGAGGGTATATGGGAGTTTAAAGTCATTTTTGACGATGATCTGCTTGTCACAAATTCAGCAGAACTGTTAAGCAAGCCGGTCAAATGTCTTTGGAATTTGTATATCAGAAACTGGACTATCCCATACAGAGCAAAGGTGCTTTCCTTTGAGCTACGCAGCTTAACTGCCACGATTCGATATGAGCGGCCATTCATTACTTCATTCATTACTTTTTATCAGGGTGTGTATTTTGATCAGCCAATCTATCTTGTATTAAAAGATGGTACCAAAGTTCTTGCCGAAGTAAAGATGGCAACTCGTAGAGATGAATATGACGAGACCCTTTGCCATTTTGACCGTCCGGTTTCTGTAGAGGATGTTGTATTTATTGAGTTCCCGGGTGTTGGTCAAGTAGCGGTTTCTAAAGGAAACGAACCATAGACCATTTTTATACGTTGCGTGGAATGCAGCATAAAAACAACTGTATACACAACAGGGAATCCGAACAGCAATACTGTTCGGATTCTTTGTTGCATTATAGTGAAACGAAATTCGCCTGTCTAAATGTGTCTTGAGTCCCTCCTCTTGCCCTTGCAACGCCCCTCTGCACCTGCTATAATATCACCGAGGTGAGCATCATGAGAGAAAACCATTTATGGAACAAGGCCAAAGAAGTCCAAATTCAGACATCTGATGATATTGTCGGCGGTTTCGATATCGGCTTTGACAGCAAAATCCCGGAGAAAACCAAAGACGCTTTGATGCATTTTGTTTACTGGGTGGAAGACAATTTTCACTTACCGATAACCCTGTGGGTGGATTTTAAGTACAACCATTATTTGATTGACCGAAAAGGAAAACGGATTGGATACAGATTTTACTGGGTGGATTTTGCATCGTATCCTAAGTTTGATAACCCGGACGATATTCCTGTGATCGAATTACCGGTGAGAACGGAACACCGGACGATTGAGGATATCTTAACATCTTTCATTGAAGCAATCACCCGGTATTTTGCTTGGCTGACAAACACCACGCCGGATGAAACTGAAGTCGAGGACTTACTGCAGGCATATTTGCACGCACAAGATAGGTTTATATAAGCAAACCCTGACAGCAAATTGCTGTCAGGGTCGTGTTTATCATTTCTCCTTCACCGCAAAAATGGCAACCAGCGATGCCACCAGCAGCAAATAGGGGTAGAACAAATACTGCATGATCTCAAAGGCAGAGATTGCACAGCCCATACCCGCCGCTGCGGAGATGGCTACCAGCATCTGAGCGCCGTAGGGGATCACGCCCTGGAAGATGCACGAGAAGGTGTCCAGCAGGCATGCGGCCCGCTTACCGCTGATACCGTATTCCTGGCTCATTTCCTTGGCGATGGGATTGGCAATGACAATCGCTACGGTATTGTTGGCGGTTGCAATATCCATGGCACCTACCAGCAGGCCCATGCCCAACTGACCGCCTCTTCTTCCCTTAAATACTTTCCGGATTCCGTAAAGCAGCGCGTCAAAGCCGCCGTAAACCTTGATAAGCTGGCACAGGGCCGCTACCAGAATTGCCACCATACTGGTCTCAAACATGCCGGAAGCGCCGGTTCCCATGCTGGCAAGCAGCTCAGTTGCTGCCATCTGGCCGGTAGCGAGCATGATCACGCTACCGGAAACAATGCCCGCGATCAGCACCACAAATACATTGATGCCCACGATACCACCGACCATAACCACCAGATAGGGCAGGATCTGCAGCAGATTATAGTCTTTGGCAAAGGACACGGCATCATTTTCCATCCGCGTACACAACAGGATCAGCACCAATGTAACAACAGCGGCAGGTAGAGCAATCCAGAAGTTGCCCCGGAATTTATCCTTCATAGCGCATCCCTGTCCGTTGCAGGCTGCGATGGTGGTATCAGAAATAAAGGACAGATTATCACCGAACATGGCACCACCTACCACGGAACCAATGCACAGTGCAGAAGAGAAACCTGCGGTCTGTGCCACCTCCACGGCGATGGGTGTCAGCAGTGTAATGGTACCTACGGAAGTACCCATGGCAGTGGACACGAAGCAAGCTACAAGAAAGATCACCGCCACCGCATAGCGGGCAGGGATCAGATCCAGCATAAAGTAAGCAACGCTTTGGGCAGAGCTGCGGCCAACCACACCCACAAAAGCACCTGCCACCATGAAGATCAGCAGCATAGTAATGATATTCTTATCCCCAACGCCTTGTCCCATGACCTCCAGCTTCTTCTCAAAGGGTAGCGCCCGGTTCTGCAGGCAGGCCGCAAGAATGGCGATCAGAAAAGCGATCACAATGGGAATGTTGTAAAAGCCCATGGGAATATGCATACCGTATTCAAACAGCAATCCAAGTCCCAAATAGATCACAAGAAACACGCCGATGGGCAGCAGCGCGATAGGTTTTCCTTTTTTCACGGTTTTTCCTCCAAAATACGCAAATTCCAAACAAATTTACCACGCCGGGCGGCCAATGTCAAGAACAACTACCGTTGCCTTTGGTCCACTTTTGTGATATCATTATAGTATCAATACAAAGTGAGGAACTTTATGAATAAGAAGCTTCGATTTATCACAGAAACTGCCATCATGCTGGCACTGCTGGTCACACTACAGGCACTGACCAAAGGCTTTGGGCAGCTGGTCACTGGCTCCTGTGTCAATGCGGTTCTGGCAGTATCGGCTCTGGTAGGCGGTCTTGGCTGCGGCATCACTGTGGCGCTGCTGTCGCCGGTGCTGGCCTACCTGCTGGGCATCGCCCCTGTAATCGTAACTGTCCCTGCCATCATGGCGGGAAACACTGTGTATGTTTGTATACTTTGGCTGCTGTCCCATAGAACAAGCAAGCAGCTTTGGAAGCAGGTGATCGCATGGCTGGTTGCTGCCGCTGCCAAATTTGCCCTTTTATATTTATTGGTAGCAAAGGTGGTCTGCGGTATTCTGGCGCCCAATCTGCTCTCCGCCGGAGTCATGAAAGAGCCCATGCTGAAAGCGCTGCCAATCACCTTTAGCTGGCCACAACTGTTCACGGCTTTGATCGGCGGCGGTATCGCACTGCTGATCGTACCCATCCTGCGCAAGGCACTTCACTAATAATCGTAAAAGGAGGTGTCCTATGGCCCACGAAACCTATACCCGGCTTGTCCCGGGAGCAGACACGGCCATACTGTTTATCCATGGCATATTGGGAACGCCCAATCACTTTGCTGATTTTCTCCCCCTAGTTCCGGAAAGTGCATCTGTAGTCAATCTGCTGCTGGATGGCCATGGGGCAGGCGTGCGTGAATTCTCCCGGACCTCTATGAAAAAGTGGGAAACACAGGTGGAAGCTACTGTAGATTCTCTGCTGGCCACCCACAAAAAGCTCTACATCGCCGCCCATTCCCTAGGTACCCTTCTCGCCATTGGGGTATCTGTCAAAAAGCCTGTTGCTGGCCTGTTTCTGTTGGCAGTTCCCATTCGGCTGGGGCTGAAACCCCGGGTATTTGCCACCTGCTGGAAGGTCTGGCGAGGCCGTGTCAGGGACACGGATGTGTACACCGTAGCTGCACAGAACTGCTGCGGTGTGGAGCAGAGCAAAAATCTTCTTTTGTACTTAGGCTGGATCCCCCGTTTTTGGGAGCTTCTGGTGAAGATCCGCAAGACCCAAAAGCTTTTGCCCGGCCTTACCGTTCCCGGTATTGCCTATCAATCCAAAAAAGACGAGCTGGTCAGCACCGCTTCCATTTCCTATCTCGGTGCCAACAGTTCCCTGCAGGTCACCTGTTTGGAAAATTCCACTCACTACTATTACGAACCGAAGGACCTTGCCTTTTTGCAGAAGGAATTCATAACATTACTGATTTGAGCCGCATTCCGGGGATGTAACAAACATCCCCGGAATACTATTTGTAACGAAAAACAGAATGTTTTTGTTGCCATTACGAGTGAAATATGATATAATTCCAAACCGTGAGCGCGAAAAAAATAAACTTACATGGAGGTATCTACCGTGAAAAAAGCGATCTCGATCTTTTTAATTCTGACCCTGACCGTTGCCCTCTTTGCAGGCTGCGCAGGCACCCCCGTGATCTATTACAGTGATTGCACCTGTCCCACCGGTGCCCACACTGGCTTCACCCCCACTGAGGGTTCTTTGAAGACCGGTCTGGCCATTGTTGCCGGTGTTGGCAAAAGCGAAAACGCCAAGGTTGCCGACTATGATGTGACCATCGTTGCTGTCACCGTAGACGATAACGGTGTCATTCAGGATTGCATCATCGACAGTGTCGGTGCCCAGGTCCAGTTTGACAACAAGGGTGTTATCACTTCTGATCTGTCCACCGAGATTCTGACCAAGAATGAACTAGGCGATAACTACGGCATGAAAGCCTACGGCAATGCCAAGTACGAGTGGTACCAGCAGGCTGCCGCACTGGCAAACTACGCCAAGGGCAAGACCGTTGCCGAACTGAAGAAGGGCGCTGTCAACGAAGCCGGCAAGGCTGCAGATGCAGACCTGGCTTCCACTGCTACCATCTACCTGGGCGGCTATGTAGCTGCAATTGAAAAGGCTGTTGCTAACGCAAAGCACCTGGGTGCCCAGGCAGGCGACGAGCTGAAGCTGGCCGTGATCAACAGCATCGGCAGCAGTGCTTCCGCCACCGCTGACAAAGCCGGTACTGCACAGTTGGATTGCGACGCTGTTGCTCTGACCCAGAAAGACGGTAAGATCACCAGCTGCGCCATTGATTCCGTACAAGCTAAAGTCAGCTTCGACAATAAGGGTACCATCTCCACCGATCTGACCGCCGCTGTCGCCACCAAGAACGAACTGGGTGAAAACTATGGCATGAAGGCTTGGGGCAACGCCAAGTACGAGTGGAATGAGCAGGCTGCTTCCTTTGCCGCTTATGTCACCGGTAAGACCGCAGACGAAGTTGCCGGTATTGCAGTTACTGAGGGCAAACCCTCCGATGTGGATCTGTCCGCAACCGTTACCATTGCCATCGGCGGCTTCCAGGCATTGATCGCCAAGGCCATGAAGTAATGAAACGACTAATTCTTTTGATCCTTGCCGCATGTCTGCTGCTTCCCGGCTGCAACGCCGAACCGGAGCAAAAAAAATACAATGCTACTTACCTAACTCTTTTTGATACTGTTACTACTGTTGTTGGCTTTGCCGAAAGTGAAGAGTCCTTTGCCGCACAGGCACAGAAGATTCACGACGAACTGCTTGTTTATCATCAGCTTTTTGATATCTATAACGATTATGACGGTATCAACAATCTAAAAACCATCAACGACAACGCAGGCATTGCCCCGGTTAAGGTGGATGAAAAAATCATTCTGCTGCTGAAAGGCTGCAAAAGCTACTATGAATTCACCGGTGGCAAGGTCAATGTAGCCATGGGCAGTGTGCTGCGGCTGTGGCACGAGGCCCGCAATGACGGCATCAATAACCCTGCCAATGCCTATCTGCCGGACATAGATGCGCTGACGGAAGCTGCCAAGCATACCGACCCCGACAATATCATTATTGACGAAGCCGCTTCCACGGTCTATCTTGCGGATCCGCAAATGCGGTTGGATGTAGGTGCCATTGCCAAAGGCTGGGCAGCGGAAGAAGTGGCCGAAGCCGCACCTTCCGGTCTCTTAATCAGTGTGGGCGGCAATGTCTGCGCCACCGGCCCCAAGGATACATCCGGCACCCCCTGGGTGGTGGGCATTGAAAATCCCAATGGTGGTGAATATCTGCATACCATCTATGTCAGTTCCGGCAGTGTGGTCACCAGTGGCGACTACCAGCGGGCCTATGCGGTAGATGGCCAGGTTTACCATCACATCATTGACCCTAATACTCTGTTCCCCTCTGCCTACTGGCGGTCGGTAACGGTGGTCAGCGAACACTCCACTTTGGCCGATGCCCTTTCCACTGCACTGTTCCTGCTTCCTTTGGAAGACGGCCAGGCGCTGCTGGAGAAATCGGGTGCAGAGGCCATGTGGGTAAATGCCGATGGCAATATCTATTACAGCAAAAATTTCCAAGCAATGATTCGAACATAAATGAGGTGAAAGAACCAATGAAACATCTGTTTTTTGGCGGTATCCACCCCAAATACAATAAGGAGATGTCCATCAAAAATGAACATCTGCTGACCGTTATCCCCAAGCAGGTGGTGATCCCTATGCTGCAGCACATCGGTGCGCCCTGTACACCGATGGTGCAGGTGGGTGATCGCGTTCTGCGTGGCCAGAAGATCGGTGACGGCGAGGGTCTGTGCGTTCCCGTACACGCCTCCGTTTCCGGTACCGTAGTTGCGGTAGAGCCCCGGCCCCACACCAGTGGCCGTATGATCCCCGCAGTGGTCATTGAAAACGATTATCATGACACCCCTGTGGAAGTCTCCGGTCTTACCCAGCCTTTGGAAGCATTGGATATTGACGAAGTGCTTCACAAGATCCGGGAAGCCGGCATCGTGGGTATGGGCGGCGCTGCCTTCCCCGGAAACGTCAAGGCCCTGTCTGCCATGGGTAATGTAGATACCTTGATTGCCAATGCCTGCGAGTGTGAGCCTTATATCACCGCCGATGATTCTCTGCTGCGCACCACCCCCAAGCAAGTATTGGAAGGTATGCAGATCCTGCGGCAAATTTTGAAACCCAGCCGTACCGTTTTGGCCGTAGAAGACAATAAAGCTGCCGCCATTGAGAAGATCCGTGGCATGTTAAAGGACTATCCCGGCATCGGTCTGGCAGTTCTGCCCACCCGCTACCCCCAGGGTGCGGAAAAGCAGCTGATCCAGGCGTTGACCGGTCGTGAAGTGGAGCCGGGCAAGCTGCCCGTGTCCGTCGGCTGCGCGGTATTCAATGTTTCTACTTACGCAGCCATTTACCGAGCTGTCCGTCACGGTTTCCCTGTGACCCAGCGTATCGTGACCGTTTCCGGCGAAGCCATTACCGAGCCTCAGAACTTTGTGGTGCGCATCGGCACCCCCTTCCGGGATCTGATCGATGTGGCCGGCGGTCTGCACGACAAGACCGAGCGAGTCATCAGCGGCGGTCCCATGATGGGTTTCGCCCAGAGCGATCTGCAGGTTCCCGTGGTCAAGGCAACCAACTCCATTTTGTGTCTGCTGAAGGACCAGAACGGTGCTGCTGAGAACCCCGTATGTCTGCGCTGCGGCAAGTGCGTCAGTGTATGTCCCATGCGGCTACAGCCACTGTACATGTACCGCTTCGTCAATGCTGCCCGTTTAGATGAGCTGGAGCGGCTGCATCTGCCGGATTGCATGGAATGCGGAAGCTGCGCATTCACCTGTCCCGGTAAGCTGCCTCTGGTAGAGCGGTTCCGCAAGGGCAAACAAATGTTAAGGGAGGCGAAGACGAAATGAAATTGACCGTTGCTTCTTCTCCCCATATCCGGGGCAATTTCCGTACCAACCGCATCATGCTGGATGTGGTGCTGGCACTGCTGCCTGCACTAATCGTAGGTGCCTGCATTCTGGGTGCCCGCTCATTGCTGGTGGCATTGGTATGTATCGGTGGTGCCATCGCCTCCGAGTATTTCTACAGCCTGCTGACCAAAACCCGTCAGACCGTCGTGGACGGTTCTGCCATGGTCACCGGTCTGTTGCTGGCTATGACCCTGCCCGCTACTGTTCCCTTGTGGCTGGCAGCCGTTGGCAGTGTGTTTGCTATTGTCATCGTCAAGGCGCTCTGCGGTGGTTTGGGACAGAACATCTTCAACCCCGCGCTGGCTGCCAGAGCCTTCATGATGCTGATTTATCCTGTGGGTCTGACCCGGTATTTTGCCATTGGCGTGGACGGTGTTACCGCCGCCACTCCTCTGCACCACATGGTCATGCCCGCTCTGCCGGAGGAAAGTTTGCTGGATATGTTCCTGGGCAACTGCCCCGGCTCTATTGGTGAGGTTTCCGCATTGGCTTTGCTGATCGGCGGTGCTTATCTGGTATACCGCAAGGTCATTTCTATCCGGATTCCTGTTGCTTATCTGGGCACGGTTGCTGTGCTGACTCTGGTATTTGCCAAGACCGACTCCCCCATCAGTTGGATGCTCTATAGCCTACTCAGCGGCGGCGTGATGCTGGGTGCTATTTTCATGGCAACCGATTACGCTACCTCTCCCGCAACCCCCGTAGGCCAAATCGTCTACGGCATCGGCTGCGGTGTGCTGACCGTGATCTTCCGCTACTTCGGCCTGTTCCCCGAAGGCGTTACCTATGCGATTCTGCTGATGAACGCACTGGTTTGGGTCATTGACTACTACACCCCCATCCGCCGTTTCGGCACCAAAAAGGGAGGTGCGGCAAAATGAAAAAACTGATCGTATTGATTCTGGTTGCCGCCCTAGTTCTGTTCGGTACTTCCTTTGCACTGCAGAGCGCTGCCGCTAAGAAAGCACAGGCCGAGCATCTGTGGCTGATGCAGACCTTGCTGCCGGGCAGCGAGGAATTTATCCGGGAAGCCTATGACGGTGAGGATGCCAATATCCGCTCCGTCCACAAGGCCGAAAACGGCTTTGTCATTGAAACCGTCACCCGGGGTTACGCCGATGAGATCACCATGTTCATTGGTGTCAATAATGACGGCAAAGTCACCGGTTTGGTGGTCTATGAGGCCCACGAAACCTTTGGTCTGGGCAACGAAGCGCTGACCGACCATGTGTTCCTTTCTCAGTTTTTAAACAGTGAAGGCACCTTCGCGGTTGCCACCAATGGCGCTGATGCTTTCAGCGGTGCTACCGGGGAAGCGGAAACTTCCGGTGACACAGTCGATGTTGACGGCATCACCGGCGCTACTGTTACTTCCAAGGCAATCGTTCGTTGTGTCAATTCCGCTGTCGGCTATGTGTCCGGTGCTGACACCAGCTCCGGCGCTACCAGTTGGGGAGGTTAAGCTATGAAAAACAAAACTTATACCCTTAACACTCTGCTGGCTGCTGTTTTGAGCGTTGCTCTGTTAGTTTGCGTATTGGTTCGCACGCTGGCTCCCCGGATGATCCTGCCCCAGTTGGATATTCCCAACATGGTGCTGATTTCTTTGGTTGCTCTGGTGGTGGATCACTACATTGCCCCCGGTGCCAAACGGTGCTACATCTGTGTTCCTGTGTTTGCCGCCATCACCTTTGGTCTGCTTCCTTTTGCGGCCTGCTTTGTGGGCGTTCTGGAAGCGCTGAAGCTGGCGCTGGCAGGTGGCATCGTGTTCACCCTTGTTACTTTGCTCTACAGCACCATTCAGGACCGGCTTTCTTCCGGCCCTGTTGCCAAGGCAGCACCCATCCTCAGCGCACTGGGCCTGTATCTGGCATTTCAGGCCTTTGCCGGTATGATCCTATAATTGACAGAAAGGGTGTGCTTGCGCACACCCTTTTTTCGGAGGTTATTATGATAGAGCTTAATTTTGGTATTTTAAGCACATCTTCCATTGCGCCCCGATTTATTGCTGCCCTGCGGGAAGCAGGCATTGGTCAAATCGTTGCCCTGTCCTCCCGAACATTGGACAAGGCCCAAGAAAAGGCCGCCCAGTGGGATATTCCCACCGCCTACGGCAGCCACAAGGAATTGCTGGAAGACAGCAACATCAATATCGTTTACATCTCCACCGTCAATGCCCAGCACTATCCCTGGGCCAAGGCCGCTTTGGAGCACGGCAAGCATGTGATCTGTGAAAAACCCTGCACCACCACTGCCGTCCAGACCCGAGAACTCTTTGCTCTGGCAAGAGAAAAGGGGTTGTTTTTGATGGAAGCGGAAAAGATGCTGTTCCTGCCAGCCATTTTGGAAGTGAAGCGGCGGATCGATGCCGGTGAACTGGGCACCATCCATATGGCAGAACTGGCCCACAGTTTTCCGGCAACCTATAACGGCTGGATGTTTGATGCTGCAGCCGGGGGCGGGCCGCTGCTGTCCAGCGGTATTTACGCGGTGCATCTGCTGACATGGCTGCTGTCCCCCATCCATGAGATCCGGGGTGTCCGCACCGCCGGGGAAGATGGCGTAGAACGGCAGTACATTCTTACGGGGCAGTTGGAGGACGGTGCGCTCTTCTCAATCAAAAACAGCACCCTTTCCATGCTGGACAACACTGCCCGCATCTATGGAACCAACGGCTGGGTAGAAATTCCCGAGTACTGGAAAGCGAGAAAGGTCATTTTCCACTTCCCCGGCAAAGAACCGGAAGTTCTGAACTTCCCATGCGAGCATGAGCTGGTGTACGAGATCCGGCATATCGCAGATTGCTTTGCGCAAGGCCGATTAACCAGTCCTGTGGTCACAGAAGATCTTTCCGTCAGCGGTATCGCCGCTCTGGAAGAAGTAAAACGCACATGGTAATTTAAGAAAGGACGTGCTGCTGCACGTCCTTTTGTTATTATCCAAAGAGTTCTTCTTCAATGCCCAGATCCCAAGCCATGCGGGACAGCACATACTTATCCCGGATATCCTTGGTGCAGCGCAGAATGGTCGGCAGCAGACTTTCCTCTTCCCCGATATCTGTCAATGTACCGGGCAGGCCCACCTTGCGATATAGGGTTTCCAGCGCTTCCACCGCAGGAATCTCCTGCGATACGATGTCCATGATGGCAGCCCAATTGGCAATCAGTTTATCCAGCCTTGCTCCATGCAATGCCGGATCATATTTCTTTTCTTTCGCCTCCAGGGCGATCATGCTGTCCGCGCCTTTGCCCAGAAATGTACGAAGTATTTCGCTCCATGCGCCATAGTCAAAGGCTTTTACCTGTGCCAAAGCCGTTTCCTTGTTGGGAATGAAATGCTTCAGTTTCTCATACAGTTTGGCAGCGATCATGGTGCCCGCAGCGCACTGCAAGCCATGCAATTCGGCTTTTTGATGGAATTCCACTGCCCGCATATCCAGCACATGGGAGATATAATGCTCCACACCGGAAGCTGGACGGGAAAGGCCCGCATAGTTCATGGCGACGCCGCCGATGATCAGACCTTCAAACACCGCCATCACCGCATCCTTATCCCCATTCAAAAGGCCATCGGCATAAGCCACGCACTGATTGACGGCATAACGCACAAGCTGCGCAATTTCTTCACAGTAGTATTCCCCGATCAGCAACTGGGCAATGCGCCACTCGCAGATGCTAATGTACTTAGCAAGCATGTCACCAAGTCCCGAACGCAACAGTTTCAGAGGGGCCTTGCACAGTATTTCGCTGTCGCCGATGATCACATCTGCACCCCGGCTGGGCAGAGAGATCTTCAGACCGTCACGGGTCATGGAAGATGTTGCGGAAGCATAGCCATCCATAGACGGCGCGGTGGCCACAATAATATAGGGTTTTCCGGACAGGGCGGACAGAATCTTACCGATATCATTGATCACACCGGAGCCAACACCCACGATCAGATCACAGGAAGCATCCATATGCATCACGGCAGAGCCAACACTGTGTTCATCCGGTTCCGGGGCATCTACCGGAAAGCTGTAGCTGTTGAAAGTAATTCCTGCGGTTTCCAATAATTCGCAGACTTTCCGGCCTCCCGCTATGTAGGTATTCTGATCGGAAAGAACAAATACTTTCTTTGCGCCATATTCTTTCACCACACCGGGCAGCTGTTCCAGCACACCGCTACCTGCAATGACCCGTGCAGAAAAGCCGTGGGTTTTTCCGCAGGTACAAAGCTTTCCGTTCATTTCGTTCAGCATATCGAGGCTCATACGCTCACACTCCTTTCGGTTATTGTAGCATAGACAGGATGTATCTTCAATCCCCAACAAACCGGGAAACATAAGGAAAAATTAACTTGCGCCTACTGGCTGCAAGTGGTATACTTGGCATATCAATACAAGCGAGGTTTGCTTATGAAATACACAAAGCTTGCGATCCTGCTGTCCGGCATTGCCGCTGTACTGGCAGGCTGCGGCAATACCGCTGATTCCGGGCCAAAATTCTTGCCCGTGCTTCTTGTCATTCTTTCCGTGGTACTACTGGCCCTAGCGGGTCTTCGTACCTACAGCATCATCCAGTATAACCGCCGTCCCGCAAGGAATGGCCGCAGAAGACGGCCCAGAAAGCTGGACCCCATGACCCTTTGCATGTATGCTCTGGCGGTTCTGCTGATTTTTGGCTCGATGCTGGGCTCCTGCGGCAAAGAGGAAGTGCCGGATCATACCACCGATTCTACACCTTCCACGGAAACAGAGGATGTCACACCGGTTTCTCTCTTCAAGCCTCAGAAGACTGCCGTTTCCGACCCTGACAACTGGGGCATCCGCTGGGAGATCATTGAAAACGGCACCATCACCCATACCTATAACCGGGAAGAACCCATTTCCATTGGTGCACCCGAAAGCTACTTCGCTCTGCCCGGTGTAGCAACCTTCCGGGGCAACAACTACCGTGACAATGCCGCTTACGGTATTGCCACTGTCAAGGAAAAGACCCTCTCTATGGCATGGATCGCCAACAGCACCAAGCTTCCCGGCGGTATCTGGGAAGGCAGTGGTTGGACCGGTCAGCCTTTGATCGTCAAATGGGATGATGCCACCAAGGCTATCATGAACCTCTATGACAGCAAGAAAACGAAAACGGATCTGGTAGAGGTGATCTACGCCACCCTGGACGGTCACATCTATTTCCTGGATCTGGATGACGGCAGCCGTACCCGGGACCCCATCAACATGGGTATGTGCTTCAAAGGCTCCGGTGCATTGGATCCCAGAGGATATCCCCTGATGTACGTCGGCTCCGGTGATGAAAATTCCGAGGGCAAGCGGCCCAGAATGTTTGTTATCAGCCTCATTGACGGCAAGGTCCTCTTCCAGTATGGCCACGAAGAAAGCCTTACCTACCGTCAGGACAATGACCGCTGGTGTGCCTTTGATTCCTCTCCTCTGGTGGATGCGGAAACCGATACGCTCATCTGGCCCGCAGAAAGTGGTTTGCTGTATACTTTCAAGCTCAACACCAATTATAACAAAACTGCCGGTACCATCTCCATCCAGCCGGATTCCCCGGTTGCTACCCGGTATCTGGCCGGTCGCAGCAATCAGGAGACCCGTTGGCTGGGTTATGAAGCAAGTGCCAATATTGTGGAAAACTACCTGTATGTTTCCGAAAACGGCGGACTTTTCTACTGTGTCGATTTGAACACCATGGAGCTGGTATGGGCGCAGGATACCAAAGACGATTCCAACGCCTCCCCTGTGTTCCAGAAAATCTCCGATACCGAAGCCTATCTCTACACCGCGCCTTCTCTGCACTGGACAAAGAACGAAAGTAACCAAGGCAGTGTTTCCATCTACAAGCTCAACGCCCTTACTGGTGAGATCGTATGGGAAAAGCCGTTTAATGTGCATACCGTTGACGGCATCTCCGGCGGTATTCAATCCACTGCCCTGCTGGGCAAAGCCGGTTCTTCCATCGAAAATCTGGTGATTTATACGGTATCCCGTACGCCCGATAAGAAATCCGGTGTCATGGTAGCTTTGGATACCGCCACCGGCAAGGAAGTTTGGACCATGAATATGGACTACTACACATGGAGTTCTCCCGTAGCCCTGTACACCGCTGACGGCACTGCCTATATTGTGGTATGTGATACGGCAGGAAAGGCAAAATTGGTAGACGGCACTACCGGTCAGGTGCTCAGTACTGTAGATTTGGGCGGATTGGTGGAAGCTTCCCCCGTTGCCTATGAAAACACCCTCGTAGTGGGTACCCGTGCGGAAAAGATCTGCGCCATCAAGGTCAATTAAAGGAGAACTGCTGTGAAAAGAATACTTGTATTTTTACTGGTTCTGGCAGCTCTGCTTTGCGGCTGCAGCGGTGAAAAACCGCAGGAAACCACGACCACACCTCCCACTGTTGAAACCACCGAACCACTCCCTGTGGTGGATTGGATGACATTACCGGCGGAGCGGACCATATCCGCTGCCCAGTATTTTGTGTACGATTGCGAAACGAAGCAGTTTGTAACCAAGGCAGAGGACATTTCCACCAAGATCTATCCCGCCAGTGTCACCAAGCTGTTTACCGCCTATGTGGCGCTGCAATATCTGGATGCATCCAAGTCCGTCACCGCAGGAGAGGTGCTGAACAAGGTAGCCGCCGGTTCTTCCGTGGCTGAGATCAAAAAGGGTGATGTGCTGACAGTAGAACAACTGGTTGCCGGTATGCTGCTGCCCAGCGGCAACGATGCGGCCTATATTCTGGCTGCGGAAGCAGGCCGGGCTATGTACGGCGAAAAGGCAAACTCCGTCAGCACCGATGACGCGATCAAGCGCTTTGTCAAGGAAATGAACGATCAGGCAAAGCTTTTGGGCATGAACGGCACCAACTTTGCCAACCCCGACGGCATCCACTCTGACAGCCACTACTCCACCTATGCTGACCTTGCTGTCTTGGGCACTTTGGTTTTAGCTGATCCCATTATTATGAAGTATGCCGCCGTCAGTTCCATGGATGTAACACTGCAAAGCGGCAGTGTCAATTGGCACAATACCAACGCCATCATTGATCCTGACTCAGAGTATTACTGCTCTTTATGTACCGGTCTGAAAACCGGTCAGACTCCCATGGCAGGCAGCTGTCTGCTTTCCGCCTTTGAATACCGGGGCCGCACACTGCTCATCGGTGTGTTTGGCTGTAAAGAGGTGGATGACCGTTTCCCGGATACCCTGCAGCTGTTTAATCAAGCCATTGGTATCGCCCCATAACAGATACGGACTTGCGGTCAGAACGCCGCAAGTCCTTTTCTCATGTTTAGGAGACCCAAAGCAAGGAATCCTCTAGATTATTCTTCCAATGCTATTGATTTTTTTGTCGCAAGCCGATATAATAGTATCGATATTCTGGTAGGTATGCGCCTGCCTCAATCAGCAAATTCTTTTATCTACCGTATTTTAGGATACAGAAGGAGAAGTTGTACATGATCATTACACAGAAGAAACCCATTGAAGAAGTCCTGGCTATGGTCGAAGGTGCCAAGACAGTTGCTCTGGTCGGCTGCAACAGCTGTGCCACTGCCTGCCAGACCGGTGGTCAGCCCCAGATCGACGAACTGACCAAGGTTCTGGAAGCTGCCGGCAAGAAGGTCGTTGCCACCACCATCTGCGACTACTGCTGCATGAACCTGGGCGTTAAGGGCAAGATGAAGGCCATCAATGCCGCTAACCCCGATTGCGTCATCTGCATGTCCTGCGGCGACGGCGTACAGTGCGTTGCCAAGAACGCCGGTGACAAGCCCGTTTACCCCTCCAACAACACCATGTACCTGGGCGAAGCTGTCCGCTTCGGCGTTTGGGAAGAGTCCTGCCGTTTCTGCGGCGACTGCGTCCTGGGCAAGACCGGCGGTATCTGCCCCATCACCCAGTGTGCCAAGAGCCTGATGAATGGTCCCTGCGGCGGCCAGAAGAACGGCAAGTGTGAAGTCAACCCCGAGAATCCCTGCGCATGGATCGAGATCTACAAGCGTTTGCAGGCTTCCGGTGAGGTTGAAAAGATCACCGAGACCAGAGATGCTAAGGGCTATGGCAAGTTTGCATATCCCAGAACCATCAAATTGGGAGGTAAGAAGTAATGAGTTTGTTGAAAGAAGCACTGGATGCTGGTAAGTTTGGTATTACCGCTGAAATGGCACCCCCTAAGGGCTGCGATTTCTCCGAGCAGATGGAAGCTGCTGAACTGCTGAAGGGCAAAGTTCACGGCATCAACGTTACCGACATGCAGTCCGCATGTCTGAAGGCTACCGGCCTGGGTCTGTGCATCAAGCTGAAGCAGGCAGGCTGCGAGCCCATCCTGCAGATGACCGGCCGTGACCGTAACCGTATGGCTCTGATGGGTGACGCTCTGGCAGCTTATGCCTTCGGCATCGATTCCATGCTGGCTCTGACCGGTGACCACCCCGTTTGCGCCGGTGGTGACTGCAAGGACGCAAAGCCCGTTTACGATCTGGACTCCGTCGGCATTCTGAGAATGCTCTCCGAAATGGAAGAGACCGGCCGTGACTGCGGCGGCAACCCCCTGGCTGGCAACGTTGTTGACAAGGAGACCGGCGAGATCACCGATAAGTCCGCTACTCCCAAGTTCTACAAGGGCGCTTCCGTCACTCCCGTCTACGAGCCCATCTTCCTGCAGATCAACAAGCTGCGTCAGAAGGTAGAGGCCGGCGCTGAGTACATCCAGACTCAGGGCATCTTCGACCTGGATTCCTTCAAGCGCTTCATGGAAGAAGTGGACAAGGCAGGCATCAAGACTCACATCATGGCTGGTATCATTCCTCTGAAGGCTGCCGGCATGGCTAAGTTTATGAATGCTAACGTTCCCGGTATCGACGTTCCCCAGCACATGATCGACCGTCTGGCCGCTGCTGGCGCAGAAGGCAAGGAAAAGGGCATCAAGGGTCTGCCCGCAAAGGTCGGTATGGAAATGGCTGCTGAGATGATCGCTCAGATCAAGGATCAGAAGCTGTGCGACGGCGTACACGTCATGGCTATCGGCGCAGAAAAGAACGTTCCCAAGATCCTGGATATGGCTGGCCTGTCCATCTAATTTCCTACATAACCCAAAAACGGATTGCGTTTTCACGCAATCCGTTTTCTTTTACTTTTTAACCAGCTCCCGGAAATTTTGAATTCGATGGAATGTAATATAGTTAGAATCGTGATAGGTATGCGCGTTATTCAGTGCGGTTCTGCAGACGTAGATGATGTCATCCCCCTCAAACTCGAACTGTACATACTGCACACCGGCTTCCAAATGACTCCGATCACGAAAATCGTACAGTTCCGCGATAATATCCCATTTTTCCAGGTCCTTGGACATCATCAGCGTCAAGTAATTTCTGGCGAAAGGTTTCTCGTCATCGGTGATGGTAGAGGCGATGGTATAGTAGCGCTTGCTCACTTCATCATAACGAATAGAGAATTTGGAGCGGTTCGCGTGGAATTCCATCAAGCGGCTGAATTTTAGCGGATTTTCCGGATGCCGGGTGTCCACATCCAAAACGATCGCCTGGTTGGGCAGTGTGGTGCGCATAATATTGACCAGTTTTCCCTCCGGGGTCACTACCACATTACCTTCGATGGTAACCGTATCCGTGGGGTAGCCTTCCAGTTCCGGCGCCAAAGCATCAAACCGTACAGGTTCTGTAAAGCTCCAGTTTTCAGGCACCATCAAGTCATCGTTTTCATCAATGGACATGACCATAGCCGCATGACCGTAGTCTTTATTGCTCCAAGTGCCCCACTCCATAGAGCCATAGAGTCTGCCGTTATAATAGCACATCTTTTGAGGATTCTTGTGGCAGCCGGCATTTTTTCCCTTTCCGTTGGATCCCCGAAGCAAGCTCACAGGTGTACCAAATGTCTTGCCGCCATCAAGGGACTTGCCCAACAGCAGATCGCCGTATTCTGTGGCCATGGACAGCATATACAATTCATCTTTGTGTATGAACAGCAGACCCCAGAAGCAGGGCATCAGTTCGTTAACATACTTCCATGTTTTTCCGTCATCATCCGATCGGTAGATCAGTGTCAGATTTTGTGGGCATCCCGAAGCAAATACATCCAGCGACACCAGCAAATGCCCCTGGGGATGCCGAACCAGCGAGGGTGAAGACAGATAGCGGCCGGAGAACAGATATGCGTCATCCTCCGGATGGAGATATGTGATCACTGTGCCAATGGACTCACCGGCACGGGCAAGGCGGACTCTGCTCTTCTTCTCACCTGCCCGGACATAAAACTCATAATCGGTTTCTGTTTCCAAATCAACGATATCAAACTCTGTTTTGTCTGTCTTACCAACACAAGTAAAATCGCCCTGGCCGCGCTTACGACAAAAAACTTCACACACATCCCCCACATCCAGCCATTCAAAATGAATGGCATGGGTGCTGGGTACGATCCGGCAAATATAAATATCCCCGACCTCTGTCATAAACGGGCGGTAAGGCGCGTAATTCCAACCACTGAAACCTCTCATATTACACCCCCAGCAGCTTTTCTATATGATCCGCTGCGATCTTCATCTGCTCAACGCAATGCCTGCCGTAGTCAGAGAACTTCTCACCGGGCTTGCTGCGGGCAATTACTTCTGTGGGATTTCCGCAAAGGTTCATGCTGTACTTAGCGGACAGCGGATAACTCAGACCGTTTTCGATAAAGCCAAAGGTGCCGATAAAGGACTGTACCAGTTCCGCTTTCTCCGGCTCCTTCTCATAGTTGGCGCAGAGCCAGCTATAGAGTTTGGGGTGAAAGTTGCACATAATGCCACAGTACCCCTTACCACCAGCCTGCATGGAGGGCAGCAAAGTCTGGCAGTTGGCATTGAACAGATTGAAGTTGGTATCCTTAACCATTTCCAGGCGTTCCTTGATCATTTCCATATCGCAGCAGGTATCTTTCATATAGTAGAAGCGACCTTTTTCTACGCACCATTTCAAGATCTTGGGTGTGACCAAACGTTTGTAGGGGTGGGGACATTCATATAGGCCTAGATTGACATCCTCAGGCAGCATAGAAAGCAGTTTTTCCCCATTGGCGATCCACACATCGTCTCCTTCATTGTTCAGATCCAAACGGTTTGTGATCAGGATCAGCGCGTCGGTACCGCTTTCGATGATCTTATTTAGTTCATAAGCCTGATCCTCCAGGGAATCCGACACATGACCGGAGGAAACGATGCTCAGCTTTCTGCCGCCGCTTTCTGCAATCTGTCGAGCCGTGTCATAAACCGTCTTATTCAGCTTCACCCGTTCCTCAACAGACAGAAAGAAGATCTCGCTGGACTGGCAGACAGAGAAAATGCCATCACAACCCTTTTCCGCGTACCAGTGGACATATTGTTTGACCATGTCGTAGTCGATCTGACCATCAGCCAGAAAGGGTGTGATCATAGTGGGGTATGCGCCAAAATTGTATTCCATAATATCTAATCCTTTTTTATTGAATTTCATTTTATAGGGGATCGCGGACATGCAATCCTGCACAACCTCGCCTTTGAAAATCTTTAATTGTACAATATCACTTTTTCAAAAGATTTCAATATATTTGCCGAAAAATGTGCCAACAAAAGCGGACTGCGCAAGTTAGTCAGCCCCAGTTTGTGCGGACAACACAAAAACGCGTACCTTAGTAGAATAATTTAGTTCAAG
This sequence comes from Faecousia sp., assembly GCA_045653485.1. GTDB lineage: Bacteria > Bacillota > Clostridia > Oscillospirales > Oscillospiraceae > Faecousia. The sequence continues at coordinate 2,362 of JAZOLX010000085.1, read as the reverse complement.
CGGAGTGGCGCAGCGTAAGCGGCGCCACTCCAGTTTTTATCTGAATGCGCTCATAGTTGTAGAAATGAATGTATCTGTCGATTAGATCATTTGCTTCCCGGAATGTCTTGGGCTTGTGCCGGTAGATACATTCCGTCTTTAGAATCGAGAAGAAATTTTCTGCCATAACATTGTCATAAGGATTTCCTTTACTTGACATTGACGGTGTTATCCCGTAAGATTGAGTTAGGTTAAAATACCCGTGTGAAGTGTATTGAAACCCTTGGTCGCTGTGGAGCTGCAACTCCGCAGCGACTCTCTTTTTCTCCTTCTTCATAGCTAACCGGATCGTATCTAAAACAAGACTTACTGTTTGCTGGGAAGCTGTCTTGTAGGCCACAATACTGTTGTCATACAGATCCCGGATCATAGACAGGTATAACACGCCTTCCTTTGTATGGATGTAAGAAATATCCGTGACCCATTTTACGTTTGGTCTATCAGCTTTGAACTGGCGTCTCAACAAGTTATCATATTTATGTATTTGTTGTCCAAGATTTACCCACTTCCTCCGACGACGGATTTCTGACAGCAGACCATACTTTTTCATTACTCTCAGAACAGTTTTCGGATTTCTATGGATATTCTTGTGTTTCAACCATAGCCACACTCGTCTGTAGCCATAAGTTTTATCAACAGCGCACTGACATGCCCGGATCTCCTCGGCCAGATCGGCATCTCGGTCAGGATTTCCAATCCGTTTTACAAAGTCGTAGTAACCGCTCCGGGATACACCAAAGAACTTGCACATAACAGATATTGGGTATTCGTTCCGGTGACGGTAGATAACAGTATATTTTACTTTTGGCCTCACATCCTTTCGGTTAATTGCAGAAAATCCTGCAGCAATTTATTCTCCATTCTTAACTTCGCAATTTCGTGTTGGTATTCCTCCGTAGTGGTTAATGGTCGTATTCTGGGACGACCTTTGGGTTTCGGTGGTATACCCGCTGCAAGTTTTTTCTGCTTGCGATTGCGACGGTTCACCCAGCATTCAATCTGCCGCTTCTCTACTCCGAGATGGTCGGCTATTTCACGGTTAGTGTGTCCTGCCTCCCGCATTGCTATGATGACCGACTCTATTGCTGTAAAGTGTGTGTATTTCCGCTTAGACATAATAACGCCCCCTCATGTAGTTATTATCCTACATAAGGGGGCGTTTTGTCTATTGTCCGTTTTTACTGGTTCTGTTCAAGTGCAGTCCGCTTTGTTTTAAATAAATAAGATCCAAATCAGTTTAGAGATCGCATGGCAGCCGGCGTGGGCGATCATAGCATAGCGCAGACCATACTTGCGATACAGCCATCCAAAGAGCAATCCGATACCGCCGTTAAGCAGGAAGCAGCGGAAGACGATCATGGGTGTCAGTCCCATCAGTACATAGGTAGCAGGCAGATGCCCTGCCGCAAAGAGGATCGCAGACACCACATTAGATGCCACCAAAATCCCCACAGAAGGCTTTTCTCTCTTCTTGTCAAAGATCTTGTGGAGGATGAAAGCCACCAAGGACATCATAAACAGCCGCAGCATCACTTCTTCAATGACACCGCCGTACAATACGGATGCCAACAGAAATACCACCGTGGGCTTGTTAGCATAGGAATCCATAATGGGCTGAGAATACTTGCCAAAGAAAAAGATATCCAGCAGGATCAGCGCCAAACCGCCAATGACAGACACCACCATAGCAGCGATCAAAGGATTCCTGGTCAAGGTCTTCTCGTCTTTCCAAAGTCCGATCTTCTTACTTAAAAGAATGCCCACCGTGCCCAATACCAAACCATAGCCTGCCGCTTGGTAAGCCGCGATCACACCCATCATAATATCCACCGGAATAAAGTCCAGGCCATCCGCTGCCAGTTCGCTGAGCAGCTGCTGCCGGATCTCCGCAGGATAGCTATCCAGCAGATACAGCCCCGTAAAGAAGCCACCCACAAGACCAACCACAACAAAAAAGGCAATGGTCTTCCAGTAATTCTTGATAAATTCTTTCATGGATCATACACCCTTACGGTAGAGGAGATAGGAATAAACAATGGGTACTACCACCATCACCAGAGTAATGATCATACATGCCCAATAACTGACAAAGAAGCCCGTTAGCATCATGGCAATACCGCAGACCAGCCAAAGTCTGCCAGCCAGACGGTGGGTCTTATTCCAGTTTTCCTCGCTGTTCAGCGTCCAGGGGATCTTAATACCAATGGTGTAGCTCTGCTTGCACTTGGGCAGATAATTGCCAATGATGACAAAAACCAAACCCAAAACCAGCGGCATTACCATTTCCACAGGCACCAGCGTTCCCAAAGCCGACACATAGGTA
>JAZOLX010000084.1:0-7619 GCA_045653485.1 Faecousia sp. | reverse complement strand
CAAGACCGGTGAGGATATGATGAAGGTCCGTAACATGGGCAAGAAGTCTCTGGACGAAGTGCAGAAGAAGCTGGAAATGATGGGTCTGTCCCTGGCCAGCGAAGATTCTGCTAACAGCAACTAATTAGTTCACAAGTTTGTCAACCTTTTTTATAGGAGGAAACGTTCATGTTCGGTACTCGTAAACTGGGCAAGACCACCGCACAGAGAAAGGCTATGCTGCGTCAGCTGGTTACCGATCTGCTGGAGAACGGCAAGATCGAGACCACTTTCTACCGTGCAAAGGAAGTCCAGCCCGTGGTTGAGAAGATGATCACCCTGGCTAAGAAGGGCGGCCTGGCCAACTATCGTAGAGCTCTGGCATTCATCACCAAGGAAGATGTTGCTAAGAAGCTGTTCGATGAGATCGGTGCTAAGTATGCTGATCGCAATGGCGGCTACACCAGAGTGACCCGCACCGGCGCTCGCCGTGGCGACGCTGCTGAGATGGCAGTCATCGAGCTGGTATAATCCAGTCCCAAAATGAATTTAAGAGCCTGCGGAAATTCCGCAGGCTCTTTTACTATAGAGACGATTATTTAGCACTTTTTGCTGAAGTGAGCTTTCTGTACTGTAAAGGTGTCATGCCAAACTTTTCTTTGTAGCGAAATATAAAATAGCTCACATCGTTATAACCAACATCCAGAGCGACCTCTGTAATGGGAATATCAAGCTTTGATAAAAGGATTCTTGCATAGTCCAGTTTTAGATCATTGCAGTAAGCGGGTAGAGACATTTTGCATTTCTCATTAAACATGTGGCTAATATAGGATTTACTGCGTGAAAAATGTGTGCATAACTCATCCAGATTTACTTGCCCGTGCCGTTCCCGCAGGAATTGCAGAATAAGGTTATATTCATCTTGTGTCTCTTCAGACATGGGATACCGTAGTAAAAGCTCAAACATTCTGCACAGCGGTGGAATCACTTGATCCAAAAGCTCTGTTGGAATCTCGCTAGGGGAAAGGCATTTTTTCCACATATCAACATTGATGCAGCCTTGATCTGGTAGTTCGCTCCGGTATCCACTGACTGACACATAAGCAGCGATCCCATCCCCGTCGTAGATAAGGGAAATATATTCGTGAACGCCGGCATAACATGTCCTGCAGAAGCGACTGCCAAAGGTATTGCCGCGCAAAAGATCTTGTTGGGAGCAAATACATTTCTCCCAGGTATCTTTTTTGACAAATGCACAGTATGGATTCCTGTGTGCGCTGTAGGGCACCAGTTTTAAAAACATTTCATCCGGGAAGCTACGCAGCTTCTCCACAGAAAAGTGTACACTGACACCTAAATCCAATTTACTTTCCAGAAAATTTAGGTAGGAAACAATGTTGTCGATCAGTTCATGCATTTTCTGTTCTCCGTGCATTAAATTTCTGTTTTTATGCAGAAATCTCATAGTAATAGCAGGCATAATACAATATAATTGCATTATAAAGAATTCCTAAACAAAAATCAAGAGGTGTTAGATATGCTGGGAAGAAAACAGATAACATGCGATTTCTGTGTGATCGGCGGTGGCTTGGCGGGTATGTGCGCTGCGATATCTGCTGCAAGAGAGGGACTTCGTGTTGTACTGATGCACGAACGTCCAGTTTTGGGTGGAAACGCATCATCAGAAATCCGGATGTGGATCTGCGGCGCCCAAGGGGAGAATAACCGGGAAACCGGCATTATTGAAGAAATCGCACTGGAGAGCTTATACCGTAATCCTACCAAGAGCTACGCGGTGTGGGATTCTATTCTGTACAGCTTTGTTCGCCGTGAGGAAAACATCACGCTGCTGCTGAACTGCACCTGCATGGATGCACATACGGAGGAGGGTACCTATGCCCATGGACGGACCAGACGTATCCATTCTGTTACCGGCTACCAGATGACTACCCAGCGTTTCGTGGAAGTCCATGCTGACTATTTTGCGGATTGCTCCGGAGACAGCATCCTTGCGCCTTTGGTAGGCGCGGAGTTTCGCATTGGCCGGGAGGCGGCAGATGAATTTGGCGAAGTTACTTCCACACAGGTAGCGGACAGGAAAACCATGGGTATGTCTTGTCTGATCCAGGGTCGCGAAACACATCAACCGATTCCGTATCTTGCTCCAGAATGGGCGACTAAGCTAGGTGATAAGGACTTTGCCAACAGGGAGCCACATATGTATCGGGATTCAGAAAACTTCTGGTATCTGGAGCTGGGTGGAAACCGGGATTCTATCGGTGATACGGAAGAGCTTCGTGACGAATTAGTAGCTTTGGCGACAGGAACTTGGGACTATGTGAAGAATTCCGGTCAATTCGATGTAAAGAACTGGGATCTGGAATTCCTTGGATTTTTGCCGGGCAAACGGGAATCCAGAAGAATGTGTGGAGAATATATGATCACCCAGTGTGATATTTCAGGCAATACTGTTTTTGATGATGAGATCGCTTATGGCGGCTGGCCTCTGGATGACCATTTTCCGGATGGTTTCTATCATCGGGGTGTCCCCAATACATATTATGCTACACCTGCTCCGTACTCTCTTCCTTACCGTGCGCTGTACTCGAAAAATGTGGACAACCTTTTCTTTGCCGGTCGAAATATCAGCATGACACATATGGCTATGAGCAGCATTCGAGTTATGGCGACCTGCGCGCTTCTTGGTGAAGCAGTTGGCAAGGCGGCATATTTTGCCTCAAAGAACAGCTGCACACCTCATGACGTGTATCTGCATCATCTTTCAGCACTGCAAAGTAAGCTTCTGAATTGCGATTGCTTCCTTCCCTCTAAGGTCAGACCCGTTTCCGATACATGCCGTCATGCCATGCTGACCGGAGCAACTGACTTGATCCGTAACGGTCAGGACCGGCCCCATGCAATTTATCATACGGATGATACTACGGCTTGTTGCCAAATCGTTCCCGGAACCGATATTACCTACCAATTCCCGGAAACCCAAGTGCATTCTGTGCATTTGGTGTTTTCCAGCGACTTGGATAGAACTACTTTGCTGGGTGACAGTGCTGTAGAGAAAAATCGGTCAACCCGTTCCAATTACCGGTTAGATCATCCCCTGCAGCGGATGCCAATGACACTTTGCAGGGAATTCTATCTCTATGGTGAGCGGGAGGGAATCCGTCAAGAACTCCTGCATGTAGAGGACAATCATAAGCGGGCATACCATTTGGAAATCAACCAAGTATTTGACAAACTGGTCTTGGTTCCTGTATCCACATGGGGTTGCGATGAAGTACACTTGATCAGCTTTGACTTTGCATAAGATTCCAATAAAAGCCGGGCATGCTTTCTTGGGAGAAGGCATGCCCGGTATTTTCGGGAATGTTACATCAAGACAGAAGATTGGCCGTTGCTTCGTCCTCATACTGGCGTGTATAAAGTTCATGGTAGTAACCTTGCAAGGTAAGCAGTTCACTATGGGTACCTTGCTCTACGATCTTACCGTCCCGGACCACCAGAATCATATCAGCATTTCTTACAGTGGACAACCGATGGGCGATCATCAAGGCAGTTCTGCCCGCGGTGACGGATTCCATGGCGGACTGGATCCGTGCTTCCGTCATGGTATCGACAGAAGCGGTGGCTTCGTCCAGAATCAAGATTCTGGGATCTGCCAAAACTGCCCGGGCGAAAGAAATCAGCTGCTTTTCGCCGGTGGAGAGCAGATCACCACCTTCACCCACGTCCGTGTCCAGACCGTGCTCCAAATGAGCAATGACTTCGTCGGCACTGACGGTATGGATGGCGTTCCAGATCTGTTCCTCTGTGGCATTGGGGTTGCCCATCAGCAGATTTTCACGGACAGTACCGGAAAACAGGTGGGGTGTCTGTAGCACATAGCCGATGGCAGAGTGGAGCCAAAGTTGAGAACGCTCCCGGGCATCCCGACCGTCGATGAACAATGTACCCTTAGTGGGTTCATAAAAACGGCAAACCAGATTGACTAAGGTGGATTTGCCCGCACCGGTCTCGCCAACAATGGCGAGGTGTGTACCAAATGGAATCTTCAAAGAGAAGTTTTCCAAAACGGTTTCCTCTCCGTCGGGGTATTGGAAGGTCACATCCCGGAATTCAATATCGCCTTTCAGCGATTCCCAGTTTTCTTTCTTGGGATCAAAGCTATCACCATATTTTTCGATGACCTCCGGAGTATCCGTCACATCGGACTTGACAGCCAGCAGATTGGTAAACCGCTCAATGTTGACCTGTGTGGTGATCAGATCTGAGAAAATATCCACTAACCAGCGAATTGGCTCCATCATGCCCTGGGCATAGGACATGAAAATGGAAAAGGTACCCAGTTCTGTAACGGCAATATACCCGCCTTTCCAGAGAACGATGGCCAGTGCCACACTGGAGGCCATATTCATGGTACCTGCGAACAGACCCCGCAGCCGGGAGGCATGAATGGTTTTGCTACGCATGGTCTGGGTATCTGCCTGAAACTGCTGTTCCATTTTTTCCTCAATGGAAAGAGATTTGATGGTCTTGGCACCGGTGATACCTTCATTAAAGTTGCCGGTGATCTTGGAATTGACTTCCCGAACCTCCCGGTTGACTTGGATCAGCTTTTTCTGGAAGATGGAGAACAGGATCACCAAAAGCGGAACGATAGAAAGCACCATGGCTGTCAGCCGTGGGTTGATGGCAAGCATTACTACAATGGCACCCACCAGATAGGAGATACGCCAGACGCAATCCACAAGTGTCCAGGATACCAGCGTGCCGATACGGGAGGTATCGCTCATGAGCCGTGCATGAATATAGCCCACACTGTTCTGGTTGAAATAGGAGAAGGAAAGGGTCTGCAGATGGTTAAATCCTGCCTGTCGGAGGTCCCTGTGGATCCGCACTTCAATGACCGTTGCCAGTTTGCAGGAAATGTAGTTGAATGCTGATGCGGCCACAATCGTCATCAGATAAGCGATCACAAACCATACAATGGTGTCGAATACACCCAGACCTACATAATGGTCCAGAGCATAGCGCTGGAATAATGGGATAACAATGTCCGTGACACTGCCCATCAGGCCGAAAAATACCATGATGAGGATCTGTTTTTTGGCAGACTTCAAAAAGGGAAGTATCCTGCCGATGCCGAAGAATTTCAAATGCTTTGTTTTATTTGTTTCCATTAGAGGGACACCTCCTTGGAACCGCTTTGGGTCTCATAGATCTTTTGATAGATGCCGCCGCTTTGCTTTAGCTGCTCATGGGTACCTTCTTCCACAATCCTACCCTTATCCAGAACAATGATTTTATCCGCTGCGGAGAGTGTGGTGATTCGGTGAGAGATCAAGATCACACTGGCCTTGCCGAACCGCTTAGCAATGGCTTGACGGATTTTTGCATCGGTCTGGGTGTCCACAGCAGAGAGGGAATCGTCAAAGATCATGATGGGTACATCTTGCGTCAGCATCCGGGCGATGGCGGAACGCTGCTTTTGACCGCCGGAGAGGGTTACGCCCCGTTCTCCAACCATGGTATCATAGCCCGCAGCGAAAGATGTAATGGTCTCATCCAATGCTGCTGCAGCTGCTGCGGATCGCACAGCCTCCATGTCCAAAATGGGGGAAGCGATACCAATATTTTCAGCAATGGTTCTGGAGAATAGATACGGCTCCTGCAGAACGATTCCGATATTGCGCCGCAGATGATCTGTTTTGATCTTGCGGATATCCCGGCCGCCGATGGTGATACGGCCTTGACCTTCATCCAGCAGATACAGCTTATCCAACAGGTGCATCAGTGTAGATTTTCCGCTGCCGGTACCGCCCAAAATACCGATGGTCGTACCGGCTTGGATAGTAAAGCTTACATCATGCAGAAGTTGCGGGGCGTTTTCGTAGGCAAAGTTCACATGCTCAAAGCAGATGTCACCGTCCATAGGCGCTTCCTGAGCGTCAGGTTCATCCTGCTCAATAGGGGAGTTCATGATATAGAACACCCGATCAATGGAAACACCGGCTTTGCTCATCTCGGAAATCATGCGGCCCAACTGACGAATGGGCCAAACCAGCATGGCGTTGTAGGAGATAAAGGCGATGTATTCGCCTTCCAGAATACTCTTGTTGACACAGAACACAGCACCAAATACCACAACGAGCATCACTTGAATACCGGAGAAAATATCCGATACGCTCCAGAAGCGGGACATGACTTTGGCCATTTTTTCCCAAAGCTTAGTATAGTGGTCGTTCTGGGCCTGAAACTTATCAATCTCAGAACGCTCCCTGCCAAAGGCTCGGACAACACGGACACCAGTGAGATTTTCCTGCGCCATAGCGGAAAGCTTGCCTTCATTCTCGTCACAATCCATGTAGCCGTCATGGATGATTTTGTGAAAATGAATGGAGTAGGCAATAATCAGCGGTGCAGGCAGCAGGGCAATGACAGTCAGCATCGGATGCATGGACAGCATAAAGGTAACGGACAGTATCAACAGAATTGTGATACGAAACACACTGGTTAGCTGCTCAGACAGGAAATTTTTTGTGGTGTCGATATCAGAGGTGCACCGTTGGATGATATCACCGGTCCGGTTTTTCATGTGCCAGGAGAAGGGGAGGCGGGCAATGTGGGAAAACAACTGATCGCGCATGGTTTTGACCAGAGTTTCCGAGGCGGTGGTATTGTATACCCGGAAGGTATACTGAGATGCCACTTGGAACAATGCTACCACCAGAATCGCTAAGGCCATGATCCAAAGATGCTGCCCCAGATAGGGAAAACCGCCGATCCAGTTCACAAAAGCCATGACGAAAGACGGGAAATTGGCTTCTTTGCCCCCAAGGGCATTATCCACGGCGGCGCGGATGATTTGCGGTTGCAGCATATCTGCCAGCGCAGTAACAGCGGCGGAGAGAATGCTGACTAGAAAGTAGCGCTTTGCACCTTTTAGAAAGCGCCAGAGTAAAGAGAGTTTTTCTCTCTTTTCCGTATTGGGATTGTTTTTTTGCATGTTTTTTCTCCATTTCGTGGTACCTGTTTTCTTGGCCGTGAGAACACCGGAAAGCAGGAATGAGGTTTGCCCGCAAGACGCAAAAAAGGGCGCAGGCCGAAGCCAGCGCCCAGAATACACAAAGCAGAATGCTATAGTAACCCGCAAGGAGCAAAGCTTCTATCCCTAATAACAAAATTAACGGTATTCAACACGAAACTCAGCTCCTTTCTTTCAAAATTTACCAGTATAATAGCATTATGAAGCTGTGGTGTCAAGAGCGCGTGTGTAAATTTACATAGATAGACGGAAAATAAGTTTTTTTGAAAAAACCCTTGACTTTTCGAAATCCATATTATATAATACCAAAGCTGTCTGCGATATGCTGCTATAGCTCAGCCGGTAGAGCGCATCCTTGGTAAGGATGAGGTCGCCAGTTCAAATCTGGCTAGCAGCTCCAAAAAATCAGTCGACCCAAACGGGTCGGCTGATTTTTTTAGGTTCTATGTCAATAGTTGGGGTAGAGTCAAAATAGAACAATTGTTAGATCGTGTCGGAGCATTTGCTCCGGCACGATTTTATGTATTACAGAACAAGATTCGTTTTCTAAAATTATTGAAGTTTCGCATGCCGTAGCAAG
>JAZOLX010000083.1:0-4028 GCA_045653485.1 Faecousia sp. | reverse complement strand
GCATCGGCGGTGCTTGGTACAACAAGGACAACATCGACGAGCTGAAGGACAAGAACGTCTTCTACATGGGCTAATTCTTACATAGTAAGTAAATAGCTAACGGCTGAAACCGACCGGCACCACTTCGGTGGTGCCGGTTTTCCTTTCAAAGCACTCACGGCTGAATAATATAGATGGAAATATTTGTCTATATTCTTGAACTTTGAGTCAGGAGGATGTATAATGAAAAAAGTGAGGAATCTGTTGGCCTTCGATCTGGGTGCCAGCAACGGCCGCGCCATTCTCGGCCAGTTCGATGGCGAAAAGATCACCATGAAGGAACTGCACCGTTTTGAGAACAACTATGTTGAAATGAACGGTGTGTTCTACTGGGATACCCCCTACCTCTACAATCAGCTGAAGCAGGGCCTGCTGAAATTCAAGCAGGGCGGTTTCGGCGATTTGGACGCCTTTGGCATCGATACCTGGGGCGTTGACTACGGCCTGCTGGACAAGAACGGTCACTTAACCGGTGTCCCCCGTTCCTATCGTCTGGGTGTACAGGCGGATATCGACGCTGTTTTGGAGAAGATCCCTTCTCAGGAACTATACAGCCGCACTGGTATCGACACCAAGCTGACTTTTAACACCATTTATCAGCTCTACCGCCGCCTTCGTGAAGAAGACGCTGCGCTGGAAATTGCAGACACCATGCTGCTGACTCCCGATCTGCTTGGTTATTTCCTCACCGGCAGTAAGGGCACTGAGTATACCATTGCTACTACCACCGGTCTGTATAACCCTACCACCCGGGATTGGGATTGGCAGACTATTGAGCAGCTTGGCCTGCCCAAAAAGATCTTCACCAAGATCGACAAGACCGGCACCATTCGTGGCCATCTGCGTCAGGAACTTTGCGAAGAGATTGGTCTGAATCCCGCTGCTTTCGTAGCCGTTGGCAGCCACGACACCGCTTCCGCAGTTGCAGCTATCCCCGGCAAGGGCAGCTTTGCGTTCTGCTCCTCCGGTACATGGTCTCTGTTCGGTGCAGAAATGGATAAGCCCGATCTGAGTGCCGAGGCTTTGTCCCGCAACTTCTCCAACGAAGGTACCATTCAAGGCACCTACCGTCCCCTGAACAACATTATCGGTATGTGGATCATCCAGGAGTGCCGTCGTGATTGGATCAAGGCCGGTATCGAAATGAGCTGGGATGAGATCGTACAGGCTGCAAGAGCGGCTGCCCCCCTGCGCTCTGTCATTAACCCCGACGCGCCTCAGTTCTACGCAGGCGGCAATATGGTTCAGAAGATCAAGGACTTCTGCCGTGATACCAACCAGCCTGTCCCCGAGACCGTGGGTGAGATCGCTCGTTGTGTCTACGAGTCCCTGGCACTGAAATACCGCAATGCCCTGGAAGGCCTGGAAGCTATGAAGGGTCAGCGCATTGACTCTCTGAACATCGTCGGCGGTCCTATCAACAATAAGTTCCTGGATCAGCTCATCGCTGACGCATTGGACCGTGAAGTGGTTACCGGCCCCGTGGAAGGTGCCGCCATCGGTAACCTGCTGACCCAGGCCATGGCCCTGGGCGACATTAAGGATCTGGATGCTCTGCGTCAGGTCGTCCGCAATTCCGAAGCTGTTGAAACCTGGACTCCCAATCATACGGCAGCCTGGGATGAAGCATATGAAACTCTGTTAAAACTTTTATAATCATAAAGGAGACAAATATCATGGGTGTAGATATGACCAAATGGCAAGAAATTGCCAAGGCAAACGTCCACAATCGTCCTACCGGTGAGGGCCGTCTGGCCGGCAAGATCACCATCGTCACCGGCGCTGCTCAAGGCTTCGGCAAGGGCATCGCAGAAGAGCTGTACGCTGAAGGCGCTACCATCATCATTGCTGACATGAACCAGGCTCTGGCTGAGCAGGTTGCTGCTGAGATGGGCGATCGTGCCTGTGCTATCGCTGTGAACGTATCCGATGAAGAGTCCTGCGCTAACCTGGTTGCTCAGACCGTTGAAAAGTTCGGTGGTCTGGATATCATGGTCGCCAATGCAGGTGTTGTCCGCTCCGGCCCCGTTGCCTCCTTCGAGAAGAAGGACTTTGAGTTTGTTACCGCCATCAACTACACCGGTCTGTTCCTGTGCACCAAGTACGCCGCCATCATCATGCAGGCCCAGCACGAGGCTGATCCTGATGCCATGTACGACATCATCGCCATGTCCTCCAAGTCCGGTCTGGAAGGCTCCAACAAGAACTTTGCATACGCTGGCTCCAAGTTCGGTGCCATCGGTCTGGTCCAGTCCTTTGCTCTGGAGCTGACCGCTTACAACATCAAGGTCAACGCCATCTGCCCCGGCAACTATCTGGATGGTCCTCTGTGGAGCGACCCCGTCCGCGGTCTGTTCGTACAGTACCTGCAGGCCGGTAAGGTCCCCGGTGCTAAGAGCGTTGAGGATGTCCGTCGTTTCTACGAGTCCAAGGTTCCCATGAACCGTGGCTGTCTGCCCATCGACGTTGCCCGCGCTGTTATGTACTGCGTAGAGCAGAAGTATGAGACCGGTCAAGCTATCCCCGTAACCGGCGGTCAGGTCATGCTGAACTAAGGTGGCGCCATGATCGATATCAACGTACTGAACAAGCTGAACGCACCGACCAAGGAAGAGCGTCTTGCCAACCTCAAAGAGGTTCTGAAGGACACTGTTTTCCCTCCCATGGTGCCTCAGTATATCAATAACCACATCCACACCACCTATTCCTTCTCCCCCTACTCCCCCACCGCATCTGTTTATGCGGCCCGTATGGAGGGACTTTGCACCGCCGGTATCATTGACCATGACTCCATCTCCGGTGCCCGGGAGTTTCTGGAAGCTGCCGCGATCGTAGACATTCCTGTAACCATCGGTATGGAAGCCCGTATTTCCATGGACGGTACCCGTCTGGAAGGCCGCCGCACCAACAACCCCGATCAGGTGGGTGTCAGCTACATGACCATCCAGTCCGTCCCCCACGATAAGATCGATGCGCTGACCGAGTTCTTTAAGCCCTATCAGGCTGCCCGTCATGCCCGTAACCGCAAGATGATCGCCAAGATCAACGAGTTGGTTGGTGTAGAACTGGACTATGACCGGGATGTTCTGCCCCTGTCCGAAGCTGCAGACAACGGTGGTGTTACCGAGCGTCATTTGATGTACGCACTGTCCATCGAGCTGGTCAAGCAGGTAGGCAAGGGTCAAGGAATGATCGACAAGCTTGCATCTCTGGGCATGAAATTGTCCGAAAAGCAGCAGGCTATGTTGCTGGATACCGAGTACCCCTTCTATGAGTACGATGTACTGGGTATGCTGAAGGGCACCTTTGTTCCCAAGATCTTCATCGATGCTACCGACGAATGCCCCAAGCTTCCCGACATGGTCAAGCTGTGCAAGGAGATCGACGCATATCTGTGCTATGCCTATCTGGGCGATGTCGGCGACAGTGTCACCGGTGATAAGAAGGCTCAGAAGTTTGAGGACGACTATCTGGACGATGTGTTTGAGTGCTTGAAGGAAGAGGGCGTTACCGCCGTCACCTACATGCCCACCCGGAACACTCCCGCCCAGCTGGAGCGTCTGAGAGGTCTTTGTGACCAATACGGCATGTTCCAGATCTCCGGTGAGGATATCAACTCTCCCCGCCAGAGTTTTATTATCCGGGCCATGGAAAATCCCATGTTCCAGAATCTGATCGATGCAACCTGGAAGCTCATCGAACACGAAAAGAACACCTGAGTAACCGATGATCAAATCGGCAAGAGTGATGGGCGAGAGATTTTGGCCCAAATAAAAGTTTGGAAAACGAAGGAATACTGTATGTATTTCAAGTTTTTCAAACTGCATAGTTGGGACAAAAGATCCGTCCAGCACCGTAGACGATTTAATCAGCGGTTACCTAATAACTAGGAGGATTTTACTTATGAATACAAAAGCAGTAAGAATTTACGGTAAGATGGACCTGCGTCTGGATGACGTGCAGCTGCCCGATATCGGCCCCGATGGCGT
>JAZOLX010000082.1:0-28877 GCA_045653485.1 Faecousia sp. | reverse complement strand
ATAGCCCTTCTCTTCTGCCTGCTTGATAGCGTTGGTCAGACGAACGATAGCCAGAGGATACTCGGCACGAACGTAGACAACGGCTTCCTTAGCGCCAATAGCGTAAGCGCCGATGAGCATACCTTCGATCAGGTTGTGGGGATCGGACTCGATAACAGCACGGTCCATAAATGCACCGGGGTCACCTTCGTCAGCATTACAGATCAGATACTTCTCTTCGCCGGGGCTCTGACGGGCAGCATTCCACTTGAACCAAGTGGGGAAGCCTGCACCACCACGGCCGCCCAGGCCGGAGATCTTGATCTCTTCAATGACCTGCTCGGGGGTCATGGTCTTCAGGACCTTTTCCAGGGCCTTGTAACCGTCGTCGGCGGTGTAAGCATCGATCTCATCGGGATTGATGATACCGCAGTGACGCAGAGCAATACGGGTCTGCTTATTCAGGAACTGGGCGTCATCTTCCTTGATGACCAGATCGTTCAGCAGGGAGTAGTCGTTCTTGGCAACAGCCTCCACGATGGTGTCAGCATGCTCGGGCTTGACCTGTACGCAGCGGTACAGAGTGCCGTCAGCAGCGTAAACATCAACGATGGGCTCCAGGTAGCAAATACCGATACAACCGGCAATGGACAGAGAGGCAGCAACTTCGGCATTCAGCTTGGCTTCCAGTGCGCTGTAAACAGCACCGGCGCCGGCGGCCAGACCGCCGCTGCCTTGGCCTACAACAATACGTCCGCTCATTCACCTATCCTCCTTCTGGCGGATATCACGGAGAATTTGCTTGACTTTATCGGGAGTCAGAGAGCCGTAAGTATCCTCGTCAACCATCATAACAGGTGCCAGAGAGCAGCAGCCCAGGCAGGAGACGATGCTCAAGCTGAACAGACCGTCAGCGGTGGTCTCGTTGTTGCCGATACCCAGCTCTTCCTGAATGGCATCGATGATACGCTCTGCGCCGTTAACATAGCAGGCAGTACCCTTACATACCATGATCAGATGCTTACCAACAGCGGTAAAACGGAACTGAGAGTAGAATGTGGCAACGCCCAAGATCTTAGCGGGAGTCAGGCCGGTGCGCTCGGAGATGTGATAGACTGCATCGATAGGAATGTAGCCATAGATCTCCTGGGTTTTTTGCAGGATGGAAATGAGACTGCCCTTAACATCGGCATACTTGTCCAGTACGTCCTTCAGCAGGGACAGATCCACACTTTCGTGGTTGCAGCACATTGTGATTCACTCCTTATATTTTCTATTCTGGTGTTCGGCGTCGTTTAGGGCATACGCCGACACCTTACATTCCAACATAGATTATACCAATATTACCCAGTGATTGCAATAGTTAATTTATAGAAAAGCCAATGACACAAAAGTTGTGTCATTGGCAAAATGTAGAAAATGAAAATTACTTGTTTTTCAGAAGGTCGCGGATCTCGGTAAGCAGGACTTCCTCTGCGGAAGGAGCAGGAGGTGCGGGAGGCTCAGCGGCAGCGGCTTCTTCTTCCTTCTTCTTGCCAATCTCGGCCAGTTTATTCAGACCCTTGACAAGCCAGAAGACGACCAGCGCCAAAATGGCAAAGTTGATAACGGCAGAAATGAAGTTGCCATATGTCAGGTAGTTCAAAACTTCCTGCACCACTTCTTCACCGGCTTCGTTGACAACGGTCTCATAGGTAGGTTCGACCCAAGGCATCCGGGGCAGGGCGATTTTGGCTTCGCTAAAATCAGCGCCGCCTAAGAAAATGTTGACGATGGGCATAATCAGATCGTTGGTCAGACTTTTGGTGATGGTGGAGAATGCACCGCCGATGATAGTACCAACGGCCAGAGCCATTGCGTTGCCCTTGATGGCGAAGGTCTTGAATTCTTCCCACCAGGAAGGCTTTTTAACAGAGTTTTTCATATATAACATCCTTTCCTTTGTCAGATACTAGATACAAGATACGAGATATAAGATGTAGGATAAATTAGTTGCTGTTATTAAGATATCTTATATCTTGTATCTCTTTATCTTATATTTCTGACTTATTTTTTCTCGATGATCTCTAAGCCGCCCAGGTACTTACGCAGGCACTCGGGAACAACAATAGAACCATCTGCACGCTGATTCTGTTCGACCAGTGCGGGGAAGATACGGGAGGTAGCCAGACCGGAGCCGTTCAGTGTATGAACAAAGTCGATCTTGCCGTCAGCGCGACGGTAACGGATATTACCGCGACGTGCCTGGTAGTCACGGGCATTGGAAACAGAGGAAACTTCCTTGTAGCCATCCATGGAGGGGATCAAAATCTCAATATCGTAGGTTCTTGCCATGGAAGCGGAGCAGTCACCGGCAGCCAGCTTCACAGTACGGAAGTGGAATCCCAGACCTTCAACCAACTTTTCTGCCTTGGTGACCAGCTCGTCGAATGCTTCGTCAGAGGTTTCGGGGGTGGTGAACTGGAACATCTCTACCTTGTTGAACTGGTGACCACGGACCATGCCGCGCTCGTCTGCACGGTGAGAACCGGCCTCACGGCGGAAGCAGGGGGTGTATGCGAAGAACTTCTTGGGCAGATCAGCCTCAGTCAGAATTTCGTCACGGTAGACGGATGCCAGAGCAGCTTCTGCGGTGGGCAGCATGTAGTGGGTACGATGGTCGGTGGGGTTGGCGATCTTATAAACTTCGTCAGCAAACTTGGGGAACTGACCTGCGGTCTCACCGCACTGGTACTCCAGCATGTGCGGGGGCAGGATGAAGTCATAGCCGTCAGCGGTGTGGCAATCGATGAAGTAGTTCAGCAGAGCCCACTCCAGGCGAGCGCCCATGCCGGTGTACATCCAGTTGCCGGCACCTGCCAGCTTGACACCACGCTCGTAGTCAATCAGGCCCAGGTTGGTGCACAGATCCACATGGTGCTGGGGAGCGAAATCAAACGCGGGCTTCTTGCCGACATAGCGCAGAGGCTCGTTGTTCTCTTTGCCACCGGGCAGCAGGTCTGCGTCGGGCAAATTAGGCAGGCTCAGCATCAGCGTGCGGAATTCTACATTCAGATCCTTCAAAGTAGCGGCATCGTCAGCGATCTTGTTGTCCAGAGCGATGGATTCCTGCTTGTTCTTCTCGATGATGGCATCGATCTCAGCGGTGTCCTTGCCCTGCTTTTCGGCGCCCTTCTTCTGACCGAAGAGCTTGCCGTTTTCCTTAGCCAGCTTGTTCTTCTGAGCGGTCTTGGTTTCGGTGGAAGTCTTCAGGGCGCGGATCTGAACATCCATTTCCAGGATCTTGTCCACAACAGCGTCACAGTCTACTTCCTTGGCATGCAGGCCGGCTTTGACGGCCTCGGGATTTTCTTTAATGCGTTTGATATCTAACATGGTTTACCTCTCCTTGTTGTTTAACCAATTACTTCGGATTTTCTTGGCATGATGATGGCGCAGATCAGATAACCGATTAAACCGGTTCCTGCAGTACAAAGGGTGACCAGCGCCCAAATCAGGCGGATCAATGTGGGGTCTACATTAAAATATTCCGCGATACCGCCGCAGACACCGTCCAGCTTCTTGCCTTCGTCAATTTTATACAGCTTCTTTTCCATTGTTATTTACCTCCCCGGGATTGCAGTTGCATGAGTGCATCCAATAAAACTTGCAAGTCTTCTTCACCGTAAAATTCCAGCTCGAACTTGCCTTTTCGTTTGCCGTTGATAATCTTTACACCACGGCCAAGATGCTTGGAAAGATTTTTCTCGCATTCGGCCACATAATCCACAGCCAGTGTAGGTTTGGCTGGCTTTTCCTGAGGTTCTTTTTCTAAATTCTTGCACAGTAGCTCTGCCTGACGGACCGAAAGATCCAAAGCACAGATCTTCTGGGCGGCTTCCTGCTGCTTGCGGTCGGATTTGAGGGTCAGCACCGCTCTCGCGTGACCTGCGGAAAGAGCACCCTTACGCACAGCTTCCAGCACTTCGGGGCACAGATTCAGAAGACGCAGGGAATTGGCAACCGCGGGGCGGGATTTGCCTACCCGTTGTGCAGCCTGTTCCTGGGTCAAGCCGTAGTCACTCATCAAACTGCGGTAACCCAGCGCTTCTTCCACAGGGTTTAAATCCTGACGCTGTAGATTCTCAATCAGTGCCAGCTCCATAGCCTTTTTGTCGTCGGCTTCAATGATTACTGCAGGTATTTCCGTTAAATTAGCCATCCGGGCAGCACGCCAACGGCGCTCACCGGCAATGATCTGATAATAGCCGCCGGGTAGTTCTCTTACAGTAAGAGGCTGCACCACACCGTGCTGGGCAATGGAATCGGAAAGACTTTGCAGTTCCTCCTCATCAAAATCATGCCGTGGCTGATCGGGATTGGGTTCTACTTTATAAATGGGCAGCAGCTGATAGGGACTTTTCTCGGTGGGGGTATCGTTAAAATCTCCTAAAAGTGCACCCAGACCTTTGCCTAAACCTTTTTGTGAGGCCAATCAAATCACCTCGTTTTCCAGTTTTTTGTGGATTTCGTTTGCCAGTTCCCGGTAGCTGACAGCACCACGGCTTCCGCGGTCATAAGCAGTGACGGGCAATCCGTGACTGGGCGCTTCAGCCAAACGAATATTTCGGGGTATGACCGATGCGAATACTTTGCCGGGGAAATGTCGGCGAACCTCTTGTGCTACCTGTGTCGAGAAGTTAGTTCTGCCGTCAAACATGGTAAGGACCACGCCAAAGATATCCAGTGTCGGATGAATACGCCGTTTGATCATGCGAAGGGTGGACATAAGGTCCGACAGGCCTTCCAATGCGTAATATTCGCATTGGACTGGAATCAAAATAGCATCCGCTGCGGCAAGTCCATTGATCGTTAGCAGTTCCAAGGAAGGGGGACAGTCAATTAAAATTACATCGTAATCTTCTTTGACCATGTGCAGTGCGTTTCGAAGACGATAGTTCGGTTGCTCTATCGAGATCAACTCCACACCGGCGCCTGCCAGATCTGCTGATGACGGCAGCACATCTCCATATTTGGTAGAAACAATTGCTTCCGATGCAGGCGCGTCGTTGATTACAACATCATAAACGCTCTTTTTAATTTTCTGCTTTTCAACGCCTAGACCGGATGTTGCGTTTGCTTGGGGATCAAAATCACAGAGCAGAACCTTTTTTCCTAAATCTTTTAATGCCGCGGTCAAATTCACAGCTGTGGTGGTTTTGCCGACACCGCCTTTTTGATTGACTACGGCAATAATTTTACCCATAGTGTATCTCCTTTATATCATGACCTTCCGTAAGAAATGTTTCACATGAAACATTTTAAAAGTGTGTGTTTCACGTGAAACATTAGTCTCTGTTTCTTGCGGCATCGGTGGTGCTATAGTTCTGTCCAATGGCACCGGGATGGCTTTCAGGCGTAATGGTTTCAATTAGCAAGCCCACAGATAAAAACAAAGCAAGGACTACTGCCGCAAGGGTAAGACTCAGCCATTGAATAACTTTCTTCGCACGAGTAAGGCGCTCTTCTGTCGAAAGAACTCTCTTTCTCACAGGAGATTTCTTAGAGACTACCGGAGTATCCCGGTTGGGGAGCAGAACGTGCGTCTCCTTTTTGACAGGATACGCATCCATTACAGCCAGACAGCTATCGCAAAATGCCTGTTTTTCCGGAACCTTTTTTCCGCATTTCATACAATACATTTGCGTTCCCCTCCTGTGCACATAGTCCATAGCTATTGTACAACAACTTTTCTTGTTCGTAAAGAGCTTTTTCAAAAAGTCTGACTTAAAAGATCTATATGACAAATGGAAATAATCTAAAAATTACTATTGACAATCAAATGACCATGTGATAATATCATAACACCACGAAGAATGGAGGTATCAGAAATGAAGTGGACGATTCCTGGAACAGTGCTCCAGATCCGGCGGGAGGACGCGGAGCATATTGATGAGACTTTTTCTTCTATGTTTCTAGCCGGCGGCATCACTTTGGGGCAGGTGGCAAGTATTACCGGTCTGGAACCCTATACGATACAAAACTGGGTCAAAAGAGGTTTTTTATCTCCTCCGGAAAACAGACACTATTCCATCGGGCAATTGTGCAGGATCATACATATCAATATGCTGAAAAGTGTGTTATCCTTGGAAACGATCTGTGGCCTGCTGGAATATATCAACGGAAAGCTGGACGATGCGGCGGACGATATCATTGATGATGCTGCGCTGTATTTCCTGTTTGTCAAGCTGGCTGCCCGGGCCAGACAGATGGAAAATGCTTCTGCCTGGGAGGAAGCGCTGGAAAACCTGTTAGCTGACTACCGGGAACCGGTTTCCGGGGCCAAAGAGCGAATTGAAAAAACCCTTCGGATCATGGTAACTGCCTGGATTGCAGCACGAACGCTTCAGGCAGCAGAAAAACTGATTAAAGAGTTATAAAAAAGAAAGGAAGTATGTTAACTATGGACAATAATGGAACCTATCGTTGGACGCCTGACAACAATCAGGGAAATGGGCCAAGCAAAAAACCTGCGAATTTTAAAAAATTGGGCAGGACGATTTTGACCATTGCCATAATCGCTGCTGTGCTCATAGGTGTGGGAACCTGCTTCTACACAGTTGATGATAAGCAGCAGGCGGTGGTCACGACCTTTGGAAAGGTCACGGATGTGACCGATGCCGGTGTACATTTTATGATGCCTTTCGGCATCCAGCAGGTACAGAAGGTGGACGTAAATGTCTACCAGAAGATCGAACTGGGATATACCACAGATAAGGCCGGTGCTTACCAGACCAAGACAAAAGAAAGCACCATGATCACCGGCGACTACAATATTGTCAATGTGGACTTCTTTGTGGAATACAAGATCTCCGACCCTGTGCAGTATTTGTACTCTTCCAATAGCCCGGAGCTGATCCTGCGGAATTTGATCCAGAGTCAGGTCCGGAATGTGGTAGGTTCTTCTACCGTAGATGCGGTGCTGACCGATGGTAAGGAAAGCATTCAGATGCAGGTTAAAAATCTGGTTACAGAGATATTGAATGAATATGATATCGGTTTGACACTGGTGGATGTAAAGATTCAAGATTCTGAGCCGCCTACGCAAGATGTTATTGAAGCATTTAAGGCCGTGGAAACAGCAAAACAGCAGGCCGAAACCGTGGTTAACGATGCCAAAGCTTATCAAAACGCAAAATTGCCCGATGCGCAGGCCCAAGCCGATAAGCTGATCCAGAACGCGGAATATTTGAAGCAAAAGCGAATTAATGAAGCCACCCAGCAGGTGGCAATGTTCGAGGCAATGTACGCCGAGTACATTCAGAATCCTGAGATCACCCGATCCAGAATGTATTATGAGGCTATTTCCCAGATCCTGCCCGGTGTAAAACTGTATATCAATACCGCATCCGGTAGTGGCAGTGATGTGCAGATGCTTCTTCCGCTGGATACCCTTGTAGACAGCAATGGGAATACCACAGGAGGTAACTGATATGAAAAAAGGTATTTTGATCGGTGTTATTTTGGTGTTGGCCGTGATTCTGGTTAGTGGCGCCATGTTCACCGTAAGAGAAAATGAATATGCCTGTACGGTGCGTTTTTCCAAGATCATCGATACCACCGATACGGCAGGCCTGCACTTTAAGATTCCCTTTATTGACAGTGTCAAGTATTTCACAAAGGCAACCATGCTCTACGATATCCCACCCTCTGAGGTGTTGACCTCCGACAAGCAGAACATGACTGTCGACTGCTATGTGCTTTGGAAGATCAGTGATCCTCTGCGGTTCTATCAGACTCTGGGCTCTACCGCTGTTGCGGAGCAGCGCTTGGATGCATTGACATATAATGAACTGAAGACAGTTATGGGTACTTTGGCACAGGCGGATATCATCAATATGGAAGACGGCGCCAAGCGCAATGAGATATACAACAACATTGCAAAGGATGTGGATGAATTGGCCCAGACCTACGGCATCCATGTGGAAGATGTGAAAATCAAGCAGTTTGATCTCCCGGATTCCAATTTGAACGCAGTGTATTCCCGTATGATCTCCGAAAGAAATCAGATGGCGGAAAAGTATACCGCTGATGGCAACTATGAAGCTTCCATTATCCGCAATGATGTGGATAAGCAGGTCAATATTATGGTTTCCAATGCTCAGGCAGAGGCTGCAAAGCTGGAAGCGGAAGGCGAAGCGGAATATATGCGCATGTTGGCTGCGGCTTACGACACAGCGGACAAGAAGGAATTCTATGAATTCACGCTGGCGCTGGATGCATTGAAGAAGAGCTTGAACGGCAATGAGAAGACCATTATTCTGGACGCAGATTCCGCACTGGCCCAGATTCTGGCAGGTGCCGATTGATTGATCAACTGAAGTAAATAAACGATCCCCTGCGGCATTTAACTGCCGCAGGGGATGAGTTTTACAATGGCAATTGTTTGATCTTGGCATAGCGCCGGGGATACTGGGGTGGTGTATGGGCGATCTTTCGCAACACGATCACCGTATGGGCCGTATCATCTACCGGGAAAGTCTGTACCTTTTCCAGCTTCAGACCCAGTTTCCGGATAGCGCCTTTGGCTTCTTCCAGCTCTTCTTCGGCGGCAGTGCCCTTCATTGCCAATACTGCACCGCCTACCTTAACATAAGGTGCTGTCAGTTCCAGCAAAATATTCAATCGGGCCACTGCTCTGCTGGTAGCATAATCATACTGTTCCCGGCGGGGAGTAATGGCTTCTTCTGCCCGGGCAGTAACGAACTCAGCCTCTATACCCAGTTGGGGCAGAAAGCTTTCCAGCCAATTCATGCGTTTGGCAAGGCTGTCAAGGAGTGTCAGTTTTACTTCCGGACAGGCGATCTTGACGGGAACACCGGGGAATCCTGCACCGCAGCCTACATCGATCAGCTTTTTGCCGCGCAGGTCTGCCATGGTCAGCAGGGACAAACTGTCCAGTAAATGCAGCTTCGCCACCTGTGTCGGTTCTGTGATGGCTGTGAGGTTCATCACTTCGTTTTGCTTGACTACGCCGCGGCCAAAGTCGCAAAGGGTAGTTTGGATTTCTTCAGGCAGTTCCAGACCCAGCATTGGGAGTCCTTCTTTTAAGGTTGTCAGCATTTCCATATTACGCCGCAGGCTCCGTTTCTGTTGCCGGTGCATTTACATTGCCGGACAGGTCTATCTGGCTTTCGTCAAAGGGATCAAATTTGGTATCCTCCACGATCTTCGAGGGTAAAACAATGGTCTGGATGTGCCAGCTTACCAGCATGTCACAAACAGCGCCATAGGAGGCAATACCCCGGTCATCTCCCTGTGTTTTGATGTAGGTATCGTTGACGTTATCGGCCAGTTGTGTTGCTTTTTCGTCTTTCTTCTCTGTGAAGAAATCGTCGTAAAATGCCAGATCGTTGTACAGGTCCTCGCTAATGCCGGACTTTACCCGCTGCTGTGCTTCCCGGGACTCAACTGTGCCCAACTGCGCAATGGCATTGTAGCAGTATTTGTATGCCATAAAGTAAGCAGAATATTGGTATTCCACACTTGGGTTTGCACGGCAGGCCAGAAATGCAGCCAGATTGGCATCGCTTTCAGTGGCAATGCACATACGGTGTGCCATCTCATGGCACATGGTAAATGGCATGCTGACTACGGGAATCTGGGGATTGACTGCTGCTTCGCCGGTCAAAGCCATGGTAAAGCCGGTGATGCCCATGGAAGTGTACATATCTGCCCATCCCAATTCCTTAACAGGTAACGTGGAGCCGGCGAATATGGAGTAGTTGCTGTCATACACCAGTGAATCAAAACCAGCTTCTGCCTGCGCAGCCAGATCACTGAATTGCGGATATACTGGGGAGCCGCTTGCATCCCGGTCGATTTGGGAGGCCAGCGCATTTGCCTGATCCCGGTAGTAGACCGTTGCTTCTTCCAGTTCGCTCAGAGAATATTCGGTAACCCGCAAACGGATATCATCAGTAATGGAGCCGGCATAACCGTTCAGACCAAAACAGGCGGTATGCAGGAAAAAAATCAGACTGGCTGCCGCTGTATACCAGCCGACGAGCTGAATCAAGTTCCAACGAAGAACGATTGCCAAAACAATGGTAGTCAATACACCGACCACCAACGCGATCGCGAAAAACTGCCACAGGCAAAAGCTTACTTCGCTGCTCCATTCAGCCAGCAAGGTTTGCAGCATTCTGGTGACATAGGGATACACCATATCGATCAAAGCGGAATGGGCTTTGGCAAATTCAATCAGCGCCCAACTGAAAAAACCAATGATGGCAGCTGTCAGGTAGCCACGCCAATATTTCAAAGGAATCGACTCCTTTCAAAAGCGATTTAAGGATATACCTTTGCATAGTATATCACACTTCTTACAAAAAGTCTGCCCCTAAATTTTTAATTTTTTCTGAACCCCAGTCACCGTTCCCCTGTTTTTTTATTTTCGTTGTGGTATGGTGTGGACAAGGTCTTGACGCAAAGGTGTTCTGTAAGGTATCATGAAAAAAGAGGTGATACGGTATGGAAGACAGTGTATTTATGGATGCGGCAATCGCTTTGGCAAAAGAAGCGGCGGCTGAAGGAGAAGTGCCCGTTGGCTGTGTAATCGTCCGGGGAGACGAAATTGTCGGCCGGGGAAGAAACCGTCGGGAAACCCAAAAGAACGCTTTAGGACATGGCGAAATTGAAGCGATTAATGATGCTTGTAACAATCTGGGAGGCTGGCGGTTGTGGGAATGTACACTGTACGTAACACTGGAGCCATGCCCTATGTGTGCCGGTGCCATCATCAATGCAAGAATTCCCCGGGTCGTTTTTGGTGCCAGTGACGCAAAATGCGGAGCCTGTGGCTCCGTGTGTGACCTGTTTTCTATGAAATTTAACCATCACCCGGTGGTGGAAAAGGGCGTACGTGAAGCGGAATGTATGGACCTGCTTCAAAGTTTTTTTCAAAACCTGCGAATGGAACTTCGGACAAGGCCCAAATGGAAACGGCCCCAATAGAGAAATAGAATGTGCGGCGCCCAGCGTCGCACAATTTATTTTTTTAAAAAGGAATGATGACAAAAGTGGAGCACAGACAAAAGGCGGTGCGCATCGGAGCGGCGGTCATGTTATGCGTTTTGTCCATGCTGGCAATCAAACATATCCGGTACCCTCTGGAAAAGCTAATGTCCCATCCGGAAGCGGTATCGTTGCTGCTTTATCTGGAAACGGGCAGAATTGTGGAACCGCTTCCTACTGTGGCAGAAACGCAGCCTACCCAGACAACGGTGGGCACAGAACCTGTGCCCAAGGGGCTATTGTTCTATGAGGAGGATGCCGAATTGGTGCAGGTGAGCAATTTCAGTAACTATGCGGTAGATGTTCCGGCGCTATTAACGGCGCAGCTAGAATGGGATCTGACGGAAGCTGGGCCAAAGGTGCTGATCCTCCACTCACATGCTACGGAAAGCTATACACAAACCGCGCAGTTTTCCTATCACCCATCCTCCGCTTACCGTACGTTGGATACGGAGCGCAACATGGTGCGGGTGGGGCAGGCACTAAAGGAAGCGCTGGAGCAGAAAGGCATCGGCGTGATCCACGATACGACGCTTCACGATTATCCCTCTTATAATGATGCCTACATCCAATCCCGGGAAACGGTGCAGCAGTGGTTGGCGCAATATCCGTCTATTCATCTTGTGATTGATCTGCACCGGGATGCTGCAGGTGATTCCGCAATTAAGCAACTCAGCACCGCCACGGTGATAGACAGTACCGAGACTGCACAACTGATGATGGTAGTGGGTTCTAACGCCGGTGGCCGTCAACACCCTAATTGGGAAGCAAATTTCGCGTTGGCGGCGAAGCTCCATGCACAACTGGAAAAGCGGTTTCCGGGGATATGCAGGCCGATTAGCTTTCGTACGGAGCGCTTTAATCAGGACTTATCTGCGGGCGCACTGCTGATCGAGATTGGTGCAGCCGGAGATACTTTGGAAGAAGCCTTGGCAGCGGTAGGCTTTCTGGCCGAAGGAATATCAGATCTTGCCTTGGGCACGATCACAGCAGACTCCACCAGTTAATGGCATGGGATTCCCCAATGGCGTTGGTCAACACACTAAGGGAAGCACAGCAGGTGGAAAACGGAATCTGCTGCCGCGTCAGCAGATATATTTCCATCTGGGAAAAGAGATCGTCGATTTCCTCCATTGGTTCATGGTCCGCGATGGCTGCTGTGCCGTGGCGCAGGGATTCCCATTTGCTTTTGGCCTCCAGGGAAAGGTTACATGCCTCTTCCCACTTCCCTCTCAGGGCTGCTTCGGAAGCCTGTTTCAAATTTTGGGAGATATCCTCGTGGGTGCGGACAGCAAAAATGGTTGTACCGATCCCCGCACCCAGCAGCACGACCAAGAGGGCAATGCCGATCCATAACCGTTTCATTTTGATTCCTCCCTGGGATACCAAAGAATGTTGTTACCGTCATCTACCGTTAACAGCCATGTGTCTGCTACACTGGCATTGTACTGGCTCAGCACCTGTTGCAGCCAATCTTCGGTTTTTCCGGCATAGGCCATATTTTCCCGCAAAAGATGGCCGTCTGATATAATGGTGATCGGAAGGTACTGCTTCTTTACGGGAATCCCCGCTTCTTTGGCAGAGGCAGGTCGTTCTTTTGGATAAGGGAATACTGACAGGTTACCGTTGGTTTCCAGAATCGCATACTGTACTGCCTGAGGATCCAGAACATCTTTCTCCCGCAGATGGCCGGACAACTCGTCCAAGGTCACTCTGGTCCGCTTTAGATTTTCCCGTAGGATACGGCCGTTTTCAATGAGAATTACAGGCTTCCCACAAAATATTTTACGAAGCCGTATACTCCGCAGACACAACGCCGAGAGCAGCAACTCTATGCCCAATACAGTTAAAATCGGTACAATACCGGAAAACAGCGGGATGGCACCATCCTGCATGGGAATAGATGCCAGATTGGCTACCAACATGGTAACCACAAACTCCGAGGCTTCCATCTGCCCAATCTGCCGTTTACCCATAAGGCGGATCGTGGCGATGAGAATCATATAAAGAATGATACTGCGAATGTAAGATAATAACAAAATCCCGTCACCTCATGGGTTAGCTTTCCCATGAAATGGTGCGTTATTCAAAAATTTCCGTAAATAAAATTGCAAGGTCCGCAGACAGATGTCCTGCGGACCTTGCAACAAATAAAGAGAGGAAATTAAAGAGAAAAATCATTAAAACTGATCATTGTGCTTTCATTATAAAAGGTAATTGTGAAGGAAAAAAGTGGTAAATTATTAAAAGAATATGAAGTTGTATATTTTTTCGATTAAATCTCTGAAAAAATATGAGCGCTTTACTTTTTGGGGAAACATTGATACAATAATAAAAATGTGCAATGAGGAGCAACCCTATGCTGGAGAAACTGCGGGCGGTGGAGAGCCGCTACGAAGAGCTGTGTGCCAAGTCAGAGCAGCCGGACTTCTATAACGACCCCAAAAAAGCCGCGGCATTGCTGCGGGAGAAAAATGATCTGGATCCGGTTGTGGAAGCCTACAGAGCATATCTGCAGGCAGAGCGGGATATGGACGATGCCATGGAACTGATGAGCGATCCGGAAATGAAGGATTTTTGTCAGGAATCTTACCAAGAAGCCAAGGCACAGAAAGAGAATTTATATAAGGAATTGCAGGTTCTGTTGCTGCCAAAGGATCCCAATGACGATAAGAGCGTGATCGTAGAGATCCGCGGTGGTGTCGGCGGCGAGGAAAGTGCACTGTTCGCCCACAGTTTATTTCGTATGTATTCCATGTATGCAGGTCAAAAAGGATGGAGCATTGAGCTGCTTAACTACTCCGAAACGGAGTTGGGCGGTGTCAAGGAAGCGGATTTTATCGTCAATGGACGAGGTGCGTATTCCAGACTAAAATATGAATCCGGCGTGCACCGGGTGCAGCGGGTGCCAGAAACGGAATCCGGCGGTCGCGTTCATACCTCTACCGCTACGGTGGCTGTGTTACCGGAGATGGAAGAAGCTTCCGTGGAGATCAATCCTGCGGATATTGAAATGCAGGTATACCGTGCCTCGGGCGCCGGCGGCCAGCACGTGAATAAGACCAGCTCCGCGGTGCGTTTGATCCATAAACCGACGGGTATCGCAGTGGCATGCCAGCAGGAGCGCAGCCAGCTCCAGAACCGGGAAAAGTGTATGCGTATGCTGGCGTCCAAGCTTTACGAAATCGAACAGGAACGAATAGACTCTCAGGTGACGGGTATGCGCCGTAGTCAGGTGGGTACCGGTATGCGCAACGAGCGAATCCGTACCTACAATTTCCCGCAGGGCCGCGTTACAGATCACCGGGTGGGATTGACGCTTCACAAGATCGATGCCGTTATGGATGGAGAAATTGATGAGATCATCGATGCCCTGGCGACGGCTGATCAGGCGGAAAAACTGAAGAACGCACAATAAAGGAAGATAGAATATGGAATTTATTACCCATTCTCCCGAACAGACAGAAAATGTGGGAGCGGCATTGGGAAAACAACTAAAAGCCGGTGCGGTGATTGCGTATCAAGGTGACTTGGGTGCTGGAAAGACCGCCTTCACCCGGGGCGTTGCCTGTGGCTTGGGCGCGAAAGAAAGTGTAACCAGCCCTACCTATACCATTGTCAACGAGTACCTTTCCGGGAAATATCCCCTGTTCCATTTTGATATGTACCGGTTAGCCTCCAGTGATGATTTGTTTGATATTGGTTGGGAGGATTATCTGGACCGGGGCGGTGTCTGCGCCGTGGAGTGGAGTGAGAATGTGGCGGATGCCATGGAAGGCGCGATCATTGTGACCATTGAGAAGCTGGGAGAAGAATCCCGGCGTATTACCATTGAAGGAGGGCCGGAGCTTGCTGATCTTAGCATTTGAGACCTCTGCCAAGGCAGGCAGTGTGGCGCTGATGGATGAGAAAAAACTTTTGGGAGAAAGCTATCAGAATACGGGGCTGACCCATAGCCAAACCTTACTGACCATGGCGGAAGATCTCCTGAGAAGCTGTGGCTATACCCCAAAGGATGTAACGGCAGTGGCGGTGGCAGCGGGACCCGGCAGCTTTACCGGTGTTCGTATTGGTGTGGCGGCTGCAAAAGGCTTTGCATGGGGCGGTGAACTCCCCTGCTACGGTATATCCACACTGGAAGCTATGGCAAAACAAATGGGTATTTGGCAAGGATATGTCTGTCCTGTGATGGATGCCCGGAGAAGCCAGGTATACAATGCGCTGTTCCGCGCGGAAAAGGGAGAACTGCACAGGATCTGTGACGACCGGGCCATTGCCCTTTCGGATTTGGAAACCGAAATAAAAAATTTGGAAGAGCCGGTTTTTCTGGTTGGCGACGGCAGTGTTTTGTGCTATAATACCTTGATAGAGCGTGTGCCCAATTTGGTGTGTCCCCCGGAATATAAAATGCACCAGCGGGCCTGCGGTGTTGCGCTGTTGGCCAAAGGCCAGATCGACCGGGGTGAAACCGGCGATGCCGCAACACTGACACCCAATTATTTAAGACTATCCCAGGCCGAACGGGAACGCCTGGAAAAAGAGAAATAAAATTTAAAGGAGATAGAAAAATGGCAAATGTAACGGTATTGGATCATCCTCTGGTTCAGCACAAGCTGGCGATCCTGCGGGATAAGAACACCGGTGTTAAGGAGTTCCGTGAGTTGATCGGTGAGATCGCGGCATTGATGTGTTACGAGGCTACCCGTAATCTACCCACTGTGGAAGTAGATGTGGAAACCCCTGTTGCTATGGCAAAGTGCCGGGTGCTGGCTGGCAAGAAGCTGGCGATCGTTCCCATTTTGAGAGCCGGTCTGGGCATGGTGGACACCATGGTTGCGCTGATTCCCTCTGCCAAGGTAGGCCATATCGGCCTGTACCGGGATCCCGAGACCCACATGCCTGTAGAATACTACTGCAAGTTGCCCGATGATATCTCCAACCGCCACGTCTTCGTGGTTGATCCCATGCTGGCCACCGGCGGCAGTGCCGTGGCAGCAATCGATTTCCTGAAGAAGCACGGCTGCCGTAAGATCACTATGATGAATGTGATCGGCTGCCCCGAGGGTGTAAAGACCGTGCAGGAGGCTCATCCCGACGTTGATTTGTATCTGGCTGCAGTGGATGAAAAGCTCAACGAGCACAAGTACATCATCCCCGGTCTGGGTGATGCCGGCGACCGTATTTTTGGTACCAAATAATGATTTCAAAAGACAGCGTACCGTCTTGGTACGCTGTCTTTTGCATCTTGCAAGTAGTGACCGAATTTGATACAATAACAAAAATGTGGGAAAGGGGTAATCGCTATGAACCAAAAGACTGACTATATCGCGGTATTTGATTCCGGTGTAGGTGGAATCAGCGTATTGCGGCAGCTCAGAAAAGTAATGCCCAATGAGCGATACCTGTATTTTGGTGATTCTGCCAATGCCCCTTATGGAACAAAGTCTTTTCAGCATATCCAACAGCTTGCACTAACGGCGGTCCAACGGTTGGTTGATCAAGGGGTGAAAGCGCTGGTGGTGGCATGCAACACAGCCACCGCGGTGGCAATCGATATATTGCGTGAGGCTTATCCCGATTTGATCGTTGTGGGAATTGAACCTGCTTTGAAAGTAGGTGCGGACAAGTACCCCGGTGGACACATTGGTGTTATGGCGACCCCGGTGACCTTGGAGGGGGAAAAATTCCATCGCTTACTGGGCCGGTTTGCGGATCGGTGCCAGATATCACTGATCGGCGCGCCGGGTCTTGCGGATCTGGTGGAGGAAGGAAAGCAGAACGGACCCGAAGTAGAGGCACTGCTGCGGCATCTTTTGGATCCCTACCGGGGAAAGTTGGATGCGCTGGTCTTAGGCTGTACCCACTATCCCCTTGCTCAGGAAATGATCGAAAAGGTATTGGGCAGTAAAACAGAGCTTCTGGATGGCGGCGAAGGAACAGCTGTGCAGACAAAGCATTTGCTGCAGATACGGGGATTACTGCATGAGGGACCCGGTGAAGTGGTGTTCCAAAACAGCCTTCCGGACGAACATATGCTGGAACTGTCCCGGCAGTTGGCAGGACTGGAATAAGGAGGTACCGATATGGGCGAAATTCTGGTAATTGGCATCGCCGGTGGCAGCGGCAGCGGTAAGACTACGCTGATGAAAAATCTGGTGCAGCGGTTTGGAGAGCATGTCACAGTTATCAGCCACGATAATTACTATAAGCGCCATGATGAGCTGACTTATGAGCAGCGGTGCTTGATCAATTATGATGAGCCGGAGGCTTTTGAAACAGATCTGATGGCGAAGCATCTGGATATCTTAAAGCAGGGACAGTCTATTGAATGTCCGGTATATGACTATACGATACATAACCGCAGTGACGAAGTGGTACGCATTGAGCCGCGTCCAGTGATTATCGTGGAGGGAATTTTGATCTTTGCGGATGAGGCATTGCGGGAGCTGATGGATATCCGTATTTTTGTGGATACCGATGCAGATGTGCGGCTGTGTCGCCGGATCAAGCGGGACGTAAACAAGCGCGGCAGAACCTTGGAGTCGGTACTGACCCAGTATCAGCAGACGGTCAAGCCGATGCATGAAAAATATGTGGAACCCAGCAAAAAATTTGCCAATCTGGTTGTGCCGGAGGGCGGCAAAAACTATGTGGCACTGGATATGATCATCGACCGGATCCAGCGGCATCTAAATGAACCATAAAGGAAACGATTATGAGCCTTTCTATTTCCGCGGCATGCTTGATGTGCCATTTTAACCGAAATATGAAAAAAGCCCAAACACTGGGCGATAGTGAAACGGCAGTGGCTTTTGGAAAAGCCCTGATGCGGATGTATCTGGATGCTCCCGAGGGGATCAGTTCTCCTTGGTTCAGTCCTCAAGTGGCAGCGCTTTTCCAGGAATACTACGGTTTGGATGATAACCAGTATGAAGAAGAAAAACGGCTGGCAAATGCCTTTGTGATGGAGCGGTTTGACCGGATTCAGCGCATGGTTCAGCAGGCAAAAGATCCCGTATTTGCGGGTTTGCAGGTCGCTGTTTTGGGCAACTATCTGGATTTTTCGGCACTGCAGGGGAATGTCAGTTTTGAAAAACTGGAAGATATGCTGCAGGAAGCTTTGAAAATGGAACTGGATCTGCAGGTTTATGACAATTTGAAAGCGGATCTGCAAAAAGGAAAAAAGCTTCTTTTTTTGACGGATAATGCCGGTGAGATCGGTATGGACCGGATCTTTGCTGAGGAGATCCATAAAGCCTATCCTCATCTGGAGATCACCTTCTGCGTCCGGGGCGGCAATACCATCAACGATGCGACCCGGGAGGATGCGAAGATTGTGGGCATCCCCTTCCCTGTCATCGACAATGGCAATTTGGTCAGTGGCACGGAGCTTTCTATGCTGGGAGCGGAAGCAAAAGCGGCTATGGACAGTGCCGATGTGATCATCTCGAAAGGTATGGCCAACACCGAAACCCTCTACGGCAGCGGCTATCCGATCTATTATGCCTTTTTGGTAAAGTGCGTCCGCTTTGTGGAAGCCTTTGGAAAACCGCTGATGACCCCCATGTTAGTGAAGGAATAATCAAAAAAGTCCACCGACAGGTGGACTTTTTTATGGAATCGGATTGGCAACAGAACAAGCTTTTGAAAAGCGCTCGTTGCTAATTCTCTAAAATCAGTTTAACTGGGTATCTACTACTTCCGGTGGATCGCCCAGTATTTTCGCGGCCGTGTGGTTTACATAATTCCAAGAGCGGAAGTCCTCCAGTGCAGCGCACCAGCGGGTGTCGATCATCATTTGCGCATCTTCTGCAATCGTGCTGTCCGGTGCCCGCTGTGCAAGCTTTTCTATATAGGGTACTGCGCCATGTCCCAGCGAATTGAGGTAATGGACATCCACTGTTTCCATCTTTCCGGACAGATAGGCACCCACATTATATTTGGCTACCTGTGTATCTACATCGGCCCAACTGACAGTGGCGCCGATGAGCAGCGCCGTGATCAGTACAGCTTTCATGTAAGGCAGCTTAGGCACAAACAGCCAAACAGATACCAGTGCCGTTACAATACCCAGAAAAACCATCACCACCTGCGTCAGCACCCGCAGACGGGTCAAGCCAAAGCTTTCAATGTAGAGGATCATTTTGGCGCTGGCAGCTGTGACAAAAAACAGTGTGACAATACCAATAAACAGACACAAAAGCCGGGTAAACAGGGGCGCGGTTTCTTTCTTGCACAGGGACAGGCTGAAAATGATGATGCTCAGATTGATGGCGCACAGCCATGCCATTTCAAAAAATCCCCGGCGGGCATATTGGGCCAGTGTATAATCTTCCGGCAGGACACCGGCAAAACCGCCGGTGAAATAAGCAAGCTGGCTGACAAGGTACGCACAGTATACAAGGCAGACGGTGATCAAAAGGGTGTTGACCGTCAACGGCGACATGCCCTTGCGGATTTTTGCCGGTAACGGCTTCATCTCCGTATGCTGCAGGGCGGTATTGCGAGTATAGAGAACAAAGGCAAGGCAACCGCCAAACAGCGCCGTAATAATAATCTCCCCAACGGAGAAATCCGGTAAATATCCCAGCATCCCTTCAAACGCGGCATCTGCTTGTACCAGTAGAGGGACGATGACCAGCAGTACCGGAACCGCAATGCCCAGACCCAGCAGAATAGCGCTGCTCTTTTGTCCGATGCTGCCGCTGCGGCGAAATGCGTTACTAAGTCCCCGGCTAGATGCGGGTAGTTCTCCGACACCAAGACCAAAGAGCGTGGAAAAAGCATCGGTCAGGGAACAAATGCTCCCGGTGCGATAACGGTTCTTCCCTGCTAACAATGACAGGCCCAGATTTGTACTGACAAATAAAAAGCACACCATAACAAGCTTTACAGAGGTGTCGTCCGAACGGGCAAAAGAAGAGCCGATCACCAGACTCAGCAGCAACAGTATGATGCTGTAAAGGTTAGGTTTGCGGCCACTGCACAGCAAATAAGCGCCACTGCACAACACACACAGGCCGTAAGCAATGGCAAAACCCAGATTAAGCCCACCAAAGAATACACAATTGACTAAGAGCAAGCAAATGCACAGAATAAGAACACCAAAGATCAGCTCGCACTTTCCAACGTGAAAGGTTCTATTGGGTTGGTTCTGCTCCATCTGTTAGTCCTCCTTAAATTCCAAAAGATCTCCCGGCTGGCATTGCAGTTCCCGGCAGATGGCCTCCAAGGTGCTGAAACGCACAGCCTTTGCCTTGCCGGTTTTTAGTATAGATAGATTGGCGGGCGTTAAGTCAATGCGGTTACAAAGCTCCAGAGAACTCATTTTCCTTTTCGCCAGCATAACGTCCAAATTCACAATGATCCCCATGGCAGCCTCCTAGATAGTAAGGTCGTTTTCTTCCCGCAGCTCCACGGCGGCGGCAAGAATATTCTTTACCAGACTGACGATCAAAGCCAGAAATGCCATGATCACCACCATAAAGATCAACGGCTGATAGAAGCAAGCGGCGGGAACGCAGATCACACTGACACCGGCACAGCACCAGCGGATACGCCGTACATAGCACACATTTGCCTGTACAAAAACCAGATCCTTTAACAGATTGGCAATGATCCGGTCAACACACCATAGCGCGTACAGCACGACTGGAACGCACAGATAGAAGCCGAAGGAAACAGCCGCCGCTCCATGGAGGCCCAGAGGACGAAGTCCTTGATACCAATCAAGAAGCTTGGGAAAAAAGAAGATTAATGCGATAACGGTAAGCGCAATGATGCGGTTACACCACAATGTAAACTTTGCGGATACTTTTGAAGTCATGGAAAATCCCTCCTTGCAGGAAAAGCTTACCATATAAATTATCGAATGTCAATAATAAATTATTGAAAATAAAGAACCGGCGCACAAGAATGTGTGCCAGTTCCAGTGTTGGATGATAAGATATAAAGATTTTTCGCTGCAGCTGATTGTATCAGCTCATGGAGTTCTCATAGGTAGGAATCTCACCGGAAGCGCCGATATCGAAATAGCGGTCCAAAATACCCTTTGCCACAGCACCCATGGCGCTACCACTACCGGCCTTTTCACCGTAAACAGCAATAGCGATCTCGGGTTTTTCAGCCGGCGCGTAGCATACAAAAGCACCGTTGTCGTCCTGGTTGCGGACACCGGTCTGGGCAGTACCGGTTTTCGCACAGACTCTGATGGGATACTTGTTAAATATACTGACAGCAGTACCTGTAAGCCGTCCATCTCCGTAGTGGGCCACCATCTGCATACCTTCCGTATAGGACAGGTATGCGTCATTGGGCATATCCATAATATTGGCGATCTTTGGAGTGTTTTCCAGAATCAGGCTGCGGTAGTCGGTGGATACCACACGGTTTAAGAAGGTTGCGCTGTAGCGGGTACCGCCGGTAGCAAGTGTGGAAACGTAAACACACAGCTGCAAGGGGGTAAATTTATGGTCGGACTGACCGATGGCAGAAGTGATCGCGTCGGCAGCGGTCCATGCCTGTTGGTCTTTACCGTAGAGTTTTTTCTTGGTTTCCGGGTTGGCACGGCGGCCAGTATTTTCCGGCAGTTCAATGCCGGTAGGCTCGCCCAATCCCAGATCCTTTGCGGCAGCATCCATATGCTCCCAGGAGAAACCCTTCATATCTGCCAGTTCGTAGAAGAAGTAGTTACAGGAAACGCACAAAGCTTCTTTGGCGTTAATGAAACCATGGGTACCGCCGGAGGAGGTAAAGGCCAGACAGGAGGCTTTGAAGCCGGCGGATTGCCAATATTTCAAGAATTCACCCAAGTCCTGAATTTCGGAGTTCATATTGATGACCTTGGCTCGAATGGCCGCAATGACCATGGTCATTTTAAATGTGGAGCCGGGGGGATAAGAAGCGGAGATGGCCCGGTTATAAAGGGGTTTTAGGGGGTCCTCCATCAATGCATCATAGTCTTCCCGGAAGGTTGCCAGATTGTAGGAGGGATAGCTGGCACAGGCCAGAATTTTGCCGGTGTTGGGATCCATGACCACAACGGCGCCGCCTTCCACTTCCTTGCCCTTGGCGGTGGGACTTGGGTCATCCCGCAGATTGATGATGGTTTTGGCAAGCTCGTCCTCGGCAACCTGCTGCAGGTCGATATCGATGGTGACTTCCACGTTTTTACCTGCCACAGGCATTTGTTTATATTCTGATTTTACAAGGGTGCCGTCGGGCATCATGGTATCCGCGCGGATGCCGTCAATGCCGGCCAAATGCTCTTCAAAAGCCATTTCAAAACCGCTTTGACCGACTTCTGCATCATAGGAGTAACCCTTTTCTTTATAATACTCCCACTGCTCCGGACTCATGGGGCCTACATAACCCAAAATATGGGCAGCGTACTCGGTATGGTATTCCCGAACGGTAGAGGCTTCCACGTTCAGGCCGGGAACGTTCAGCTCCAAAATAGCAGCACGTTCTTCGTCCGATGCGTCTTCAATAAATACATAGTTTGGCAGATTGACGCAGTCGCGCAGTGTCAATTCGTAGCGGATGCCCAGCACCAGACGTGCTTCCTCGTCGGTCCATTCTTCCGGGAACCGGTAGCTTTCCCGAAGCTGTTCGATCAATAGAGGCGCGGAAATATCCGAATCCAGCGCGCCGCGGTTTTGCAAAAATACTTGAAAGTACCCTTGCCATGCAGAATTATATTCATCCAGCGTATAGACATAGGGCCGCTCCCGGGTGATGGGAAAATGGTCTGTATATTCAATGCCCAGCTCCTGACAGAGCTTTACCAACTTATATATAGATTCATTAGGGCCTTCGGAGCTTCGCAGAACGTAGTGGTTGATAGTCAGGTTGTAACTGGCACGGTTGCCCACCAGAACGTTACCGTTCCGGTCCAGAATATCACCACGGGCCGCTTTAACATAGGTCCATGTAACATAGGTGGTGGAGTTGTCGATAACACCGCCGGTTTCATACACCTGCTTATCGTACAGCGTGAAGGCAAAAAGGCCCAGAACGCAGCAAAACAGCAGCAGGACGATATGGGCGCGAAATTTGGTCAATCTTTCCATGTTTTTTCTCCGATTTTTTCAACAGCGGTGGTTAGGGGATACAAAATGGGATAGCTTAGCAGGGATAGTCCGCTTGTGATCAAAAAGCGTGTCACCCGGATCAAGGATGTGTTTTGGAATAAAAGGCCAAAGGCAAAAATGCTCATTTCATAGAGAACAACGGCGGTGCAGGCACAGAGCATGGTGGAGCTGAGACTTTTCCGGAAGAAGCTCTGACGTGCAACAGCCGCAAAAATGCCCAGAATAGGGATCAATGCAATTACGTAATATCCGGGAGCTGTGCCGGAAAACTGATACAGAAGGGCGGCGATCAGAGAAAAGACAGCGCTTCTTTCTGCACCCAGTGCTACGCAGATCAAAATAATGGCGCAGGGAACCAGATCTGTTGTGGCGCCAAACAGGTGAACCTTAGAAAGAATAACATCCTGTATGACGGAAAGCAGCACCAGAATCAGCGCATAAAGCACCCAACGCAAGATCGTCAGCCGTTGTTTCGGTGTCAGATATAGCTTGTTGAGCAAACTGGTCTGGGTCTTATCGGGTCGGAATTCATACTTACGTTTTGCCATAGCCATTACCCTGCATTGTATTCTGTAATGATGAATACCTGTTCCAAGGTATCGATATCCGCTGCGGGTCGCAAAAGCGCGTATTTGGCAACGCCGGTATCGGCGAAGCCTGCGTCGATGACATAGCCAAGGATCAGGTCCCGGGGATAGGTAGTAGAACCGGAGGTCACTACCTGGTCGTTGTTACGGATAACGGAGGAGGTAGGCAGGTAATTCATACGCAGCAGGTTTTCGTCGCCTTCCGTATAGTTACCCTGCACCATGCCGTTATAGCCGGAAGAAGCGATGGTGGCACTGATACCCAGCGAGGAGTCCAAAATGGTTTTCACAACAGCAAAGTTGGGACCGACCTCTGTGACCTGGCCTACCACTTCGCCGTTTTCTGTGATGGCGCACATACCAACCGCAATGCCTGCATTGCTGCCCCGGTTGATGGTAAGGGTGTTGGACCAGTCATTGGAGCTCCATGCGATGATATAGGCATCTACCGGCTTGTAGTCCTCGTGGGTATTGAGCAGATCCAGAAGGGCACGCAGACGGTCGTTTTCACGGGAAACGGAGTCGGCCACACGGGCATCGTCCTCCATCTGGGCGATTTTTTCTTTCAGCGCAATGTTTTCTGCCAGCAGCGCTTCATAGTTGAAGATATAGCTGTAAAGCTGCTCTGCCTGATCCTTCAGTTTACTGACACCGGTGCGCAGAGGTGTGATCACACCCTGAACAGCCATTTCACCGATTTTCAGACCGGTCAGATTACTGAGAACTGCCAGCAGCGCGGCCAACAGCACAGCTACCACCAGAATCACCCGGACACGGGTAGATATATAGTGTTTCATTGTATATCCTCCAAAATTTCCGGAGCCACCGCGCGCAGCATCAAAAACAGCCGGCATACAGGAAGGCCCATCACATTGTAATAATCACCCTGCAGCTTTTCGGCAAAGAGCGCTGCTCCCCCTTGAATTCCATAGGCACCGGCCTTATCCATGGGTTCGCCCGTGGCCACATAATCTGCGATCTCTTTTTGAGAGAGAGGACGGAAATGAATATCGGTCACTTCCGTATGGGTCAGACAGGTCTCCCCTTTTAATACCGTTATGCCTGTCATTACCTGATGATCCTTTCCGGAAAGGGCGGTGAGCATGGCCCGGGCGTGGGATGCATCCACTGGCTTTCCAAGCACTTGGCCATCCAGCACAACGATCGTGTCAGCGGCAATGACCACATCATCGGTTTCCCGAGAAATGGCCAGAGCTTTTAATTTACTGACTCTGGCTACTTCTTGTACAGGATCTTTACCCGGATCCATGGCCTCGTCGATATCTGCCGCCTTGACGGTAAAGGGAATATGGAACAAGCTCAGAAGTTCTTTTCGCCGGGGGGATTGGGAAGCTAAGATCAGTTGCATAAATCAGTCAATTCCTCTTAAGTAAAGTCCTCTTGTGCTGGCACCGGGATCAAAGGGTGCGGGGTTGGCACGGCAGCCAAGAATGTGGTCTACCTCTCTGGGGTTTTCGGTGGTAAAGTACAGACGCACTGCCCACAGGCCCAGATGATCCAGATCGTTTTGACGGTCCAGCAGGTTCAGCTTTTTGCCATTGAGCAGGATGCTGCGGCAGGAGCTCCCGTCCTTGATCACGGGGAATTCCGCACCGGTTTTGTCCACCAGCTTGGTGGGAGCTAAGTGGCAGGTACATTGCCCGGTCTTGCCCTGTGTCAGACAATTTTCTGTGACCATCAAGGGCAGACGGCCATATACCAGCAACTCGCAGGGAACAGCTTTGCTGACATCCCGGATCTGGGGCAGTGTCATTTCAAAGCTTAAGGTAGCAGAGCGCAGCTCCAACTCCCGGGCAGCATTCATGGCCCAAGAGTTATAAAGGTTCAGACCAAAGTCACCCCGAACACCCATACCGCATTCCCGGACCGGGAGCAGATGGCCTAAATTACCTACAAGGGCATCTTTGACACCCAGACTTTTCAGGGTAAACAGGTTTTGCTTCAAACGGGACAGCTCGCCGTCGTGGAGAATTCTGGGAAGCACGGCGCATACATGGACCTTGGCGCAAAGTTGGCTGCACCAGTTGGGGTCCTCTATTAACAAATGCACAGGAACGTACAAAACAGAAGGCTCCATTTTCAGCATACGGCCTGTGACCTGCTCCCGGGAGGTGACCTGAATGGTCAACTCGGGTCGGTTGCGGCTGCCGGAGAAGTGAGGCAGCTTGGCGGGCCGGGAAAGGCGGACGGGATCTCGGCGGGCACGAAGGGCAGTCAGTTGATTCAAAACATCCCGTCTCAGACCGTTGATGGCAGCAGCGGAAAGGATCAGACCCGGCTCAATATTCACAGAAATATCTGTACAAATATAGGGTGTGCCACCGGTTTTCTTCAATCTTTGGGCCAAGGCATCTGCGGTCAGCGGTTGGGTGCGGGCCAATTCGCCGCCCTGCCCACGGACACTGCATACACGGCCTTCGGGATCAATGACCGTCAGAATACTCTCATTGATGGATACGCTTGCATCAAAACGAATGGGAACTAAGGGATTTTCTGCGGCCTCGTAGCTCTGTCTGGCTTCTTTTAGCCAAGCGGAATCCTCGGCTGTATCCTCTCGAATGCCAAACATGGGTTTTCCAATATTTCCGGTATAATAACCGTCAGTGAAACCCTGCCGGTTGAAGGCAGTAAGCAGAGAATCCACCATAGGACGGGTTACTTTGCCAGTATTCAGAG
This sequence comes from Faecousia sp., assembly GCA_045653485.1. GTDB lineage: Bacteria > Bacillota > Clostridia > Oscillospirales > Oscillospiraceae > Faecousia. The sequence goes on along the minus strand of JAZOLX010000082.1, from coordinate 2,467 downwards.
CCTGCCGGTAGACCCTTGTGACGGTGGCTACATATTCCGGCCGCTTCATCCTGCCTTCCAGTTTGATGGAGGCGACACCCATTTCCTCTAAATCCCGCAGATAAGGGACCAGACAGTTGTCCTTCAAACTCAGAGGATGTTTATTTTCCCACCGGCCATAGCCGTAGCTTTGACGGCAAGGCTGGGCACAGCGGCCACGGTTACCGGAGCGGCCGCCGCTGGCGGCGGGCAAAAAGCACTGTCCGGAATAACCCATGCACAGAGCGCCGTGGGCAAATACTTCAATTTCAATGGGGGAATTGCGGCAAATATATTTGATTTCTTCTCCGCTCAGCTCCCGGCTGAGTACAACACGGGTCAGACCCCATGCGGCGCACAGCAGCACTCCGGGCAAGGAGTGAACGGTCATCTGCGTGGAGCCGTGAATGGGGATCTGGGGTGCGATCTGGCGGCAAAGCTGCACCACACCCAGATCCTGTACAATGAAAGCGTCCACACAGCTATTGGCTGCATGGCGGATCAGTTCGATCAGATCCGGTATTTCCTTGTCGGAAACAAGGGTATTTAAGGTTAAATGAACAGCAACGCCCCGGACGTGGCAGTACTTTACTGCTTCCGTAAGGGTCTGGGGTGTGAAGTTTTTCGCGCCTTGGCGGGCATTGAAGGTACCGCAGCCCAGATAAACTGCATTTGCACCGTTTTGTACCGCGGCCCGAAGGGCTTCCATTGACCCTGCGGGGGCAAGAAGTTCCAACATAGCATTCTCTCTCCATTATGGTATACTTGTAAACAGTATAACACAATCCTTTGCTTGCCGCTACCTCTATAATAAAAAATTAAAAAATAAATAACAAATTTAAACGGTTTGCAATGGCGAAATCGCTGTGCTACAATAAGAAAAACAGGTACAAGGAGAAATCTGCATGAATGAGGAAAAGCTCTATTATCAGGATTGCCATGTAAGAGAATTCACAGCGGTGGTTACCGGGTGTGTCGAAACGGAGAAAGGGTATGAGATCACACTGGATCAAACCGCTTTTTATCCCGAGGGGGGCGGACAGGCCTGCGATTTGGGTAAATTGGCTGAAGCGAATGTGCTCTATGTGACAGAACAAGGCGAAAAGATAGTTCATATCTGCGATAAACCCCTAAAAGTGGGAGCGCAAGTAGAGGGTATTATTGATTGGGACCGGCGCTTTGATCTGATGCAGCAGCATACGGGAGAGCACATTGTTTCCGGGATTATTAACCGACGGTTTGGCTGGCATAATGTGGGTTTTCACATGGGCAGCGAAGTGATCACCATCGACTTTGACGGCCCGATCCCTGTAGATGCACTGCCTGAGATCGAAGCAGAAGCAAATCAAAGGGTGTGGCAGAATCTGCCCATCCGCTGTTGGTACCCCAGTGAGGAAGAATTGCCCTCTGTCCCCTATCGTTCCAAACGGCAGCTTCCTTGGCCGGTGCGGGTGGTGGAAATCCCGGGTGTGGATACCTGTGCCTGCTGCGGTGTCCATGTGGCGCGGACAGGAGAGGTTGGATTTATCAAGTTATTTTCCTGTGTAAAGTTTCACCAAGGTGTTCGAATCGAAATGGCCTGCGGTAGACGGGCGTTGGCTTTCTTAACCAGTGTGTATGATCAAAACCGGCAGGTCAGCCAAGCCTTCTCTGCAAAACTTTTGGAAACCGGCGAGGCTGCCAAAAAAATGAATGAAGCGTTGGCTGCCGAGAAATACAGGTCAGTTTCTTTACAGAAGCAGATATTCGACCATATTGCCCAGCGATACCGGGCTCAAGGAAATGTTGTACATTTTGAAGAAAGTTTGTCCCCTGCCGGAGTCCGGGAGCTGGCAGAGAAGATCTCCGGTGTGTGCGGCGGCACGGCAGCGGTATTTTCCGGCGATCATGAAAGGTTTGATGTGTGTCTTGCCTGCCCCGGCGGCGATGTAAAGGAATTGGGAAACCGGATGGCAAAAGCGTTGAATGGACGGGGCGGTGGAAAGCCGGGGTTCTTTCAGGGCAGTGTATGCGCGTCCAAAGAAGCAATTTGTGGTTTCTTTGAGAATTTTTAGTAGAGAATCCCAATTCCGGCTGTAAAAAATCTGGAATTTTTACAAATATGATACTTTACAAGTTCCAAGGGTTATTGTATAATGAATCCGTATGGGTTTATCGAATCCCGTATAAAAATGTCTAATATGCTGCAATGCAGCGATAAAAAATGGAGGAATATACCATGTCTGTTAAAGTTGCTATCAATGGTTTTGGCCGTATCGGCCGTCTGGCTTTCCGTCAGATGTTCGGCGCTGAGGGCTTCGAGGTTGTCGCTATCAACGACCTGACCTCCCCCAAGATGCTGGCTCACCTGCTGAAGTATGACTCCACTCAGGGCGCTTACGCTGCTCCCTTCGGTGCTCACACTGTCGAGGCTGGCGAGGACAACATCGTTGTCGACGGCAAGAAGATC
>JAZOLX010000081.1:0-11726 GCA_045653485.1 Faecousia sp. | reverse complement strand
TCTGGTCATGCAGATCGATCCCAAGCTGCGTATGCCCATGGAGAATGTCCACTATCCTACCAACAAGAACATCGGCGACTACTCCAAGATCATCAACGATATCTCCGAGGGCGGTGCCGATATTATCTCCACCTCCCCCGGCTGGACCGGCCACGTAGCTTTCGTGGATCCCATCCCCGAATTCATCGGCAGCGGCGACATTGAAGAATGGCTGAATCAGCCCGCCCAGGTCGTGAAGCTGCACCCCATGACCATCCTGCAGAACTCTCTGAACGGCACCTTCGGCCAGTCCGGTGATATCGCCAACGTGCCTCCCAAGGCTGCTACCATCGGCCCCATCGACGTGATGCGTGCCAAGGAGCGTATCGAGGTCCATGCGCTGGCAACCAACGGCACATTCTCTTCCTGGCAGAGAATGACCAGCCGTCTGGTTACCCACGGCCCCGTTACTCCTCTGGTTCCCTCTTCTATGCTCCAGACCAAGAAAACCCAGGTCTACATCTCCGACGAACTGGCTGCTCCCTTTGAGTGCTGGGAGAAGGTTGGCTATTAATTTCAAAGCACACAAAAATTCCCGCTGCGATTTTCGCAGCGGGAATTATCATTATTCAAAGTAGAGCTTTCCAAAATACTGAGAGCTGTGGAATTCCGGGGTTTCATTCTCCACCAGATTCCAGGAGTAGTAATGCTCCTTGGCGGTGCGCTCACCGCACTTATAGAAGTTACCACGCATCATGGCACCGGATTCAGCCTTAAACTCTGGAACGAACCGTCTGATAAGGTCAGCAGGAATCCGGTATGTGATCTGCCAGCCGTCCTTCGTTCTGGTCACCTCAGCATCCAGAGGATTCTCGTCCTTCATCAACAGGCGGATCCGGTCATGCCGGCCCAGACCAACACCCATACACAGACAGCGGTTGGGATTAAATTCGATGTTCAAATAGGTTCCGTCATGGGGATTGGGGCAGAAGAAAAATTCCATGCAACTATCCACCCAAGGCTCACCAACTGGTCCCGTCTCCACAGCACGGATTTCTGCCTCCTTAGCACACATACGGACATAGATGGCATCTTCATCATAGCAGAGCTGGGCCTGCGTGGAAATACCAGCATCCGCAACCCACAGACAATTATCAATTTCCAGTGCGGGAATCTGATCCCAATTCAACTGTTCATTCTTTTTCGTGATAATATATGATCTCATAGTTTCCTCCTGTAACGCTGTCTTTATCTTCTCTATACCTAAAACATTCTAGCATATCTACGGAAACTTTGCAATGTAGTCTTTACAGAATTTTTAAAGAGAAAAAGCTGACGCAAATTATTGCGTCAGCTTTTGGTTTATCGAATGACACGTACCCGGAGAACGCCGTCGATCTTCTGTAGCTTTTCGATCACCGCAGGGGGTGTGGGATGATCCAGATCCAGCATGGTGTAGGCATATTCTCCACGGCTGCGGTTCAGCAGATCGGAGATGTTAATGTTATCCGCTGCCACCGCCGTTGTAAACTGGCTCAAGCTGTTGGGGATATTACGGTGCAAAATGGTGATACGGCCTGCCTTGGTGCAGATGCCCATATCGCAGTCGGGATAATTGACAGAATTGACGATGTTACCGTTTTCCAGATAATTCATGACCTGCCGTACGGCCATCTTAGCGCAGTTATCCTCCGATTCCTCAGTGGAAGCACCCAGATGAGGAATGGCAATGACACCTTCCATATTGGCGGTGCGGTCATTGGGGAAGTCCGTCACATAACGGTGGATCTTGCCACTCTTCAAGGCTTCTTCCATGGCATCATCATCCACCAGCGCATCCCGGGCAAAGTTCAGTATAATCGCGCCATCCTTCATCTTGGAAATGGCCTCTGCATTGATCATCTTGCGGGTAGAATCCAGCAGCGGCACGTGGAGCGTAATGATGTCGCACTTTTCATAGATCTCTTCCCGGGTCTTGGCATGGATGATATGGCGGTCTAAGTGCCATGCCGCATCAATGGAGATATAGGGGTCGCAACCGTAGACCTCCATACCCAAACGCCTTGCAGCGTTGGCTAAGGGGCCGCCGATGGCGCCCAGACCGATGACGCCCAATCGCTTGCCCGCGATCTCGTGGCCTGCAAACTTGGACTTGCCCTTTTCCACCTGTTTGGCAACATCCGCAGTATTGCTGATGGACTTGACCCAGTTGATACCGCCAATCACATCACGGCTGCTCAGCAGCAGGCCGCACAGCGCCAGCTCCATAACACTGTTGGCGTTGGCACCGGGGGTATTGAATACAACGATACCTTCCTCAGCGCATTTCTGCAGAGGGATATTATTAACGCCTGCACCGGCCCGTGCAATTGCCAGCAGATTTTCCGGCAATGCCAGATCATGCATCGCAGCGCTTCGCACCAGCACTGCATCCGCGTTATTCAGATCATCGGTCTTCTGATAGTCATCCGTCCACAGGGCCGTGCCCTGAGGGGAGATAGAATTCAGATAATGTACCTGATACATAGCTTAGATCTCCTTTTCGAACTTTGCCATAAAGTCCACCAGTTTTTCTACGCCTTCAATGGGCATAGCATTGTAAATACTGGCACGCATACCGCCAACACTACGGTGGCCCTTCAAATTCACGAACCCTGCGGCATCCGCGGCCTTGACAAATTTGGCATCCATTTCAGTGTCGCCGGTAATGAAGGGTACATTCATCAGGGAACGGTCCTTCTTCACGACGGTACCGTGGAACAGCTTGCTGTTATCCAGGAAATCATAGAGGATGGCAGCCTTCTGCTCGTTGCGCTGCTTCATGACCTCCAGACCGCCCATATCCTTCAGCCACTGGAATACTTTGCCGCAGATATAAATACCGTATGCGGGAGGTGTATTGTACATAGAGCCGTTGTCGGCATGAGTCTTATACTTCAGCATGGTAGGTGTGCCGGGCAGCACGTCATCGGTGATCAAGTCTTCCCGGATGATGGCGATCACCACACCGGCAGGGCCGATGTTCTTCTGGACACCGCCATAGATCATAGCATACTTATTTACATCCACCGGCTCGGACAGGAAGCAGGAAGATACGTCAGCAACCAGATCCTTACCCTTGGTGTTGGGCAGTTCCTTAAACGCAGTACCGTAGATGGTGTTGTTCTGGCAGATGTACACATAGTCAGCGTTCTCGCTGATGGGCAGGTCGCTGCAATCGGGAATATAAGAGAAGGTTTTATCAGCAGAACTGGCGATCACATTGGCGGTACCATAGATGGCAGCTTCCTGGCAAGCCTTCTTTGCCCATACGCCGGTGACGATATAATCAGCCACTTTGTTCTTCATCAGATTCATAGGGATCATGGCAAATTGCTGGCTGGCGCCGCCCTGCAGGAACAGCACTTTATAGCCTGCGGGAATTCCCATCAGCTCCCGCAAATCGGCTTCAGCCGTATCGATGATCTGCTGATACGCCTTACTGCGGTGGCTCATTTCCATGACACTCATACCGGTACCGTTATAATCCAGCATCTCTGCCGCTGCCTGCTGCAGAACGCTTTCCGGCAAAACCGCAGGACCTGCGGAGAAATTATACACTCTAGCCATTCAGATTTCCTCCATCCTTGTTTTGTCTTTTGCAGAAAGACAAATGTATTTTTTAAAGAATAACACTTTTCATATCAGAATACAATATGCGAAATGAACGATTCTTGTCACAAAAATAAGGGGCCAATTCCTCAACTTGCATACATTTTAGCGGATCCCATAATTCTCAATGACGTAATCCATATCCTTGTCGCCACGACCGGACAGGTTGATCAGCACGCTGCCCTTGCCAAGTGTTTTTGCCAGCTTCATGCCGTAGGCAACGGCGTGAGCACTTTCGATAGCAGGGATGATGCCCTCCATACGGGCCAGCTTGAAGAATGCGTCAATGGTTTCTTCGTCGTCGATCACGTCGTACTTAACACGGCCGATCTCCTGCAGGAAAGCATGTTCGGGGCCGGAAGAGGGATAATCCAGACCACTGGCTACAGAATATACCGGTGCGGGATCGCCGTTTTCATCCTTGAGCATAATGGAGTTGAATCCGTGCATAATGCCCTCGGTACCGTACTTCAAGCTGGCAGCATGATCGCCCATCTTGGGGCCACGCCCCAAAGGCTCAACGCCGTAAATATCCACAGGATCATTGAGGAAACCGGCAAACATACCTGCCGCGTTACTGCCGCCGCCAACACAGGCCACAACAGCACTGGGCAGATGGCCGGTCATATCGATAAACTGTTCTCTGGCTTCGATACCCACAACACTCTGGAAATCGCGAACCATCATGGGGAAGGGATGAGGACCCAAGACGGAACCGATACAATAAATGGCATCCTTGTACTCTCTGGCATAGGCATCAAAGGCAGCATCCACTGCTTCTTTCAGTGTCTGCAGGCCGTGGGTAACTTCGATCACATTGGCGCCCAGAATCTTCATACGAGCCACATTGGGAGCCTGCTTCTTGATGTCTACACTGCCCATGTAAATGTCACATTCCAGACCGAAATAAGCGGCAGCGGTAGCCAGTGCCACACCATGCTGACCGGCACCGGTCTCAGCAATGACCTTCTTTTTACCCATATAGGATGCCAGCAAGCCTTCACCCATGCAGTGATTCAGCTTGTGAGCACCGGAATGATTCAGATCTTCGCGCTTGGCGTACAGCTGTACCCGTCCGCCCAGAGCATCGCTGAGCCGCTCCAGATGAGAGATGGGAGTGGGACGGCCCTGGAATTCCTTACGGATGCGCCGCAGCTCCGCGATAAATTTCCGGGACTGGGCAATGGAGAAATAGGCTTCGGTAATTTCTGCCATGGCTGTCTTCAGCTCCGGGGAAATATAGCAGCCACCGTAACGGCCAAAGAAACCGTTTTCATCGGGGTAATTGTTAAAATAAGTTTCGAAATCCACGCCGTTCATTTTCATAATGTAAATCCTCCCAAAAATAAAATTCCCTTGACGCACTGTCAAGGGAAATAAAAATGCCCCCGACAGAACGGATCTTCTGTCAAGGACGAATAAAAAACTTATCCGCGATGCCACCTTGATTCACGAAATAATCGTGCCCTCTGCGGGATACCAACATACCCCCGGCAACTGACGCATGCCCACGCGTTGCAATATACTCAGCTTTCGCTTTTCCATGCACCCTCAGCGGCCCATCTTGCGGCATGCTTACTGCCCGGATCCCAGCACCCCGGACTCTCTGAAAGGGCATTGCCGCCGCCCCTCCGCCTCAACGGTTTCTATGATTCTACCGCTGCTGTATCCATTTGTCAATAGTTTTTTGTCGTTTGTGTGCGTATTTTTGTTGCTCTGCAAAATACACTTGCGCAGTTTTCCAGAAAATGTTATAGTAATTGCATTCCAGGGGGGATTCTTATGGATCAGATTCTTAGATCTCATGCAAAACATATTGTAAACGCCGCAATCCAAGCCGTTCAGCCGGACGAAGCGGTAAAGCGAGCATTGGCAGGCCGGGAGTTCCCGGGCCGTGTACTGCTGGTAGCCTGCGGCAAAGCCGCATGGCAGATGGCAAAAGCCGCTTCTGACTTTCTGGGTGACCGAATTGAGGCCGGCGTAGTGGTCACCAAATATGATCATGTGATGGGGCCTATTGCGAATTTCACCTGCTGTGAAGCAGGACACCCTGTCCCCGACGAAAATTCCTTCGCCGGCACCCAAAAAGCATTGGACTTGGTGGCAAACTTGCAGCAGTCGGATACAGTGCTGTTTCTGCTCTCCGGCGGCGGTAGTGCCCTCTTTGAAAAGCCTTTGGTTTCAGGCCCTGTACTGCAGAACATTACCGGACAATTGTTGGCCTGTGGTGCAGACATTGTGGAAATCAACACCATCCGCAAGCGGCTTTCCGCTGTCAAAGGCGGCCGGTTCGCAGAGCTTTGCAAACCGGCACATGTACTGACCATTGTTCTTTCGGACATTCTGGGTGATCCGCTGGATATGATCGCATCCGGTCCTGCTTGCCCCGACAGCACCACCTGTGAGCAGGCCATTGCCATTGCCGAAAAGTACCAGTTGAAATTAACCGATGAAGCGAGGGTACTTTTGTCCCAAGAGACCCCTAAGACGCTGGATAATGTAACCACATTGATCAACGGTTCCGTCAGGGAGCTCTGCACCGCAGCCGCAGCCGTCTGTAAGGAGCTGGGCTATGAGCCGGTGCTGCTGACCGATCAGCTGTGCTGCCAGGCCAAGGAAGCAGGCAGCTTTCTGGCTACCATCCTGAAGACCCACGCCAATGGCGGCAAAAAGCTCGCCTTTTTGGCAGGCGGTGAAACCGTTGTCCAATTAACCGGCAAGGGTAAGGGCGGCAGAAATCAAGAACTTGCACTGGCCGCAGCCATAGGTATTGAAGGCATCTCCGGTGCTGCCGTATTCAGTGTGGGCAGTGACGGTACCGACGGACCTACTGATGCCGCCGGCGGCTATGTGGACTACGAAACCGCAGCAGCACTCCGCAACCAAGGCATCGACATCTATCAGGTTCTTAAGGATAATGATGCCTATCATGCGCTGCAACGGTGCGATGGATTGATCATCACCGGCCCTACCGGCACCAACGTTAACGACGTCGCGGTAGCGCTTCTCAATGTGTGACCCTCTCGAAAAGCTGCAGCCTTGTGACTGCAGCTTTTTATGTTGCAAGATCCTACAAAAATGTGTATAATACTATAATAATGGAATTATGAATCGAGGAGGCGTTGTCCTATGAGCAAGCACTTGGTATTTCAGTCGGATTTCGGCTATGTGGACGGTGCCGTCAGTGCTATGTACGGTGTCGCCTACGGTGTAGATCCCAAGCTGCTGATCTCCAATCTGACACACGAGATCACACCCTATGATATCTGGGAAGCATCCTACCGTTTGATCCAGACCGTGTCATATTGGCCCGTAGGCACGGTATTTGTCAGTGTGGTGGATCCCGGTGTCGGCTCTGCCCGCCGTTCCATTGCCGTAAAAACCAACGACGGTCAGTATATCATCACCCCCGATAATGGCACATTGACCCACATCAAGCGTATAACCGGCATTGCCGAAGCCCGCATTATCGATGAAACTACGAACCGCCTAAAAGGATCTGGTCAGAGCTATACCTTCCATGGCCGGGATATTTATGCCTACACCGGCGCAAGGCTCGCCTCCGGGGTAATCTCTTTTGAAGAAGTGGGTCCTGCGGTGTCTGTTGAAAGTGTCATTGAGCTGCCGGTAGAAGAGGCAATATTTGAAAATGCCGGTGTCTACGGCACCATTGATGTTTTGGATGTTCGCTTTGGCAGTTTGTGGACAAACATTCCCCGTACCCTTTTTGAGCAATTGGATGTCACCCATGGCAATCATGTGGAGATCCGTATTGAAAACGGTACCCGTACCGTATATAAAAACATTCTGGTTTATGCCAAAAGCTTTGCCGATGTCTACGTAGGCGAGCCGCTGGTATATGTGAACAGCTTGGATTGCATGGCCGTCGCCATCAATCAAGGCAGCTTTGCCCGGGCCTATAACATTGGCACAGGCAACGGCTGGAAGATCCGTATCCGCAAGGCACCCAGAGTAGTCTATGAGTAAGGGAGTGACCCCATGAAAAAGCCTTTGATTGAATTTAAGGACTTTACCTTTCAATATTTCTCACAGGCAGAACCGACCCTGTATGACATCAATTTAACCATCCACGAGGGAGAAAAGGTACTGATCGTCGGTCCCTCCGGCAGTGGCAAAAGCACCTTGGGCCATTGCATCAATGGCCTGATTCCCTTTGCTTACCGGGGGCAGATGAACGGTAGTGTGAAGGTTTCCGGCATTGAAACCAAGGATGCAGATATTTTCACATTATCCCATCATGTGGGTACTGTTCTGCAGGATTCCGATGGCCAGTTTGTGGGCCTAACCGTGGGCGAAGATATTGCCTTTGCCCTTGAAAATGACTGCAAAGGCCAAAGGGAAATGCACGAAACCGTGCAGCAGGTGGCCGATATCGTGGACATGGGCAAGCTCCTCAAATCCTCGCCCTACGAGCTGTCCGGCGGTCAGAAGCAGCGGGTCGCCTTTGCCGGTGTCATGGTCAATGATGTAGATGTTCTGCTCTTTGATGAACCTTTAGCAAATCTGGACCCCGCCACCGGCAAAACCGCCATTGACCTCATCGACAAGATTCAGAAGCAGTATGATAAGACCGTCGTGATCATTGAGCACCGGCTGGAGGATGTGCTGTACCGCAATGTGGACCGAATCATCGTATTCTCCGAAGGCCGCATCGTTGCGGATATGACACCCGACGAACTGATCGCCAAGGGCATCCTGCCCGAGCTCGGCATCCGGGAACCTCTGTATGCCACCGCACTGAAATACGCAGGTGTCGAGATCACGCCTGAAATGGGCGCAGGCCGTCTGGATACACTGCACTTAGATGCGGTGAAGGATTCGCTGATCAACTGGAATGCCAGCCGAACCCCCGCTGCCCCGGTGGAAGAAAGGCCCCCAATTTTGGAAGTCAAGAATCTTCACTTCCAGTATACCAAAAAACGCAAGATCCTGCAGGACATTAGCTTTACCATCCGGGAGGGCGAAATGGTCAGCATTGTTGGCACCAACGGTGCCGGCAAAAGTACTCTGGCCAAAGTCATCTGCGGCTTTGTAACAGAATCCTCCGGTGAAATCCTGTATCGGGGCGAATCGCTGAAAGGCCAAACCATTAAAGAGCGTTCCCAGAAGATCGGTTATGTGATGCAGAATCCCAACCAGATGATCTGCAAATCCATGATCTACGACGAAGTTGCTCTGGGTCTGCGGCTGCGGGGCATGGATGAAGCCGTCATTGCCGAAAAGGTGGAAAAGGCCCTGAAAATCTGCGGTTTGACACCCTTTAAAAAGTGGCCCATCTCCGCATTGAGCTTCGGTCAGAAAAAGCGGGTGACGATTGCTTCCATTCTGGTCATGGATCCCCAGATTCTGATTCTGGACGAGCCTACCGCCGGTCAGGACTACCACCATTATACTGAGATCATGGAGTTCCTCAAGAGTCTCAACGATCAGGGCGTAACCATTCTGATGATCACCCATGACATGCACTTGATGCTGGAATATACCCCCCATGCCATTGTGATCAATGGCGGCCAAAAAATCGGTGACAGCACTGCCGTAGAAATTCTCACCAACGCGGAGATTGCTTCTCAGGCAAATCTGAAGCTGACCAGCTTGTATGATCTGGCTATCGCTGCCGGCATCCCAGATGCTGCCGGTTTTGTACAGCATTTCATCGATTACGAACGGGAGGTGTGCCGCCATGAAGGATAAGATTTTTGACTATGTGGAGCGGGACAACTGGGTATTCAACCTCTCCGGCGTTTCCAAGCTGATCTGCTTCATGATTCTCTCCGCTGCCGTCATGTTTACTTACGATATCCGCACGATTCTGATCGTCATGGCGCTGAGCGTCTGGGTCCTGCATGTATCCGGCATTACATTCAGCCAGATCAAAGTCATGCTTTGGGCGGTACTGCTGTTTTTAGGCATGAATTTTATCCTCACATACCTGTTCAATCCCACCTATGGTGTTGAGGTCTACGGAACATGCCACGAGCTATTCCGCTTCAGCTCCCGTTATACCGTAACGCTGGAGCAGATTCTTTATCAAGTAACGAAGTTTTTTAAATACGGCGCCGTCATTCCGCTGGGTATGCTGTTCCTGTTAACCACCAATCCATCAGAATTCGCAGCATCCCTCAATGGCATTAAAGTCAATTATAAGGCCTGCTATGCCTTAGCTCTGACACTGCGCTACTTCCCCGACACCATCCGCAACTATAACGATATTGCCATCGCGCAGCAAAGCCGCGGCTTGGATCTTTCCAAAAAAGAAAAGCTGTCTGTGCGGATCAAAAATGTAATGAATATCTGCGTACCGCTGATCTTCTCTACCATGGACCGGATCGATGTGATCAGCAACGCAATGGACCTGCGGGGATTTGGAAAGCATAAGCAGCGCACATGGTATGCCAAGCGTCCCATGCAGCGCCTCGATTATCTGTGTATAGGCGTTAGCTGCGTCATACTGGCAGTTGTTATTTTGATCTCCGTGTTCTTTAACCACGGAAGATTTTGGAATCCCTTTATCTGAAAGGAGAAATCATTATGAGCATGTTCGATAAACCAATTCTTGTATTCCAGACAGACTTTACCTATGCAGAAGGTGCTGTCAGTTCCATGTATGGCGTAGTCAAGACCGTAGACCGGGAACTGGAGATTTTTGACGGCACCCACCAGATCCCCCAATATGATACATGGAGCGCCAGCTACCGTCTGTACCAGAGCCTGCAGTTCTGGCCCAAGGGTACCATCTATGTATCTGTAGTAGACCCCGGTGTCGGCACCAAGCGTCGTGCTTGCGTGGCAAAAACCGTCGATGGCTACTATGTGGTCACCCCCGACAATGGCGCACTGACGCATGTGAAAAAGTTCATTGGCATTGAAGCCGTCCGGGAGATCGATGAAACCGTAAACCGGCTGCAAAGCACCCGGGGTGTGTCTATTTTCCACGGACGTGACCTGTTTGGCTATACCGCAGCCAGACTCGCCAGCGGTATTATCGACTTCGAGGGAGTCGGCCCCGAGTACCCTGTAGAAGAGATCGTGGAGCATCCTATCTATGAACCCGATGTAAGCGAAGGCTGTGTAAAGGGTTACTTTGAGATCAACGACCCCAACTTCGGCAACCTTTGGACCAACATCCCTCTGGAAAAATTCAAAGAGGCCGGTTTCCAGTACGGCGATAAGGTCCATGTTACCATCTGCCATGAAGGAAAACCCGTTTTCGATCAGACCGTGCTGTTCCATCAGAGCTTCGGTTATGCCCAAAAGGGCGATCCCATGATCTACAACAACGAGTTAATGAAGGTGGCTATGGCCGTCAGTCAGGGAAGCATGTGTAAAAAATATGATCTTTGGTTCGGTCCGGAGTGGACTGTGATGTTTACAAAATAAAATTTTTGTGATATGATTTAGTAAGCATACGGAAAATTCCGTAAAATAAGGAAAGATAACGGAGGTTTTAGTCATGAAAAAGAAACTGTTCGGCTTCAGCACCAAAACTCTGGTCGGCACCGCTCTGGGTGCTGCCCTCTTCACTGTCCTGTTCATGTACGTGAAGATCCCCACCGGTATTCCCGAAACCCAGATCCAGTCCGCATACGGTATTGGCGGCTTCTTCGCTGCCATGTTCGGCCCCATCGCCGGTATGCTGGTTGCATTCATCGGCCACGCTCTGTCTGACATCGTGCAGTACGGCAGTGCATGGTGGAGCTGGGTCATCGCTTCCGGCGTTGCAGGTCTGGTCATGGGTCTTGTATATCCCAAGCTCCATGTGGAAGACGGCATTCTGACTTGGAAGGACATTCTTCTGTACAACGTCACTCAGGTCATCGGCAATGCCTTTGCATGGATCGTCGTTGCTCCCGTTCTGGACATCGTGATCTACAGCGAGCCCGTAGAGCTGGTCTTCACCCAGGGTGTCGTCGCTGCTATCAGCAACGCTGTTTCCGCTGGCGTCATCGGCTCTCTGCTGCTGTTCCTGTACAGCAAGACCCGCGCCAAGAAGGGCAGCCTGACCAAGGAATAATTCCCGCTTACATAAAAAAAGACCTGCGAAAGCAGGTCTTTTTTTATGTAGTGCTGAGTGGAGA
>JAZOLX010000080.1:0-36978 GCA_045653485.1 Faecousia sp. | reverse complement strand
CCCTATGATGTGCTGGAAAAGGCATTTGCCGCCGGCAAGGCATATGCAGAGAAGAAATAATTATATTGGCAGCGAAACAGGAGGTGGATTATGGCAAGAGAAAAAGAAGGATACCGTGACAACCTGGAACTGCTGAACATTCGGTACCCGGATCACGACATGCTGACCATGCAGGAGGCGATGACGGTAACCGGGTACACCAGCCGGAATACAGTGCTCAAGCACTTTGGGGAAAAATTCGTAGGAAATCGCATCAGCAAGGTGCATCTTGCCAGGTGGATGTGCGGCTGATGCAAAACCTCTGGGCGGTTGGGTCACAGCCGCACCACAGGCCAGGTCCGCACCAATAGTCTCATGAGCGGTTGGGCGCCGAGCTGCCGGCAACCTGTAAAACGGCCTAGCAGCAATAATGCGAAGGGAGGGATGGTTAACATGAATAATGTGTGCGCTATATTTGGCGCATTGCCGTGGCGGTCAGGATATCCGCTACCGTCCTTTCCTTGGGTGTGCCCTTTGATGCCACCAGCAAAGGAAAGCCCTAAACCACCACACAGAATGATTATTAGCTGGTACACAACTGGATTTAAGTAGATTTGCTCTGGTGGCATACATATCTACGGCTCCGTAGCTCAGAAGGTTAGAGCGGCGGACTCATAATCCGCGGGCCTTCGGTTCAAATCCGAACGGGGCCACCAACACCCCCCGGAACCGCAGCCATCCCTGCGGCCGGAGCGGATATGGTAAATTCCTCTCTTGCCCATGATTTCCTCTAAAAGGTGCGGGATGGCGCACCTGAAATCATCAAATTAACAAACGATTATAAAAAGGAGAATGAAAAATGAGCGAATTTGAAATGGAAGCCATCGATCAGCAGGTGGAGAACCTTGCAAACAGCAAGCACGAGGAGGCTTGCGAGAATCCTGCACCCGAAACCGAGGGAAAGCCCGGCTTTTGGCAGCAGCTGGATAACGACATCCAATATACGAGATATCGCAGGAATCGTCAGATTGTGGCGGTGCTTTGGGTGCTGGCTTGCCTGGCAGCTGCGGCGGCACTGGTGGTTGCGCTGTATGTGCCGGAGGCGTTGCCCTGGATCGTGAATGTGGGCGTGATGTGCTTCGTCGTGGCGGCTGCTATTATCATCGATCGCAGCCTGCGGAGGTGGTAAGCGTGAAATTCACACCACCCAACGAGGCGCAGTGCGCAATGCTTCGTCAGAACGGGATCGACCCGGAGCGGGTGTGCGTGCTCCATGAGGGGGATGGCTGCATTACCTTTAAGAATTACAAGACCGGCGATGAGATCCGTATTACGGAAAACTTTGAAAAGCAGACCAGGAGGAAAAACGGATGGTAATTGAGGAAAAAGGCCTGCTTCGACTCATGAAGCAAGCCTATAAGCGGGGCGGCTACAATGTGGTGATCGACAATATCGGCGCCGCGGAATATCTGTTTCTGCGGTACTCCACAAGCTGGATGGTTGGCATCCGATTGGTCAATGTTCCCCGGAAGGTGCTGGCTCTGCTGGTTGAGCACATGGGCCGTCTGCCCGCCTGCGGCGAGGCATTTGATGTTTCCAAGGCGAGCGTGCAGAAAGAGATATTCGATGTGGCGGACGATCCTTTCCAGGATCTGCTCCAATGCATGGATCACTGGGAGCACCACAAGATCATGAAGCCGACAAAGCTGGTATGGAACGGTGACCAGGTATGGCAGAACCCGAAGGATCTGACGATCGTGCTTGTGGATCCTGATCGTGCGGAACTTGCGGCATTCTATGGCGGCCGGGATGTGCGGCTGGAGGGCATCGACCTGATGATAAAGGGAAGCCTCAGCTTTGCGGCCATCTGCAAGGCCCATGTTTCGGAGGGTGACAAGCCCCTGCTGGAGCACCTGACGAATGTGAAGTGGGTGGAATAAAAAAAGAACCGGTGCCCAAGCCGACCAAAGCAAAGCACCGGATCTCAATCACAACCAAAGGAGGCTGCACAGCTAGTATAGCATACAGCCTCCAACATTTCAAGGAGGATTTATGATTGCGTTTGAAAACTGGGCCACGAAGGCCATCGAGAAGCTGGACAAGGAGCAGAAGGCCGTCAGCGGTCAGAAGGAAAAGGTGATGGCTGGGCCGGTGCTGGCTGCTATCAAGGATTTTTGCAAGCAGGATGAAGAGTTTGCCCAGGCGGTTGTGCAGGGCGGTAGCTTCGCCGACTGCATGAAGGCTGTGGCCCAGGGAGTGGGCAGTGCCATCTCTGATATTGACGCCTACAAAAAGGCGGTGCAGTTCTATTTCCCGGGCGCCAAGGTGCAGATGCAGCTGAGCATTGATCTCATCGGCGACGCCGCAGAACCTACGGAGCCGCCGAAGATGGAGCAGAAGATTCTCTCGCTGGAAGATTTTTGGAAGTGAGGCTGCGTCGATGGCGAGGATCAACATGCTTTGCAATATGGAGGCAGAGGAAGCCGAGCGGCACTTGGCAGCGTTCTGCCCCTACTTTTTGGACAGAGAAGAGGAATTTGCCTCTGAGCTTTTCAAGCACTATTTGTTCTATGAAACCTGGGGCCGCAGAGATTTAAGGGAATGCACCTGCACCCATGATGGCTGTGGTACCTTCGAGATCTACAGGGGTGAAGATCCTAACTTCTTCAGTCATACCCACGGAGACGAGCTGCATTGCCCCCGTTGCGGAGAGGTTGTGAAGCTGGTAGCTTTGGGCCGAATGCGCAGCTTTTCGTCTATTGATGAAACCATACGGGTCACGATTTGCCGCAATGGGCCGGAGGGCGCGGTGCAGCTGCTCAGCGGCTGGGCAACGAAAACATATAACTGGAACGATCTGCGGCCGGTGGTTGATTTCAACGAGAAGATCCGCACGGTGCTGCTGCCCGGAAAGCGGATGCAATGGCACAAGTGCAGAGAGTGGACGGGCTACTGCTATCGGGATGCCGGGTGGAATACCTCGGATGCGGTAAAGGAGCCGTTTAATCCATTTATGTACAGCAGCGATGGCAGTAGCTATTTTCTCTTCCCGGAGCGGCTCAACGATTCCGCTCTTAAATACTGCCAGCTTGAGGACTGGTATTTCGAGATCACACGGAACAGCCTGGAAGATATGCGGGATCCGAGCCGGAATGTGGTGCGGTATCTGTCGGCCTACACGGAATACCCCAACATAGAAATGGCGGTGAAGCTCGATCTGCCGGATGCTGTGGAGGAGTTGGTTTGTTGTGGGCAGAAGAATGGCAGGTGCCTTAACTGGAAGGGAAAGACGCCTGCAGAGTTCCTGCGCATGAGCAAACGGGATGCCCGCCTATTTATGAACAGCGACACGAGAATGCCGCAGCTGCGCATATACCGAGATCTGCTGAAAAACGGCAGTGTGGACAGCTTTGGGAATTTTCTTCAAATGGTGAAGGAAATGGGCGGCAGCCGGATCGTGGCCCGGATGGGAGAGATAGCTAAGGGAGCGGGGGTTTCCTTGCAGGTGGCGGCCCGGTACATTAAGAGGCACTGTCCAAATGAAAAGGAGATGGGTGCCACCCTCCAGCTGTGGAAGGACTACATGGATATGGGGCGGCAGCTGGGCTATGATCTGAGCCGCGAGGATGTGCTGATGCCGAAAAACCTTCGCCAGCGGCATGATGATGCGGCTGCTACCATTCAAGTGCAGAAGGCGGCCAATGAGCTGAAGAGCTACAAGAGCCGATATAAGCAGCTGAAAAAGATGTACGACTTTGAATTGGATGGGCTTTGCATTGTGGTGCCTCAGTGCAGCGAGGAGATTGTGCGGGAGGGTAAGACCCTGCACCATTGCGTTGGCGGCTATGCTGCTCGGCATGTAAAGGGAAAGGTGGATATCCTTTTTCTTAGGAATAAGCGAAAGCCGAACACGCCGTTTATCACGATTGAAATGAAGCCGCGCAGCAATGTGCGCAGTAAGGTGGAGCTGGTGCAGATCCACGGTTACAAAAACGAGATGTACAAGCGGGCGGTGAAGCCTTCGATCAAATACAAGTGGTTTTTGGATCTGTGGTTTGCCTGGATGCGTGGCGGCAGTAAGAGAGACCAAAACGGAAAGCCGGTAATTCCGGCAGAAAAGGAGAAAACAGCATGAGCAATATGGTACCTGTGCGGGACATTGAGACTGTCACCGCTGAGATTAACATTATCACAGTGCAGACCCAGCGGGGGCTGCTGAGCGGCGCCATTGAGATCGGCCGCCGGCTGGTGGAGGCGAAGGCCATGGTGCCCCATGGCGAGTGGGGAAAGTACCTGCAGGAGCGGGTGAACTATTCTCAGTCCAGTGCCAACAATCTGATGAAGCTTTACCAGGAGTACGGCGACAATCAGGCATCCCTTTTCAATGACTTTGCAAATTCCCAAACATTTCAGAATTTGACCTACACCAAGGCTTTGGCCATGCTGGCCCTGCCGGCGGATCTGCGGCAGAGTTTTGCTGAGGAGCACGATGTGGAGAGCATGAGCACCCGGGAGGTGCAGGGTGCGGTGCAGGCAGAGCTGGATGCCATGAAGGCCGCCGCCGGAGAGCTGGAAAAGAAGCTGGACGATGCCTGTGAGAATAACGATATTCTGCGGCAGCGGCTGGAGGATGCCCGGGCAGAGGCGGAGGATCTGAAAGAAAGTGCCGAGCAGGCGGAGAGACGAGCCGCAGCGGCGGCAGAGAGTGAGAAGGCTGCCCTGGAGAAGGTGGACAAACTGACCAAGCAGCTGGCCACTGCCAAGCAGAAGGAGCAGAAGGCAAGCGAGGCCTTGAAGCAGGCCCAGGAGCACCCGGAGATCCCGGAGGCTATGATGGAAGAAATGCGCCAGCAGGTGGCGGCAGATGCTGCAGCCAAGGCAACGGAAGATCTGCAGAAGCAGCTGGCCGAGGCCCAGGAGCAGGTGGCTGCCACCGTCAAGGCCCGGGAGGCTGCGCAGAAGGAGATCGCGGAGGTTCAGGAGAAGCTTGCCGCAGCGGAACGGGCGGCAAAAATGCAGAATCCCGATGTGGCGGTTTTCCAGAGCCTGTACATTCAGCTGCAGGAGACCTGGAACCGCACGGTGGGCGCCTATAACAAGGTGCTGCAGGCGGACGAGACCTCTGCCGCCAACTGTAAGCGTGCCCTGGATGCGGCGATTGCCAAATTCCAAAGCGACATTGCCGGGAAGGCTTGACCGTGTTTTTCTTTATGGAGCCGGTGTGGAAACCCTACATGGACGAACTGGGCATGACCCGGGCCATTGAGAACCTCAAGCGCCAGGGCTACCGCTACGGATGGGTAACAAAGGCGTTCGGCCCGGAGGATGGTGCAAGCTACCATCCCCGTGGCGGCGCCTTCCACAAAAGTGGCTGCCCCCATTATGAGGGCTGGTGGTGGGCCGGTGGCTTTGGTGCGGTGCAATGCGCCGCCGTGCCGGAGCTGCTGCCCGGCTTTGTATTTGAAAGCACTTGCCATTGCCGGCATGAGGAATGTCCGTTTTATAAAATCAAGGAGGGGTCGAGATGCCCAAATACATAAAAGTGGAGGATGTCGTCACCGGCGGCCGGGATTTCCTGGCCGGGGTGCTGTTTGTGGAGAAAGGTGGCCGCAGCGGAAAGACCAAGGCCATGCTGGAGGAGCTGCTGCGCCATGTGATCCGCACCGCTCCGCCGGAGGATGTGGAGCCGGTGGTGCGGTGCAAGCTTTGCCGGAAACGGGAAAAGCGGGACGAGTTCTACTGGTGCCGCCCCTGCGGCTACAAGTGCAACCAGGAGGACTGGTACTGTGCAGACGGTAGGTGACTAATGGGTAAGTCTAGGAAGATTAACCAATACATCCCGAATAGAAAAGCAGATATTCGATATCGGCGTAAAGCATTTGAAAGAAACAAGAGAATGATTGAGTCCGAAGAACGAATTTTCCGTAAGCTCGAAAAAGAGTATGAGCAGGCAGAGCGAGAATTTTTAGCATTAACAGCTAAAAATGTCGGAGGGGATACTATTCTTGTTCACGGTGCCATGAAGTATGGCTGCGAAAATTGTGGGATGACCTGGTGGATGTTTTTAGAGAAGGGCATAGAGGAATTTGGGCCTGATCATAAACCTAGCCCGTTTGTTATTTCTTGCCCACTCTGTGGCGGATTTGCTAGAGATATATCTGGGATTGTAAAGTTTCCAAACGGAGAATATAGGGAACTTCCGGAAGGAGAAGCGTACTTTGCCAATGTGGATGGAAGGGATTGTGGTGTTGCAATGACACAACAACTCGTTTCTAAATTTAGATTTGGATAGGAGGTTCTATGTTTATCGTGAAAATGTCAACGATCCTGCTGATCGTGGCGGTAATATTCTTGTTGCTGCTGATCGGCTGCTGCGCCATGTCGGCATGGTGGAGCCGGAAGGAGGAGCGGGAGGAATCCTGCCGGAAGTGCCCCGGATATGTGGCGGGCCGGTGTGAATGCCGTAAAAAGACGAATAATCCCTGCGCCACCTGCTGGGAAATGGAATTCAAGACTTGCGAAGGCTGCCACAGGAGGAAGATAGATGGCAAATGAAAAGCGGCTGATTGATGCCAATGCCTTCAGAACCTACCTTGAGGAAGTCCGACAGGAGATGCTTGAAGAAGACACAATGAGTAGCAATTTTGCGGCAGAGGTAATCGAAACAGTGCAGGATGAATACTTGCAAAAGCCCCCCACCGTGGATGCCGTGGAAGTAGTGCGGTGTAAGGATTGCAAGGAGTGGGAATATGACGAAAACTTCAGCGGATGGTGCGCCATGTGGAGACGGAGAACGCTTGGTGACCATTTTTGCTCTTACGGAGAAAGGAGACAAGAATGAATCACGATGCTACGCATTGTGCTGATTACAAGAAGGGAAAATGCCCGAAGAAATGTTATCGAGCAAAGCTGACAGAGGAGTTGCGGAACATCATATATGTGCTGCCGACAAGTTGGGCGCATTTCGAAGGAACGAAAGAGTGCCCGAAACCGCAGAAGGAGAAATGATCATGGCGGGGGGATTGCGATATGAGACCGGGCGGGAGATGCCGCCCGGGATGCAGGAGATATATGGCGTGAAGCTGGCCGGTCAGATGCGGGCCGATGTTGGCATCGACCACTACGAAGAGAATCGGATTGCCACGCCGGCGCCGCCGGCTTGCAATGAGAAAGAAGGAGGTGCTGATATGCCGGATGAAGAATTGCTGAAGGAATTGCAGGAGCGCTCTATGGGTGTCAGCTACGACACCAGGGTTCTGATCGACGAGATCATAAAGCGGTATAAAATCCTAAAATTTCAGTTACAGGCCCAAAGAATGAAAGGAGGTGGAGTCGGTGAAGGAGGAAGATAAGGAACGGGGTGATTTTGCCATTCATGCCCTGGTTGAAGAGGTGGAACGGCGAAAAGCCAAGCAGGAGTGTGGCCGTTACAGTTATGGAAAGCTTGTGGCGGATACCACACAGGAGGAACGGGAACGGATCGTAGAGCGCCGCTGCGCCGGTATCAAATCAAGATCTAGCGGAACGGAGCGATTTGAAGAGCCGGACGATGCGGAGGACATCAGGAGAGTGACCGCATCAAGAAGATAATACAGACCACATCCCGGTAAGGGTCGCACTGATGGGTGCTGCAGCAATGCTGAGCCGGGATTTTCCAGTATTTGGTTTTGGATGGACGCCGCCTGAAAAGACGGTGCCCATCGAGAATCAAATTAATTTTTATCGCGCGCACGCGCGAATGGGGGCTCGGTAAAACCCTAAGTTCTCAACCATTTATATATAAGGAGGAGATCTGATGGCAAAGGAAGGCTACTTTGTGATCCGCACATATGTTGCAGGCGATATCGGGGAAAAGACAAAGTTCTTTGTGCCCGGTAAGCGTCCTGCAAATAACAACCTGTCCAGACGGCAAAGGAATGCGATCAAGAAGCAGGAACAGAATGAGCACTCTGCTGTAAAGAATCTTGCTCGGGGTATCAATGCGAATTTTCATGCCGGTGATCTCCTTATGGGCCTGGACTATTCCGACGAAGGCATTGAGCGAATCATGAAATGGGGAAGAGAGCACGGTCTTGCCGTAGACTCCGAAAACGAAGAAGAAAAACGGGATGCGATCTGGGAAGCTGCTTCGCATGAGCTGGAGAACGCTCTGCGCAGAGTGAAGCGCCGCTTGGAAAAACAGAGCATCGAGCTAAAGGCTTATTACTGCACCTCGGACATGGATGGAAAGACAAAGCAGCAGGTGCGTGTGCATCATCACCTGATCGTCAATGTTGGCACAGAGCAGGCCTTTGTGGATGCCTGGCAAAAGTATGGCATTGGCGGTGTGGAATGGGAGTATCTTTGGGATAATCAGATCGACCGCACGCCGATCGCAAGATATATCATCGACCAGGTGCGCCGGATCCCGGATGCCAAGAAGTACCGGCACACGAAGAATATTGTGCTGCCTGAGCCGAAGAACCGTATCGTGATAACCGACAACGAACTGCTGGTGCCAAGGGGCGGCAAGCTGATCTTCCGCCAGGAGTACGAAAGCCGTGGCGATGTTTCCGACTATTGCAGAAACTACCAGCCCCAGTACATTCGGTACATAACGCCGGATGGGCTGCGAAGGATGGAGAAAGAACGGGAAAAACAACAAGCCGATGGGAATCGAAAGGAGCGATGCAATGAGTAAACCGAGGTACAAGTGGTGGAGCTACATAAAGGCCGTGATCCGGGAGTATCCGGGGCTGAAAAAGGAGTATGATGCCCTACATGAGCAGACGGTGACGGCCAGCATGTCCGGCATGCCCGGGAGTGGGAATGCTTCCAGAAGCACGGAAATGATCGCAGTGCGGGAACTGCCATTTGTAAAGCAGCGAGAGTATGAAGCCGTACGCCGGGCAATCGAATGCACGAAGGCCATGAAAAACGGCGAGCTTCGTATTCGGATCGTCGACATGGTTTACTGGAAGAAAAGCCACACCGTGGAGGGTGCTGCCATGCGGGTGGGATATAGCGTTGACCGTGGTAAGCAGATCCATGGGGACTTTGTGCGCCTGGTGGCTAAATTCTACGGCTTCATGGACACCGAAAAAAATTAAAAATTACACGAACGAGCCAAAAAAGTGTGCTATACTGCTATCATCAGGTGAACAGGATGATCGGAGGTGCGCTGGTCATCCTGTTCTTTTGGGTTCCGGCATAGAAAACGCTGGAGGGTGGGACTGGGGAAATCGTGAAAAAGAGGGCGGTGTGATGGCTGCACGTTTAACTGACAAGCAAAAAGCCAAGATTGTCGCAGACTATGTCGAAATGGGCAGTTATAATGCCGTGGCAAAAAAACACAAAGTGTCACGCAATACAATTAAAGCGGTCGTAGAAAAAAGCGGAGAAATTGCCACAAAGTGCGCAGATAAAAAAGACGAGATCACAAAAAGCATCCTGGACCACATGGAAAGCAAGCGGGATGTGGTCAATGAGATCATCACCAAGGGCCTGGATGTGCTCAATACCCCAGGCAAGATGCAGAGTGCTACACCGGCTCAGATCACCACCGCTTTGGGCACGCTGATAGATAAGTTCGTGCCGGTTGATGGCCGCACGGAAAACGAAACGGCCTACGAGCTGCCGGCTCGGGTGCTGGGAAAGGCTTTTGTGGATATCAACCGGGAGATCCGGCCTAATGTGTCCTATGTTTTCGAGGGCGGCCGTGGCTCCCTAAAGAGCTCTTTTGTCAGCTTGAAGATTGTGGAGCTTGTCAAAAATAACCCGCAGATGCATGCCGTGATAACCCGCCAGGTGGGAAACACGCTGAAAGATTCCGTGTATAACCAAATGCGATGGGCTATTAACATACTGGGTCTTTCGGAAGAGTTTAATTTCAAGACCAGTCCGCTGGAGATCGTTTACAAGAAAACCGGGCAGATCATTTACTTCCGGGGTTTGGATGATGAAACCAAGCTGAAGGGCATAAAGGTGCCGTTTGGCTATATTGGCATCCTGTGGAAGGAAGAAAAAGACCAAATGAAGGGCCCGGCTCAGGAGCGATCCACCAATCAATCCGTTCTTCGTGGCGGCGCTGAGTCTTACGATTTCAGCTCCTACAACCCGCCAAAGAGCAGATCTTCATGGGTGAACAAAGAGAAGCTTACGCCGGATCCAAACCGGGTGTATCACTTCTCGACCTACAAAGAAGCACCAGCTGAATGGCTCGGCAAGAAATTCATAGGCGATGCGGAGCACCTGAAGGAGGTAAACCCAGCCGCCTATGAGCACGAATACCTGGGAATCCCCAATGGAGACGGCGGCGCCGTTTTTGAGTATTTGGAGATCCGCAGAATAACCGATGAAGAAATAGCGCGAATGGACAGGATATACCAAGGCGTAGACTTTGGCTGGTATCCTGATCGATTCGCGTTTTTGCGTACCTACTACGATTCGGACCGTGAGAAGATCTACCTGCTGGATGAGCTGTGCGTAAACAAGTGGAGCAATGCGCAGACAGCCAAATGGATCTTGGATAAGGGCTACGACGATTACACCATCACCTGCGATAGCGCAGAGCCAAAATCTGTAAACGATTACAGAGACGCCGGCCTTCCCGCTCGTGGAGCAGAAAAGGGCCCGGGGTCCGTGGAATACGGTTTCAAGTGGCTGCAGGGACGTACAATCGTAATCGATCCGCACCGCACACCGTACGCCCATGAGGAAATCGTCGGCTACGAATACGACCGGGATAAGGACGGCAATGTGATAAGCGGATACCCGGACCGAAACGACCACGCCATATCGGCGCTGCGGTATGCGTACGAACAACACTTCAACCGAAGAGGTAACAGTGCATGAGTATTATTTCGACAATTAAGGGGTGGTTTTCCTCAATGCTTAAAAACAAAGCAAAAGACGAATTCAACATCGAGACAATAAGCTCGGAGCAGATGCAATCCTGGATCAACGAATGTGTGAACATATACCAGGGGAATCCATGCTGGTTGGATGAAGAGGACGATATCGATACTGTAAACTTCGCAAAGGCTATCTGTTCTGAAACGGCCCGGCTGGCAACGCTGGGAATCGGTATCAGAATCGATGGCTCTGCGCGCGCAAAATGGCTCACAGAGCAGGTGGAGCGTATTTATTACCAGCTGCGAAACTGGGTGGAATACGGCTGTGCATATGGTACGATCATCCTAAAGCCTGATGGCCAAATGGTGCGAATGTACACGCCTTTTGAGTTTGAAGTGACGCACCAGACCGATGGCATCATTGATGGCGTGGTGTTTCACAACTTCAAGAAACGGGGCGATAAGTGGTACACACTTTTGGAGTACCACCGCTTTGAAAATGGCCGGTATGCTATCACAAACAAGTGCTATGTGGGCAACAAACCCGATGATACAAAGCATGTAGTTGACCTGAAGAATTCCCCGTGGGATGATCTTTCCGATGAAGCCTATGTGGAAAATATGACGGGAATGCTATTTGGTGTTCTCAAGATGCCCCAGGCAAACAATATCGACATGGACTCGCCGTTGGGCCTGCCGATCTTCTCAGAAGCCATCCAGGAGCTGCGAGATCTCGACATAGCCTATTCCCGGAACGCCAGGGAGATTGTTGACAGCCGCCGCATCGCAATGGTGGATGATGCCTTGCTGACCTTCTCCGGCGAACGCATGGCCAAGGGCGCAGCTGCAGTGCAGGATAAAGCAAAGCGGCTGAAGTTCCCTGATATGGTGCGCATGGTAGCGGGTGATGGCAAAGAAACCTATTACCAGGAGATCAACCCGGAGCTCAACACCGAAGCCCGCATAAAGGGAATAAACAATCTGCTAAGCCAGATCGGCTACAAGTCAGGTTTCTCTAACGGGCATTTTGTGTTCAGCGAAACCACGGGATTCCAAACAGCCACCGGCGTTGAAGCTGCCCAGCAGCGAACCATCCAAACCACAAAGGATGTGCGAGATAAGCTGGAAAGCTGCGTGGCGGCCCTTGTGTATGCGCTAAATGTGTTTGCGGACCTTTACGGCCTTGCCCCTGCAGGTGCCTATGAGCTGGCACTGGACTTTGGAGACATCACCTACAACCGGGACGAAGATCGTGCCAGGTGGTGGGGATATGTGACTCAGGGCAAGGTGCCTGCATGGCGGTACTTCGTAAAGTTTGAAGGCATGACCGAAGAGGATGCAAAGGCAATGGTGGCAGAAGCCGCCGAAAAGAAACCCAAGCTTTTTGACTTGGAGGAATAACAAAAAGGGGTGATGGCTTTGCTCTCTCCTGAATACCTTGAGACGATTGGAGAAGGTGGAGAAGAAATAGCGGAGCTGCTTCACCATGAAATCATCCAGCAGATTGTAGAGCGTATAGCCATTCGCCTGGATCGTGGCGACGATTATGTGCTTACAGCCCGTGATAAATGGCAGATTCAGGTTTTGCAGGATTCCGGATACCTCCGGGAGGATATAGAAAAGATCCTGGCGGAATACACTGGTTTGATGCAGAAAGAGATTGCGGAGGCTATGGAGGCCGCCGGTGTCAAAAATATGGAGTGGGACGATGCCGTGTACCGTGCTGCAGGTTTAAGCCCTGCGCCCCTTACACGGTCGCCTTACCTGGTGCGCTTATTGCAAAGAGCATATGAGGCAACGGTTGGAGAATGGTGCAACTATACCAGAACCACGGCTGATGCCATACAACAAACCTTTGTGGCGGCCTGTGATAAGGCGTACACATTGGTTTCCTCCGGCGCAATGTCATATTCCCAAGCGTTTGCTGATGCCATTAAGGAGCTTGCCGATGAAGGCGTTGCAGTGGTTAAGTACACCAAGACCGATCCCGTTACCGGCGAGGAGCGGGTGCATGTGGATACCATAGAAACGGCAACCATGCGCTGCATCCGCACAGGCATCTCCCAGGCGACGGCGGCTATTACCGATGCCCGCATGGATGAAATGCAGTGGGATATAATCCTGGTATCCTCCCACATGGGCGCCCGTGTTAATGAGAAAGAAGATTTTACCAACCATTTTTGGTGGCAAGGTAAGTTTTACTCCAAGAGCGGAAAAGACCCCAGGTTTCCGCCGTTCTCTGTTTGTGGCTTTGGTCATGTGCAAGGGATCCACGGTGCCAACTGCCGGCACCACAAAGGCCCGGGCGATGGGAAATTCAACCCGTTCAAGGAATATGACAGCGAAAAAAACAGGAAGGCTTATGAGCTTTCACAGAAGCAGAGGGCGATGGAACGTCGGATCCGAAAGACCAAGCAGGGGTGCGTAACTCTTAAGAGTGCCGCTGATAATGCCGGTACCGAGGAAGGAAAGGTAAAGGCCGAGGCGGCATATCGGAAAAAGGTTGCGCTTCTGGAAAAGCAGAACGAAGCCTATAACGATTTTTGCAAGGATAATAACCTGAAACGCCGCAGCGAGCGACTGCAAATAGCCAAGTGGAACCGGGAGCAGGCCCGTGCTTCTATAAAGGCTGTTGAAAATGAATCGCAAATCAAGGAAAATAGCCCAGTAATTGCTGTTGGATCTCCCACGACAGATTTAGAATATATAAACAGTGAAAGATACAAAAACAAATTTAAGTCGCTATCAAACAATCCAAACCTAAATCAAGCAGTACATAAGTATGCAAAAGCAGCTGTGATTCATCAAAGCGGATCGTACAACGAGGATCTATCTGTTATTTCTTTGGAAGGCAAGCTTGTTGG
The DNA here is from genome assembly GCA_045653485.1 of Faecousia sp. GTDB lineage: Bacteria > Bacillota > Clostridia > Oscillospirales > Oscillospiraceae > Faecousia. The sequence continues at coordinate 23,303 of JAZOLX010000080.1, read as the reverse complement.
ATCGACATCAAGCAAAACCCCATACGAAACTTTGTATACCACAGATCTCAAACAAAGAATTAAAGAAAGTGCGCCCGGAAGCCTTATAGCAATTCACAATCACGGAACTAATGTTCCGCCGTCAGGTGCCGATCTTGTTAGTGCCGGAGAAAAAAAGTATGCATTTGGAATAGTCGCTTGCCATAACGGAGAAGTATATTACTATTCGTGCAAGAATGCGAAGCCCTTTTTGCCGGAGTTAATGGACAAAACTGTTGACAAATACAGAAGAAATCCGTACAATATGGATGAAGTTTCAGCCTACAAAAAAGCTTTAGACCAAATGGCGGCTGATTACGGAGTAGAATGGAGGGAACTGCGTTGAAAGATTATTGCGCACCGACAGATTTTACGGATGAAGATCTGGAAATTGAAATTCAAAAGGCTAAAGAAAAAAGCGATAAGCTGACAGAGTGGCCTAAAATTGATTAAGCAACTATCCTGAGTTTCCGGATGGTTGCTTTTTCTATGCCAAAAATGAGGTGGTATATGAGCCTATACAAGAATTATAACCCCAACCCCGCAAGGAACCGTGTGGGTGATTGCACCGTGCGGGCGATCTGTAAGGCAACCGGCCAGGAGTGGAACAAAGTATTTTGTGCCCTGGCAGCTTACGGATTGGCCCAAAAGGATATGCCAAGCGCAAACCATGTGTGGGGTAGGTATCTACGGGAACAGGGATTCCACAGGCATATGATCGATGAAGAGAAGGACGGATACACCGTGGCGGATTTCTGCCGGGAGCATCCTACCGGAACTTATATACTGGCCATTGATGGGCATGTAGTGTGCGCCGTCGATGGCTTTTATTATGACAGCTGGGACAGCGGGCAGGAAATCCCCATTTACTACTGGACAAAGGAGTGATGGCATATGCAGATCCGTGACTTTACGCAAACAGAGGCGGATTATTTGGAAACGGTCTGCAATTTCACACCGGAAGAAAACCAGCTGTTTCAGCTTCGCCTACAAGATACACCGTTGGAGATCTGCGCCGAGCAGATGCAAACCAGCGTGCCTACGGTAAACCGCCTGCACAAGCGTGTGCTGGCAAAGATCAAAAAGGAGTTGTGATAGATTTTTGATAGTTTTGTGATACCTATTTGACAGGATCACGAAATGGCAACTGAATACTTTTTATGAGATAATAATGCCACCAAGAGAAAAAAGGAGGCATTACTATGGCATATCCTTTCCCTTATTACGGTCAGCCGATGCAATACCAGGATCAGCTGAGCCAGCTGCGTGGCGGGCAGATGCCGCCGGTGCAACAGCCTGTCTTTATGCAAAGACAGGAAAACAACGGCCTTTTGTGGGTGCAGGGTGAAGCGGGTGCAAAGTCATGGTTTGTAGCACCAGGTTCCACGGTGCTGTTGATGGATTCTGAAAGCCAACGTTTTTACCTAAAATCCGCAGACCCCAGCGGCGTGCCGACAATGAGGACCTTTGAGTATACAGAAGTGGGAACTGCGAAGCCGCCAGTGCCTACGCAGCCAACAAACTTTGTGACGGTGGAAGAGTTTGTTTCCTTCAAAAACGAAGTGATGGGCCGGCTTGAAGGACAGCAGAAAGGAACTGCCAATGAGTAATCCTTTGTTTCAAGCGCTCGGTGGCGGCCGAGGCAATATAATGGGTCAGTTTCAGCAGTTTGTAGAGCAAATGCAGGGAAAAGACCCAAACGCAGAGATCGCAAAGCTTCTTCAATCCGGGAAGATATCCCAGCAGCAGCTCAACCAGGCTCAGCAGATGGCACAACAGATGCAGGGCATGCTTGGGTTGTTTAAGAAGTGAAAACCTGTGGCCACGGTTTTTAATATTATCTGATAAGGAGTAATTCAATGGACGGTAACTATTCCCTTTCCGACATCGCAACAGTAACCGGTGGCAACCGCAACGGCGGTATGTTCGGCGGCGATTGGAGCGCATGGATCATCCTGTTCCTGCTGTTTGGCCTCTTTGGCGGCGGCTGGGGCGGTAACGGTGCCTTTGGCGGAGGCGGCGGAGGCGGTGGCGGCTATGCTACCAGGGCCGATATCAATGAGGGCTTTGCTCTCAGCGGTCTGCAGAACGGCATTACTGCCATCCAGCAGGGCATCTGCGACTCCACCTATGCCATCACCGGCAAGATCTCTGATTGCTGCTGCCAGACCCAGCGTGCCATCGATGGTGTAAACTTTAACCTTGCCAAGGGATTCTGTGACCTGGGCAATGTGGTAAACACCAGCACCCGCGATATCCTGGAGAACAACAACAGCAACACCCGGGCGATCCTGGATTTCCTCACCAACGACAAGATCGCCACCCTCACCGCGGAGAATCAGTCCCTCCGGTTCCAGGCTTCTCAGACCGCGCAGAATGCCTTTATTACTGCCAACCAGGAAGCCCAGACCGCAGAGCTGATCCGCCGCATCGCTCCCATGCCTGTGCCGGCCTACACCGTGCCTGCCCCTTACCCCTACGGGTATAACGGCGGCTGCGGCTGCGGCACCGGTTATGGCTGTGCCTGATTCGTATATGTATCTTCCCGGTGATGGAAGATGCGCCGGGATGTACGGCTAACACCGTTATTACCCGGGGGCGACAAATGTCGCCCCTATACGAAAGGAAAATAATATGATCGAACTGATTAACACTGCGATCCAAACGGTTCCCGTTGGCCAGTCCGTGGTATATAATGCCGTGGCAGCCAAGGGCGGCTGTGCGGAGCGCCACCGTGAGGGCAGCGCGTTTGTGACCCTCACTAAGCCGGGAAGATACCTGGTATCTTTTTCCGGCAATATCGCAGTACCGACCGGCGAAACGGTGGGGGAAATATCCCTAGCCGTTACCTATGACGGCGAAGTGCTGGGAGGCTCTACCATGCGCGTCACTCCTGCAGCTGTGGAGGAATACTTCAATGTTTCCACCCAGCATTATGTGGATGTGTACTGCAACTGCTGTGTGAATGTGGCGGTGCTGAATACTAGCGACATTCCTGTGCTGGTGGATAACCCCAACATTACGGTCGTGCGTGTCTGCTGATAGGAGGTAGAGCTATGTTTGATACCTACCAAATGCAGGAGCAGCTCTGCCAGGAGCTCGAAAAGAAGGCCCAAAGCGGTATTAAATCCGTATCGGATCTCGATACCGTGTGGAAGCTGATCGACTCCTACAAAAACCTCCTGAAGATTGATATGTTCCAGGAGGCTTCCGAGCAGGGCAATTACAGCCGTGAGGGCTATAGCCGGGATGAAGGTTACAGTGAGCGCCGTAAGCGTGACAGCCGTGGCCGCTACTCCCGCGATGGCGGCCAGTATAGCTACGAAGGAGATAGCTCCTATAATCGTGGCCGTGGCGGCTATAGCGAAGCCCGGGAACGGTACATGGAGGATAAGCACTCCTACAGATCCACCCGCAGCAGCGAAAGCAAAAAGGAAATGAACACCTCGCTTCACGAGTGCATGAATAAGCTTCGTGAGGAACTGCAGGAGATGATGTCCAATGCTGACACCCGCGAGGAGCGGGATAAGATCAAGGATATGCTCCATGAAATCGGAAACCTTGCATAACTGAATAAACGGCCAGACCCGGCGATCGTCGGGCCTGGCTATTTTTATGCCATCATAGCTCAGCTGGTAGAGCAGCTGCTTTGTAATCAGAAGGTCGGCGGTTCAAATCCGTCTGGTGGCTCCAACCCCGCCGGAGGTTTATCCGGCTAAATCCATTACCGCCGACGGGCGGTTAAGAAGTTACGATTAGGAGGATCAGAAATGAAGAACATCCACACAATTTTGTCCGAGCTGGGCATTACGATCCAGGAGGATAAAAAAGCCGCATTCGACACGGCCGTAGCAGAAAACTACAAGACCATTGCCGAATACGAGAAAAAGGTCAATCGTTTGTCCGATGATTTGACCGAAATGACCGAGCGGGCCGAAACCGCAGAAGAAACCCTGAAAGGGTTTGAGGGCAAAGATTTCGATGCCATCACCAGAGACCGGGATGAATGGAAGAGAAAGCACGATGAAGCCGTGGCCAATCATCAGCGGGAGCAGGAAGAGCGGGAGTTTAACGACCAGCTCGCTGCTGCTATTACCGAGGCAAAGGGCAAAAGCCCCAAAGCCATAACCGCTTTGCTGGATCTGGACACCCTTCGCAAGAGCCGCAATATGGACAAAGACATCAAGTCCGCTATCGATGCTCTTAGAACGGAAAGCGGCTATCTCTTCGATGATAACGGCGGCACTCCTCGCTTTGCAGCTCCCGGAGCAGCCGGCGGTGGCGGAACGCTCACAAAGAAGGACATTATGGAGATCAAGGATCCGGCGGAGCGCCAGGCCAAGATCGCCGCAAATATTCACTTATTTCAGAAAGGATGACTAAATTATGGCAGTAACCGCTAACACTACCACTACCGCTCAGATCAATGTTCAGGCAAAGGAGATCGACCTTGCCGCTCGTTTTACCGCAACCTGGGATGCCCTGACCGAGATCATGGGTATCATGCGCCCCATCCGCAAGGCTCCCGGCACTCAGCTGGTGTCCTCTAAGGCCACCATTACCTTGCAGGACGGCGCAGTGGCCGAGGGTGACGAAGTTCCCCTGTCCCAGGCTAAGGTGGATCCTGTTGCCACCAAGCCCCTGGTGCTGAAGAAGTACAGAAAGCGTGTGACCGCTGAGGCCGTAGAAAAGTACGGCGCCGCTGTGGCGGTTCAGAAGACCGATGATGCACTGCTGAACGAGCTGCAGGGCGTTGTGCTGGATGATTTCTACGCCTTCGCTCTCACCGGCTCTCTTACCGGCGAAGAGGCCTCCTTCCAGATGGCTGTGTCTATGGCTATCGGCAAGGTGAAGGATAAGTTCAAGAAGATGCGCTTGAACTACGGCCAGGTGGTGGTTTTCGCCAACACCCTGGATGTCCATCGTTACCTGGGTTCCACTCAGATCTCCACGCAAACCTCCAATGGTGTTGAGTATCTCAAGAACTTCCTGGGCGCTGATGTGTTGATCGCTTCCTCCGAGATCCCCGAGGGCAAGGTGCTGGCCATCCCCGCCGATAACATCGTGCTCTACTACATCGATCCTTCCGACTCCGACTTCGCAGAGCTCGGCCTGGTGTACACCACCGCAGGCGGCGAAACTAACCTCATCGGCGTGCACAAGGAAGGTGTGTACGGTCATGCTTCCGGTGATACCCATGTGCTGATGGGCATGGTCATGTGGGCCGAGTACCTGGATGCCATCGCCGTCATCGACATTGGCGCTGCGTAATTGACAAAGAAAGGCGGTGTAAGCTATGTATATTTCCAAGGCAGATTATGAATCCCTGTATGATCCCATGGAAGAAAAGGTCTTTAACCGTTTGGCCTCCGATGCCTGCCGTTGTATCGACAGGCTCACAGCGGGCGCAGACGGCGTGAAAAAGTTAAAGGTGGCTTTTCCTTCTGATAAGGATTCTGCCGATGCCGTGAAGCGCTGCACCGCTGAAATCGTCCATTTCCTCTATCAGATCCAGGAGGCGGAGAAATCCGCCTCTTTGGGTCGTGGTTATGAGATGGCGGAAGGCGGTATGCGTGGCCGTGTGATTACCAGCGTATCAGCCGGTAATGAATCCATTTCCTATGCCGCAGGATCTCAGCAGACTGCTGTGGATCTTGCTGTGGCCGATGCGGCGCAGAAGGAACGAATGATCCGTGAGATCGTGAAAGAATATCTTTCCGGCGTGGCGGATGCCAACGGTGTAAACCTGCTTTATATGGGTGTGTACCCGGTAAGGAGGTAAAAAACCGTGTTTTCCCAAACGATTACGCTTTTCAACCGCAGAGAAGGGGAACGGGGTGACGAATGGATCCCCACCGTTATCAAAAATGTGATGGTAAACCTGGACAGGGCATCCATCATTGCCAAGTACGGTGCGCAATCAAATGATAATGCCACCGTGCACATTCCGTATAAGCGCAGCGGAAATGATATCATGATATCCGATAAGCTGTGGGTGCCGCCGAAGATGTGGGAGCGGATGGACGGTTACATTGAAGCCGTAACCTTTACGCCGGGAGATCGATTCGATTTCTTTTGGGTAGGAGAATGGACAGAAAATGTGCCGCTCTATGATGTGGATTACGCAATGGAGGGAGATTTTTACACATACATGAATCGAAAGCACGATCATGTGTTTGCGATCACCTCCGTCAGCGGCCCATATGGCTTGATCCCGCATTTTGAAGTGTTTGGTAAGTGATATGGCAAAAAGCATCAAGAAACTGAATTATCGCTTTGATTACAAGGATAAGACCGTTGAAGGTGTGATGCACATAAACCTGCAGCGCTTTGAAGGGCAATACCAAAAAGCGCAGTATGAATTGGATTCGATGGTTATGACATCCATGATTCCTTATATGCCGAATGTAACTGGAACGTTTATCAATGTCACGCAGGGGATGTCGCAATCCCTTGCGGGAACAGGCATTGTTGTGGCGGCGGCGCCGCCCATGGGCCGTTACCTTTATGAGGGTAAGAAAATGGTGGATTCGGTCACGGGCAAAGGCCCGGCCAAAATCCCCATATCTCCCGGTGAGCATATCCTTCGATTTCGCAAAGGCGCAAAGCTGGTTGCAACGGAGATTCCGCTCAAGTATTCGACCAATGTAAACCCCGGCACAACCGACCACTGGTTTGATGCAGCGAAAAAAGACCACGGAGAGGCGTGGGTGGAAAAGACCAAAGAACTGGCAGGAGGCAAATAAATGGAAGAAGTAAAACCGATCGGCTTTGACCCGACAGGCTACGAAATTATTACGGAGGCGGTAAAGTCGCTGCTCAATGATTTCCCTGGCCTTGGCAGTCAGAAGATCTATTTTGAAGAACAGGGTGAAGAGGCGGGCCTTTCCTTCTTTGCTGATGCCGGTGCGCTGGTCCTTTCGGAGCGGCTATCGATTACCGATCATGTAACGCAGAAATGCCAGTACCCCTTCCTGGTGATCTACCGAAGCACCACCACCCGGGAATTCCAAAAGCTCAATGCTTTGGGCTTTTTGGAGTCTATGGGAAAATGGCTGTGCAAGGAGCCCGTGGAGATAGGCGGCGAAACAATAAGGCTTACGGAATATCCAAAGCTTTCCGGCGGACGCAAAATTACCCGCGTGACCCGATCCAACACCTACGGCACCGTGCCGGACGATAACAATACGCAAGACTGGGTTCTCCCCGTGACGATCCAGTACACCTATGAATTTGATCTGTAAAGGAGAAACAACATGAAGGCTGAAAGAAAGTACCTTGCTCATTACCTGGATTCCGCTTTCGATACCACCTATGCCGGCGCAAGTTATGTGCGGCTGGGTAAGGATCTGGAGGAATTCAGTGTGGAGCTGAGCCCCGATGTGGAGACCAGCAAGAATATCCTGGGCGAAAACTCTGTGAAGCACAATGGCTACGAGGCCACCAGCTCCGCAGACCCCATTTACTACGAATACGAAGATGCCCTCACCGAAAAGGTGATGGAGATCGCTATGCTGCGCAAGACCGGCGACGCCTGCAAGACCTCCTATGTGGAAGTGCTGCTGAAGCCCGGCGAGGAGGGCGCAGAGCCCACCGTGATCCGTGCCGTCCGTGAGGATGTGTATGTGATCCCCACCAGCTACGGCGGAGATACCTCCGGCGTGCAGGTGCCCTTTGAGATCCGCTTTGCCGGCAACAGAACCGAAGGCACCTTTGAACTGGGTACAAAGAAGTTTACCGAAAAGGGCAAGGCCCTGTAATCAGGAGGTTTTACCATGGCTGATATCAATGTAAACATCGGCTCGTCCTTAGTAAATTTCTATTTCCGGGACGGTGAGGGCAATGTGATCTCCAGCTTTCGCATGAACCCTGCCGATATCAAGCTGGCTTCCCGCTGTGCAGAAATGGCCGAGAGCATCGGCAGCATGGGCAGCAGCATCCCCGAGGATGCCGGCATCCAGGATCTTCTGCGGCTCAACGATGAGCTGGAGGAAAAGATCTGCTATGTTTTGGGCTATGATGCCCGTAAGAGCCTCTTTGGCTTTGTCTCTGCTACCTCCATTATGGAGGATGGAGAGCTCTTTGTGCACCTTGTTATGAACACCATCACGGAAGCGGTAAAGCCTGCTGTTGAGAAACGAAAGAAAGCCATGGAAGCCGCTGCGGCTCGATATGCCGCGCAGTACCAGTGAACGCCTACGATCTGCCCACCTCTCTGACCATCGGAGGGGTGGGTTATCCTATTAGGTACGGGTGGCGGGCCGTGGTAGATGTGCTGGATGCTTTCTCTGATCCTGCGCTGGATGATGACGCAAAGGTGATGTATATGCTGATGGTCATGTTTCCAACGCTCAGCGAGATCCCTGCAGAAAAGCTGGCCGAGGCCGGGCAAAAAGCCTCGGAGTTTATCGACTGCGGCCAAAAGGAGGAAAGCAGCAAGCCAAAGCTGATCGATTGGCGGCAGGATGCTTCCATTATCATTGCTGAAATCAACAATGTGGCAAAGCGAGAAATCCGCCTGTATCCAAACCTGCACTGGTGGACGGTGTTTGGCTGGTTTATGAGCATTGGCGATGGCCGGCTGGCTTCCATCCTGCATATCCGTCAGAAAAAGGCAAAGCACAAAAAGCTGGAAAAGTGGGAGCAGGAGTTTTACAACGAAAACAAGCACCTTGTGGACTTTGTGGCCCCGGAAACGGAAGAAATACGCAGGGAAAAGGATAATATACTGAAATTCTTATAGCAGCTGATAGGCTGCGATGGAGGTGAGTTTGTGGCGACAGGAAGAGCGGACGGCTCCGTTATTATCGACACAAAGATCAGAACAGATGGATTTGCAAAAGGCGGCGTAGAAGCCAAGAGACAGTTTTCTGAAATGGCTGCCAGCGCACGCACGGCCTCAGAGCAAATATCTTCTGCACTAAGTGGCGGATTTTCAAAATCGGTGGAAATCGCCAGAATGAAGGTTGCCAGCCTGGAGCAGGAGTTTGCCTCTGTTTCGCAAAACTATAAAAACGCTATCGCGGTAGATGATGATGCATCTGCCGCCCGGCTGGGAGAAAAACAGATAAGGGTTTACGATCAGCTGCAGGCCGCAAGAGAACGACTTAGAATTGAAGTGGAGGATTCTGCAAGAAAGCAATCTGCTGCAGAAGAGAGAGAAGCGGAAAAAAGTCGCAAGGCTGTGGAGATGGAGGCTCGAAAACAGGCGAACGCAGATTTAAAGGCCAATCAGAAAACCCAAAAGGCATCTGAAAAAGCAGCCTCTAAGTTTGGCAACAGAATTTCTAACATTGTGACTGGCGCGCTGTTTTTCAATGTTATTAGCTCGGCGCTTTCCAGCCTAACCCGGGAAATATGGAGCACCATATCCTCCACAGCGGAAATGAAATCGGCGCTGAATAACCTGAAGGGAGCAGCTTCCACGGCGGCGGCCCCGCTGGTAAATGTGCTTTCAAAAGCCTTTGCTACGGTAGCCAACAGCATTGCAACAGCACTGACCTATATTACAAGGCTTTATTCGCTGTTGACAGGAAAAAGCCTTTCTGCGCTTTCGCAAAATGCGGCTGAGATGAATAACTTTGCCGCCGGTGCGGAAAAGGCAAAGAAAAGCCTGGCTGGATTCGATGAGCTCACAACGCTGCAGGATGGATCCAGCGGTGGCGGTGGAGGCGGTTCTGGAACACCGAATTATAGCTTTGGGCTGGATGGAGAGAATTCGGCAGGGCTTATAAGCGCAGCGGAAAAAATTAAAGAGGCGCTTAAGCCTTTGCAGGATATAGACTTCTCAAAAACAATTGCATCCGGAAAAAAGCTTGGTACATCCTTGAGTAATTTGGCCAAAACAATCGGAACCGTTTTGGCAGATGCATATAATTTGGTTTTGGTGCCGCTTGCGAAATGGACGATTGAAGAAGCGGCGCCGGCGGCAATGGAGCTGTTTGCGGCAGACGCCGATCTCATATCGGCTGCGGTCGATGCTGTTCGTGATGCATTAAAAGGCATGGCGCCTTATTTGCAAAATGTGACCAGCTTTATTGGAGACACGGCAACAGGAACTTGGAAACGATTTGCCGATACCGTTTCCGATACGGCAAAATTGATAAACGAAAAATCGCCGGAAATTACCGAGGCATTTAACCGAATCGGCCAGGGGCTAAACTGGGTATGGACCAATTTGATAAGCCCAGCGCTGTCGTGGATGCGCCAAGAATTTTGGGATCTGTTCAGCAGCATATCAGAATGGGCAAACACAAATTTGGGGTATTTGATCGATGCGTTTAATGGTTTGACGGAGTTTTTGTCTGGGGTTTTTTCAGGAAATTGGACGATGGCGTTGAATGGCCTAAGAGATTTGGTTAAGTCTTGGGTCAATTCGATAGTTTATAACCTTAACCAGCTAATCGGTCTGTTTTGCGACGGCCTAAATTCGATTATTAGAATGGCAAACAGAGTATCGTTTACAAATCCTATTGACGGGAAAAAAGTTGGAATATCGATACCGTATATTGACAAATCCGGTTTGCAAATACCATATTTGGCCAGCGGTGCGGTGATCCCTCCCAATGCTCCATTTATGGCGGTGCTGGGCGATCAGCGGCACGGTACCAACGTCGAGGCCCCGCTGGCGACCATTCAGGAGGCCTTCCGCGCCGAAGTGGGCAATATGGTGGGCGGCATGATGGCCGGCTTTGAGGCCAGTGTGGCGGTGCAGCAGCAGATCCTGGAAGCTATTATGGGTATCGAGATCGGTGACACAACCATCGGCGAGGCCGCCGGCCGCTACGCCACCCAGCAAAATCTGATTCGGGGAGGTAGAGCATGAAAACCACAGACCGATTTTTAATAAACGGAAAGCCTATGCTGGTACCCGATGCGGAAGTGAGCTTTAACTATGAGGATCTTGATTCCTCCGATTCCGGCAGAGATCAGAGCGGATTTATGCATCGTGTGGTGATCCGTTACAAGGTTCCCTCGTGGTCTTTTAAGTTTGCGGCCCTTACGGATGAAGAACTGCGTTACCTGGAAAGCCTGTTTCCGGAAGAGCCTACATTCCAATTTACGCACCCGTCCCGCTTGGATAGCGCCGATTTGGAAACCACGGAGTGTTACAGGTCGAAATTCGGAATCACTTGGCAAAATGCCGCTACAGGCCTGTGGAGCGGATGCAGCTTTAACATTATCGAATGCTGAGGTGCGAGCATGAGCAGAAGTTTGTTTGTGCTTTCCGATGGGAAAGAGATCTATTCCGGTGTTGGTGCGGTGCCGGCCATTAAGGCCTGCACCTACACCAAGACGGCCATCACCACCACAGACCTGGATTATGCAGCAGCCTGCGCCGCTTCGTTAGAGGTTAGCCTTATCGACACCAGCGGAACCTTTACAGCACAGGCCGGTGATACCTTCCAATATTACGAGGTGGACAATGCCGGCACCGCAGACGAACGACGGGTTCTCATGGGCAGCTTCATTATGGAGCTGCCTAAAAAGCAAAGCGTCAACACCTACAAATTTAATGCATACGATAAAATGTCTCTTTTCGACAGGGATATGACCACCTGGCTGACCGGGTTGAAGGCTTGGCCTTATACCATACGCCAGCTGCTGGACATGGCTTGCCAGGAATGTGGTGTGCAGCTGCAGGAAGGCGTGGAGCTGATAAACGGCGGCCACAGTGTAATGAAATTCCTGCAGCGCATGTCCGGCCGTGATCTGATCCGCTGGGTGGCGGCGGCAAACTGCGCCTTTGCTTTTATGGACCTGGAAGGAAAGCTGGCATTTAAGCGGTTTGATTTTACAAACCCTGTGGCGGGAGATGCGGTAATCAAAAAGCTTACGGTCGGCGACTATGACACTGCCCCGATCTCCGGCATTGCCATTCGGCAGGAAGAGGACGATATAGGCGTTTCTGCTCCCGAAGAGCCGGGAAAGGAACTGTATGTGATCCTCGGTAATCCCTTGCTTGCAGCCTTCTCCACCGAAGAGCTGCAGCCTGTGGCGGAGGTCCTGGCGCCGCTGGTAATGGGAAATAGCTATACGCCCTTGGATGCGCAGCTGCTTAACACCGATGCCGAATTGATCGTGGATATTGGCGATGTGATCCGGGTGAGTGATCGAACCGGCAGAGAGTATATCTCGCCGGTATTTTCCGTATCACGCACCGGCTCCACCGTCAAAATCAAAAGCACCGGCTCCAGGAGCAGGGAAGCACCCAGCGCACTGACGGCCACAGAGCAAGAGGAGATCATCCAGGGCAGGGTAGCTCGGATTAAAGTTGCACTTGAAGAGGTTTCGGCGTCGCTTTCTCAGCAAAGAATTAACCTGGACTCCGTGACCCAGGAAAGCTCTGCCATTTCTCAGAAGGTGGATTCCATTTTCTCGGAGGTATCTGCAAACAAAACCACCGTTGATGGAGTTGTACAGAGTGTATCGCAGGTGGAGCAGAAAAGCACAAGCCTGGAAATTGCTGTGGGTCGAATAGAAACGGCGGTGACGGAAAAAGCCGACAGGGAAACCGTGCAGGAGTTCACAGAGCATTTCCTGTTCACAGAAAACGGTCTTGAGATCTTTAATACGGCAAATGGTATGGGCATCGGAATAAGCGAAAAGCAGGTGGCCTTTACCGGCGGCCAGGATCCTACCACTGTTATAACGCCAAACCAAATGGAAACCACAAGGCTTGTGGTGGGAGAACGGCTGGATCTTGGCGAGTTCTCCTTTTTGCCGAGGACAAACGGCAATCTCAGCTTCCGCTATATTGGAGGTGAATGACCATGGCGGCAATTAAATTATCCGCACCCGTGTTTTTTCAAAACGGTATAGGCGGCGTTTCTTCCATAATTGGTGTGGAATCTACCTACAACCGTGTGGCAAGGTTTAGCTTTGTGTCACCTTCCACAGGTGCCTCCGGCGTTGATCTGTCCATTACCAAACTGGTATTCGGTGGCGGCGTCCGGCCGGAGACCTTTCGCTTTTACATCGGCACCGACCCGAACAGCCACACTAACGCCGGATCCGGCACGGTTTACACCGGCATTTTGAACATCAACAAAAGCACGGGTGTTGATTTTACCGGCTCAGCCAGCATTCTGCTGCTGCCTGGCGTTACCTATTATCTGTTTATATTCCCCAACACAAGTGATTATGGCTGGTTCTCCATGGAGCTGGCCTCGACTACCTTGAACGGCACAGGCGGCAGCTATAGCGTGCCGACACTGGATGCATCCCAGGTGGTCATGCGTGATGGCACCGTTACGATCAAAACCAACCGGCACAGTACCGCCTTCACTCACACAATAGCCTATGTTTTTGGTAATGCCTCTGGCAACATTGCAACAGATGTAACCGATAGCTGTAAATGGACGCCTTCCATTGAATTGGCCCGGCAAATACCCAATGCGGCCATAGGAGTTGGAACCATTTATTGCACCACCTACAATGGCGGTGTGAAAATTGGCGAAACCCAGGCGGTTGAAATAAGACTGTCTGTTCCTGATGATGTGGTGCCATCGGCAGAAATGGAATGGTCTGATCCCACAGGAGCCTACGGAATCATGGGTGCTTATGTGCAAAACGCATCCAAGCTTGCGGTGAAAGTAACGGGCACCGGCGCTTATGGTAGCTCTATCGTTGGCGCAGCTGTTACCCTGGACGGAAAAACCTACACCGGCGGCGTGCTTACAAACGCAGGAAGCCGAAAAGTTGTGGCAACGGTAACGGACAGCCGAGGCCGGAAAGCATCCGTGGAGGACACTGTAGAGGTCGTGGCCTACACAGCTCCGCAGCTTGCTTTGACCGCCCATCGGTGCACGGATGATGGAACGGCCGATGATACCGGAGAATTTTGCAAGGTGACTCTCACCGGCAGCACCACACAGGTAAACGACCAAAACACGGCGGCGCTTTTCTTTACCTACGGCAGCACCACCAAGGAAATTGCTGTGGCAGTCGGCGATTTCACCCACAGTGAGATCGTCCCGGCACCCTCCACGGCCACTCTGAAGCTGACAGCCACCCTCTCCGACGCGCTGCTGAGCACCAGCCGCTCCATGGTGCTGTCCGTGGGATACGCCACCATGGACTTTCTGAAAGGTGGCAAGGGCATTGCTTTTGGCGCTACGGCCACCCGTGAAGGATTTGATTGTGCGATGGATGCTTATTTCTCAGGAGAGCTTTACCGGCTCACTGTCTCAGGTGAGAAGGAGTGGTTTTTCCCGCCTATGGATCCAGGAGTAGAGTACAGAACTGCAAATAGGTGGAAAGGAAAACCTGTGTATATCAAGCTGCTTGAGATGGAAACCATGCCAAATGCGGATTTTGCCTATATGCCTTACAGCTCAGCGGGCGCAACAGAAATAGTGGATATTTCGGCATGCGCCATGCGAAAAAGCGACGGATTCTCTCGGCAATTACCTTTCTTCGATAATTCCGGTGTGTGCAATGCCGTGATCGGCGTAAACACGCAAAGCGGCCAGGTAGAGGTGAAAACGCTATACGACTTTTCGGGCTTTAGTTGTACCGCAGTGGTGCGATATATAAAGAAATGAGGAGGAAACTATGTACAGCAAATTGGTGACCTATGTGCAACCGTCTCCCAATTACAACCTGAGACGGAACGCGATTTATAACCCCAGCGGCAAAGTGACAAAGATCACGGTGCACCATGCAGCAGGCGTGTGCAGCGTGGAGGCTTTGGGTGCGATCTTTGCGGATCCTAACCGGCAGGCCAGCGCAAACTACGGCATCGGAACGGATGGCCGCATTGCCTGTTTTGTGCATGAGGAATACCGGGCTTGGACTTCCGGTTCCCCGGACAATGACTTTTTGGCCATTACCATCGAGGTGGCCAACTGCGGCGGTGCCCCCGATTGGCCTGTGAGCGATGAGGCTTTGGCCGCGCTGATTGCCCTCTGCGAGGATATCTGCCGCCGGCATGATATCCCGGCTTTGAACTTTACTGGCGATGAAAGCGGCAACCTGACCATGCACAAAATGTTTCAGCCAACGGCCTGCCCCGGCCCTTACCTGGAAAGCAAATTTCCCTATATTGCCGATGAGGTTAACCGGCGGCTGGGAAGCACCCACGCTCCCGATGAGGAGCCCGAGAAGAATCCCGAAACAAACACCAACGAACCAAAGGATGGCTACGCCATAAATATGCGCATTATGAAGATTGGAGACAGCGGCGAGGATGTCCGGGCTCTGCAGATCCTGCTGAAGGGCAACGACTACGACCTGGGCCCCCATGGCCCCCGGGGTGATGGCGTGGATAGCAAGTACGGTGTCGACACCGCCAAGGCCGTCCGTAAACTCCAGGAGGACAGAGGCCTTCTTGTCGATGAGATTGCCGGCCCCCAGGTGATGGGCAGCCTGCTTGGCCTGTAAAGGGGATGTGCTATGAATGATAACATCTTAATTCCCGGCGCAACCTCCACCGACAGCTTCACACTGCCGGTGGATGCGTCCATCATTCAGTCCCTGAAGATCGATTATAGCCAGGAGGGGACCTGGCGTTTTTCCAAGACGAAGGAGGATTGTTCTATCAATGGCACCTCCGGCACCGTAGATCTGACCCAGGAAGATACACTGAAATTTACGGATGGAAGGTCCGCACAGGTTCAGATCGTCCTGGTCACCATGGGCGGCGAGGTAATCCCCAGCAAGCCGATTTCCTTCTCCGTGGGAACTCGCCTCAATCGTGAGGTGCTGGAATGAAGTATGATTTTAGATATCTAAGCGGAGCTCGTTCTTTCAATCCTAGTTTTGGCCGTGTGATAAACGCCACCGACGGCGGTTTTGAGCGTGGCTATGCCCAAGGCTACTCCGAGGGAGAAACCGCAGCAACCGAGGCCGCAGAAGCCGCCAACGCTGCCATTCTCACCGATTGCAATGCCGTACTCCCAACCAAGGGAGCATCCCCAGCCGACAACTTGGAGCAAGTGCCACAGAGGATTGGGGAAATTGAAACCGAGGGCGCAGGAGCATGGAAGTATGTTTATGCCCTTAACAACACTTTCCAAGGTGTTGCTTTTCCAGAAAACACGGAACTGGTTTTGCCTGTGCAGAAATTGCAGACCTTAACAAATGCAATATACCAAGCGACAGGACTTGTTAAGCTGACCTTAAAGGGGCAAACCGATGGAGCAGTTGGTGGAACATATTTGTTTATGAATACCACTATTCAAGAAATCGACTTTTCGGAACTGAATGGCGGTGTGCTTACATTCACAAGTGCTGTCAAATATGCATTCCAAGATTGCTCTCGCTTAAAGTATATCCGTGGCGAACTGAACCTGGAAAATGTGAAAAGCACGACAGGCACTCTTAATAAGTTCCGAAGTTGTGGACAGCTGGTTGAGGTGCGATTCACCAGAGGCTCTATTTTTGTAGATATAGAAATACCATCTTCAAGTCTGTCTGCCGATTCCATCCAATCTGCCGTTGATGGCTTTGCCGATATGACAGGTCAAACGGCAATTACTTTTACTGTTCATAAAACTGTTGGCGAAAGAATGACACCAACTCAAAAGGCAACACTTACCGCCAAGAATGTCACACTTGTAATTAAGTAAGGGGGAATCGTTATGGATAATGTTTTGATTGCAAAGGATGGCATGGTATACACCGACGGTTCTACTTATGGCGAGACCATTGTTTTGGGCAAGGGTGACGATGGATCTAAGTGGTACGAAATCACCGCAGAAGAAGCCGAGGAGCGGATGAACCGAGAGCCTACAGAGGACGAAGCAACCGAAGCAGACTACCAAGCAGAACTGCGGAGATTGGGGGTCGAGTTATGAAAAAGCAAGACCTGACCAAGGCGGTGGACAACAAAATGCTGACCACTAAGGAAGCCTTGCAAACATTTTACGATGCCCTTAACCAAGGCCAGCAGAAGAAGATCCTCAAGAATGAGAATGTCAAGGCTCTGTTCGACCTTTATGACGTGGAATACTAAAGGAGGGCAGGCATAAATGAGTTGCATAAAATTGTCTGAGGGGGTGATGGTATGAGCGAGGCCATCATCGTGGCTCTGATCACCGGCGGAATGTCTCTGTCGGGAGTTGTGATTACCTCTCTTGTAACTGCCAAGAAAAACGAAAGAACCGCTGCTGTGGCACAGGCAGTTACCGACACCAAGATTGACGAGCTGACCCGAGAAGTCCGAGCGCACAACAACTTTGCTCAGCGGATGCCGGTAGTAGAGGAGCAGATCAAAGTAATTAACCACCGCATCGGAGACCTGGAGCAATACCATAAGCCTAATTAAGGAGGATACATAATGTATAAGTTTTTTGAAAACCTTGCAGCACTGCTGAAGGTAAAAACAATCGTGACGCTGCTGCTTACCATCGTGTTCTGCGTCCTGGCCCTTACCGGAGTGATTTCCGGCGCAGACTTCCTAACCGTCTTTACGGTGGTGATCGCCTTCTACTTCGGCACACAGCAGGCCAAGGCCCAGCCCGAAGATCCGCCCCATTCGGCGCAACTGTTATCCGGCACATTGAACGAAGACGCCACAACCCCCATCGAAAGCCCCGCCCCCGAATCCACAATGCACGCCACAAAACCTCCCGATAACGCATAACAAACGCCCCGCTAAGATCGTTCTGATCTTGGCGGGGCGTTTTGTTTTGTTGTTCTATTATTTAGAACAATTATTTGACATCAATTTTGACATCATTTTATTGCGGTAATTTGATGATTTGTGACACTTTTTGATTTGAGCAGATGCGGAGATAGAAAAGAAAAAACCTCGAAAAGCCTTGAAAACTGGGCGATTTCGAGGTTTTTTAATTGGTACGGCAAAAGGGACTCGAACCCCCGACCTACTGATTCGTAGTCAGTAAAAAAGCGAGTAATACCAATGGGAAAACGAATCGTGACATCAAAAGCGACATCATATAGCTGTTTTAGAGTATTCTTTCAGCTTTTCGATAGATGCGGTTTTCTTCCGGGAGCGCAGGTGCGTGTAGATCGCCATAGTGGTTTCGATGTCAGCGTGGCCGAGCAGCGTCTTAGCGGTGTAGACATCCACATCCGCTTCAAAGAGCATTGTTGCGTAGCCGTGCCGCAGATCATGAGCTGTCAGCGTTGGCTTGTAATTGTGAACCACATATACTTTTCCTTGCTTGCTGACCCGTGTCTCTGGCTCGTCAGTCACAAAGCCCATCTCTTTGCAGTAGTGCAGCCATCTGCGATCATAGGTGCTCTGTGGCATGGGTTTGGATGGATCCGTGCCATAGAACACATAGTCGGTGTCCTTTGCGCATTGCGGCCGCTCCAGCGATTCAGAAAGAGCAGGGAGTAGGGGGACTACTCTATAGCCTTGGGCTGTCTTTGGGGGTGCAATTTTGGCGGTGCCGGTTCTGTGGGAAACGGTTTCGCTGCAGCAGATCGTACCCTTGGAGAAGTCAATGTCTCGCCATTGAGTGGCAAGGGCTTCGCCCCGGCGGAAGCCGGTGCAGATGAGGAAGAATGCGAACATACCGAAGTAGGCGCTTTCAGATCTGGAACGGATGCTCTTTACGATGTCGTCCTCCGGTGCTTCCCTCTGCTTTGCCTTGGGGAGGCCATCTGGCAGCTTAACACTCAGCACGGGGTTATGCCTTATTTCTTTTCCGTATACTTTGTCCATGATCGCATACTGGAAAATCTGCTTGTACACGACCTTCTGCTTTTTGATTGTGCTGGCGGACAGCCCTTGTGCCTTGAGGATTTGAAGGTGGGTTGCTATCTCGTGCGGCTCAATTTCAACGGCAACCCGATCGCCAAAACGCTCCACGGCTCGGTTAAACGGAGAATCGTAGCATGATTTTGTGCCGTCGCGGATCTTCTCCCAGGCATCATTCTGCCACGCATCTGCAATCTCCTGAAAGGTGGCGGCCTTTTGGGCGTTTGGATCTTGCGCTTCCAGGAGTTTATTGTATAGCTTTTGCGGATCCCGGTCATATAAATAATGCCGACCGGTGGAATCAGTATAGCTGCCTTGATATCGTCCATCCTTGCGAAGGGTGAACATATCGGCGTAATTGATCTTCTTTGCCATAACGAGACCTTTCTATATTAGCTGAGCATTTGAAGTTTGATAGATGGCCATTCTCTGGGGTCAATGTAAACCTCACGAGGAGCGTTCTTGTAATTGGGGCCAATCATGCCAGCTTGCTCCATGTCGTAAAGAATTTGCATAGATTCAGCTTTACTGATCTTAAAGATCTTGCTAATAACAGTAGGGCTGACAATGCAGCGCTTAACAACAAAATCTGCAACAGGAAAAAAGAAGGGGTTTTGTGTGGCGGCGTTGTTTGTGTGAGGGAAGTAAGTTGAGATTGCATTAAAAAGAAAGTCTCTGTCCCAAAGCAATACGCCGGTTGCATCTGCAGCTTGCTTTCCGCCGGCAGTAAACCGTACATTTGTCATAACGGCAGCAACCTGGCACTTGTAGATCGTTTTGCCGGTGTAAGCTTCCTGCACGGGCGTGTTGCCAAGGTCTGAGGTGTAGCACTTGCACTGGATGGCATATGTTAAGCCGTCCCTAGTGGCAAGCACATCGATTCCCTGATCGCCGCTGCCCTGTGTAACAACAACATTAAAAAAGCCCATGCGCTTTAAAAGATCTGCGCACCAATATTCAAAATCAAGTCCGGCCATGCAGTCCACTTGATGCATAATTTGGCTTGCAGAAAACATGCGATAGTTGTATCTTAGAATAACTCTTTTGCCAAAAATTTTATAAATCGAATTGGTTGCAACTATGGCGGCAATACCAACAACCAATCCGACAATCCCTCCAACAGGAAAATACCAGTCGGGAGCCATAAGCTCGTTGGCTTCGTTTACGGGAAAGTGAGAAGAAAGAATAATATGATATACAATAAACGAAAGAAAGAAGGAGACACCGAAAGCGGTAAAACTGCGTTCAATAAATTTCTTCATAATCATTACCACCTTTTCAAAGCATAAAGCACGGCTCTGCTGCAATGGTTGTTAGATCCCCCTCCTGGCTACGGTCGGGAGGGGGATTTTATTATTTGCAAATGTGTGTGTGAATTTTAATGCCCCAGCATGCTCAGCGCAACAACAGCAACCAGCACGGCAACGGTGACTACCACAAGACCTAGAAGAACAAAAGCAACTCTGCGCCAGCGCCGCACATCGTCCTTCAGATATTCCACCCGGGCCTGCTGATCCTGCCGGTATTCGTTCATCTGCTCGATGTGTTTGCCTTTGTTGGCTGCCACCTTAGCCTGCAGAGCCAGGCATTCTTCTTCTGCAATGCGAAGCTTATCTGTTACGGAATCGATCTTCTCACGAATCTCAGAAGAAGTGGCGGGACAGGGTGGCACCTCATCCGGCCGGACGCCGGCCAGCTCACTGCAGATCTCGGTGAGGGCATTGTCGATCAGCGCAACGGTAGTCCAGCGAAAATCTTTATCCTCATGAGAGAAATAATCCTTCACGCTGGCGTCGCTGATCTCGCTGTGAGTGCGCTCAAAGATTTGCTTCATGGTGATCTTGCGGTAATTGCGAAGGCGGCGGTGATATTCTCGCACATTGTTGATCGTGCGCAAAGCGGTAAGCTTCGGGCCGACACAACTCTTGCCAAGATCCTTGCATGTAATACATTTTTCGTATCTGTGAGCGGCAATCGGTGGAAAAACCTCAGAAATAGGTGTTTGCACCGCTCCGGTAGGAGATTGTAGACTACAATTTTCTGTAATGACATCGTTCATTTTTCTGTATCAGCCTCCTGATAGGTAATTTTCGCAAACGCATGGGAAAATAAACACCGGCATTTGCTATTTTCTCCGTCTTGTTTTCTTGGAGAAAATGAAGTAGGCTGAAACCAGCCCCAGCAAGACCCGGTGGGTGGAAAGTTTGGCGACAGAACACCTGCCGGGTCAATTAAAAATAATCCGATCTGACAAAAAGGAGGCTGCATTGGATAGAAACAAAGTAATCACAAACACCGTAAAGCTGCTGGAAAGGGCGAGCGACAGGGATTTGCGCCTGTTTTATCAGCTGGCCTATCTGGTCGGCAGACGGGAATAAAATCAATATACAATAAATAATGTCAAAATTCAATAAAAATTATCAGAAGGAGGAAAAATGTCAAACACCAACCGCAGAGACATGATGGATTACATCCTGGAAGCGCTCCCGAATGCCGATGATTACACCGTGGAGCAGATCTATGACTTCCTCCAGGAAGTGGAATACTGAAAGGAGGTGAGCCATATATCTAAACGGAATGAAGGGGGGATGAATGACACACAAAAGAAACGGTGCATCATGGATTCCCTGGAAGAGATGCCGTCTGATATTCTGGAAATGATCTATCAGATCGTGTACCTGATCGATAGCGGACTGGAATGACCCTGGCGAAGCACTATGGTAACATCCTCATGAAAGCGCTTGACGCTTATCTTGAACAGGAGGATGGTACCATGAAAAATAAAAAAGATTGGAGAGAAAAAAGGAAAAGCCCCTCCGGGGGCGGCTGCCTTACGGATGGGCGGATGGAAAATAAACGCAATATACGTAAGTATATCGAAAAAATGCTGGACGATGCCTCGGAGCGGGAGCTTCGCCTGGTTTTGATCGCAACTCAGGGTATCCTTAGAAAATAAACAAAGGGTGGCCGTTTAACGGTCACCCTTTTTATTGACGGCAAATCATCTGTTGCGGATGCACTGCAAATAATTCCAAAAGAGAACAAAATCCTTTTTGTGCTTAAAAGAGAATTTAAACACTTTTCCTTCGTTATTTATAATTTTCAAACCACCACCGGGGAAATAGGTGTATTTGTCGATAAGAGAAATGCTGTTAAAAGGAATTACAACATGATCTGCGGTCAATGCGCTCATTGCGCCAAAAGCAAGATAAGAAGTGGCAGACTTATTCCAAAACAAGCAGGCGTCAGTTAGCGTTAAGTCACCGTACCCGTTAAAAACAAAAGTTACTCTCGATTTTGCGATTATCTGCGTTCCCATTGAATACATAAAAACACCTCCTGCGCCAATAATAACAATAAAACAATTTATAGTCAACAAAAATAAGGAGTGGCCGAAGAACGGTCACTCCTTTTCTTTTTGCAGATTTGTCACAACTTCTTCCAGGATCTTCTCTGCCTGGTCGAACATTTCGTCCGGCAGCTGTGAGAAAGCACGGATCAGCCGATCTCTCGCGGTGTCGTTGCCGGAGATCGCGTGGGCCAGGACCTTGGCGATCTGCTCATTGCGATCAGCAGGCCGGAACGGCTCACCGGCGCCGGTTTCAAGCCAAATGCGGTCAACGCCGTAAGAATCACATATCGCGGTAATGATCTCATCCTTTACAAGGACTTTGTCATAAACGATATTTGAGATTTCGCTTCTGCTGCGATGAATGCCTTTGCCAAAAGATTCTTGAGACTTGCCAAGTTCTTTCATAAGAAAACGAACTCGATCGTTGATGCTGTACATCAAATCACCTCCATACCCGCAATATAGCACAGTGACGATGCGTTGTCAATACAAAAAAAGAAGAAAATTTTGCGAAAGCAGTATTGACAATGCAGAAAAGCTGTGCTATATTGTATTCACAATACAAATGATTGCGTTTGCAACACAAAGAGGAGGGCCGAATGAAAATACCTAACAGCGTCCGCATCGGTGGAATGGAGTACCGAGTCGTCCGAGAATCCAGGATGAACGATGGTTTGCACATGCTTGCTGGTCAGATCCGGCACATGGAATGTGAGATAGCAATATCTGAAGAATGTGCCCATGAATATGCCTGCCTTTCCCTGTGGCATGAAATCATGCACGGAATTGAGGAACAGGCGCAATTGACGCTTGGTGAGGAGCGGGAGCGGATCATAGAAGCATTTGCCCGTGGCGTATACCAAGTTCTTCAGGATAACGGCCCTAAGCTTTACGACATCGTGACTCTGATCGATGCAAAGAAGAGCGGAGGCACAAGATAAAGGATGGACGGTGGAAATTATGATTGAGGTTTATTTTGGCCAGTATACGCCGGTCTGCGATTGCTGCGAAAAGCGGCTGGCAACGGAGTTTACTTTCGAGCGGGCCGCAAGGCTGGCGGTGGCGGCCGGCTGGGAAAGCCGTGGCGGCCCGGACAATCGGGAGCATGTATGCACGGATTGCCTGTTTAAGGAGAAGGGCTACTCAGAAGAGGAGGTGAGCGTATGAGCGAGAGTGCTAAGAAGAACCTGGACTCCATCAGCGAGAAGCTGAAGGGCCTGCCGGAGAATGTGGCGGATGCTGCTCTGGATCGGTATGCGG
>JAZOLX010000079.1:0-5416 GCA_045653485.1 Faecousia sp. | reverse complement strand
TCATAGGTCACGCTGCCTTCGAAGGCATCCCAGATCATGACACCCACTTCGTCACCGGCTTCCCGATCGACGCCCAGACTGGGAGTGCCGTAAATGGTCTGGCTGGCTTCTTCGTAGTCACCTTCCGCCACCGCATTCATCAGCATGATGACCTTGCTTCTTGCCACATCCGGAGGAGTCAGCAGCATGGGCTTTGCATCCACAAAATTCATGGACAAAAAAATCGCAGCCGCCGCGGCACCCAGGCCGATGACTGCAAGCAGGAAGCTGAACAGGTACTTTAAAAATTTCATAGTAACGCTCCAATATTTCAGTCTGAGATTCAGACATATTTTTAGGAATTCATTATATCAGCAACCAGCTGCAAAGTCAATTTCGCAATTCATCTTTTTTCCGGTTTTCCGTCTGCTATAATGAAAAATCCCTCCGGTAAAGCCGGGTGTTCGTAAACCAGTATGAACAAAATTTTACTGATTTACGGCATCTGTCTGGCAGGATTGGTTAACTAATGAAAATGAGCGATGTTTGGATCGATTCAAGTTGATCCAGGCATCGCTTGTTTTCTAGCTCCGACAGGAGCGTAGCCGCAGACCGTTAGGGCTGTGTTACTCAGAACATTTATGTTCGCCAGGGATTGGGGCGGGAGCCTCAACAAGCACGAAACCACCCATCTCCGCAGCAGCGGAAATGGGTGGTTTTTGCATTTTGTACCTACAAATGCATTGCTTGCGCCGTTACAATGTTGCTAATAAGAGAACTGACGAAATTTGCTGTTACTGGCGCAAATATGGAATAGTTTATCACCTAATTCAGCAAAGTATGCTTCAGCTTTCGATGCTGTTCAAGACAATATTCTAATTCTCAGATCGAGAATCTTCTCTTCAATTCTGCGGATTGTCTCTAGGAAGGCATCGTCACTCTTGCCGCTGGGATCTTCCAATCCCCAATCCTCCCGGTGAGAGCAAGGCAGGAACGGACACTGCACATTGCAGCCCATAGTGATGACCACATCAACCTCCGGAATATCGGACAGCAACTTGCTGTGCTGAGTGGCTTCCATGTCGATGCCGTGGGTTTGCTTCATCAGTCGGACAGCGTCCTGATTGATCTGGGGTTTCGTTTCCGTGCCGGCAGAGTAACTTTCAAACACATCAGCTGCCAGCTTTTTGCCTAGAGCCTCCGCAATCTGGCTGGGGCAGGAATTGTGTACGCAAATAAATGCCACTTTCTTCATGTTGTTTAGTTTTTCAATTTCATGGATTTGTTGACGGTATCTCTCCAGGCGGCATCAACGGTACGGATGACCTTAGGGCCTACCTTGGAAAGGAACACCAGCTGGGACAATTCCCGTTCACCGCAAGGCTTCAGATCAATCAGCTTCTCTACCACATCCACCTGATGCCAGCCCTCTTCCAGATGAAAGAATCCTTTGATCCGGAAGCATTCCGGCAGCACAGCCTGTAAAAATGCAGTCAGCTCAGATCTGGACAAGGTTTCGCTGCTTTCCATAGAAATCGTCTTCGGCTTGTTGTCAACGGTGTTGTGGCTCGCTTCGTTTTCTGCCCACTGTAAAGAGATCAGATCCATCTCCATAAAAGACAGATCGACCTGACCGTTGATGCAGGTTTTTAGCGCACACCGGGGGTTCACACTTCGAACAGCAGCTTCTACATTTCGCAGCTGCACAGCGTCAATCAGATCCGTCTTGTTGATCACCGCCAGATGGCAGTGGGCAAGTTGACGGTCAACCGTTTCAATATCTGCCAGCTGCTCGGGGAAGTTTACACCGTCAATCAAGCAGATGGCTCCCTTGAAATCATAGACATCTCCAGAGTGGGAAGACACTTCCTGCAGGATTTCTTCGATATTGGACGGATCGGCCAATCCTGAGCTTTCCACAAACACATATTCCAGATCCATTTTGCCCATTTGTGCCAGTGCCAGCGTAAAGTTCGGCTTCAGGCAGGAGCAGAAAATGGAGCCTCGGCTGATCTCCACCATTTCAATTCCGTTGCGGTTGACCAATTCGCCGTCGATGCTCAGCTTGCCGAATTCGTTCTGAATAACACCGATTTTTCGATCTTCCAGATGATTCAATAAATGAAGCAGAAGAGAGGTTTTTCCCGCACCTAAAAAGCCGGTCAGAACATACAGTTTTTTCTTATCCACAATGATTCCTCGATTCTAGTTCAATTAGTTGTGGAAACCCCGCAGCAGATTTTCTACATCGCGGGTCTTCAGCACCTTACCTGCGGTTGCCACAGCTTCGTTGATTACAATGGCTGGCATGGTCATCACACCGAAGTCCATGATCTTTTCCAGATCGGTGATATATTCCACAGGAACATCCAGATTCAGATTTTTGACAGCTTCCAGTGCATAGTCATATTGCTCGTGGCAGGCCTTGCAGCCGGCACCCAGAACCTTGATGCAGCAGATGCCGTCAACAGGTTTACCGCAGCAGCAAGAGGTTTCTACCTTCTCGTGGGAGCCGCAACAGCAGGAGTGTTCAGCTTTTTCGTTAGAACCACAGCAGCAAGAGTGTTCTTCTTTCTGAGGTTCTGCGTTGCAGCAGCAAGTGGGGGCCTTCTTTTCTTCCTTTTTCTTAAACAGATTGAACAGTGCCATAATAAAACCTCCGTTAAATAAGAATTCCTTGGATTGCATTAAAGAAATAACCGACAATGATGATGCCAACGGTGCAGATGGCGATGAAGATACCCAGCAGCTTCGGCTTGATGGCCTTGCGGAGCATGATCATAGAGGGGATGGACAGGGTGGTAACACCCATCATAAAGCTCAGCACCACACCAAGCTGCGCACCCTTGGCAAGAAGTGCTTCTGCAATGGGGATCGTACCGAAAATATCTGCATACATGGGAACACCGGCCACGGTTGCCAGGACCACGCCGAAGGGATTGTTGCTACCTAAAAGCCTGACAATGAATTCCTCCGGAATCCAGTTGTGGATAACGGCGCCGATGCCTACACCCAGCAGCACATAGGGGAATACCTTCTTTGCGGTTTCTACTACCTGCTCCCAGGCATACTGGACT
Source organism: Faecousia sp. (assembly GCA_045653485.1). Lineage (GTDB taxonomy): Bacteria > Bacillota > Clostridia > Oscillospirales > Oscillospiraceae > Faecousia. The sequence goes on along the minus strand of JAZOLX010000079.1, from coordinate 2,360 downwards.
CTATCTTTGAAATGCAGTTCTTCCTGGGGTATATCCATTGCCTTGCCCCGGCGGATAAATGCTTCCACTTCATCGTCTAGCTGGAGCTTTTCAATCATGGTGCCGCCAACCACAGCGATAACCAGTCCGAGAACCACATAGACAACGGCGACTTTCCAGCCGAAGATGCTCATCAGCAGCACCAGACTTCCCAGGTCTACCATAGGAGAAGAAATCAGGAACGAGAAGGTAACACCCAGGGGCAGACCAGCGCCGGTGAAACCAATAAACAAAGGGATAGAAGAACAGGAACAGAAGGGGGTTACAGTACCCAGCAGAGCGGCAACACAGTTAGCTCCGATTCCGTGGAATCTGCCAAGGATCTTCTTTGTCCGCTCCGGAGGGAAGTAGCTTTGGATATAAGAAATCAGAAGAATTAGGAATCCCAGCAGCACCATGATTTTAATGGTGTCATAGAAGAAAAACTGAATGCTTCCTCCAACCTTGCTGGCGGGATCGAGACCTGTTGCGGCAACAATGCTGCCGATCAGCCGGTTCAGCCAGTGCATGCCCAAAAGCTCATCTTGAATAAATGTCCACATTTACATCGCCCTTTCATATAGTTATATTTAGATGTATCGATACGTAGGTTTATAAAAAAGCCGACCATATGGTGCGGCTGATTTATTTATGGCAGTTGCAGTTGGCAGGAAGGTTTTCGGAAGAAAGTAACTCCTGCAGCATGTTGCGCAAGGAGCAGACACCATCACAACAGATGCGGTAATACATCCACTTTCCTTCTTTTCGACCGATCACGATACCTGCATCGCAGAGAATCTTCATATGGTGGGATAAGGTGGGTTGGCTGATATTCAGGTCTTCCAGCAGATGACAGGCGCACAACTCACCGCCCCGAAGCAGCTTCAAAATACGAATTCGGTTCTCATCGCCAAGTGCTTTAAAAACCACAGCTATGTTCTTTTCATTCATGCTTTCAGCCACACCTCCTATTGATAACTATCGATATGATAACATGGCAAAATACATCTGTCAATCACCAATCTAAATCGATAGCAAAACACCTGACAATAGGACAAATCAAGATAAAAGTTGTTCGTCACTCATCCGTGAGCGATGAGTGATGGGTTTGTAACGCTTTTAACCCCCGTTTTTGAAAGGGGTAGTATGTTTGTATTCCGGATGCGGTTTCATCAAAATTTCCCCTTGTGCCGCAACACTTTTTTCTTCCAAAAGCGTTACCTGTCGACAGCTTTTGTGCCACGCCGGGATTCGGTCCGGTTTATTGCACCTATACCCATGCTATAATTTGACCACACCCAGAAAATTGCAAAAGTGAACGCAACCCTTTTGCGGAAAGAAGGCTGTTAATGAGCGAGGATAAAAGCGTTATCGATATGACACCGGAGGAACTGGAAGAATGGATGGATACTCTCGAAAGCAGTCCGGAAGAAATTCCTTGTTATCATTTTTTAAATCCGGATCCCTACGCAAAATGCGAACCATCCCACCGGGAACTGCCGGAGGAATGCTTCTTCGATGAAAATGGAAATATCCATGTGAAGAATATTTCTGCCTACTGGATACCGGAGTTTATCATGACACAGGAGATTGCCGGTACTGTCTACAAGGTCTCCGGAAGCTATGAGGGAACAGAATTATTTACAAAGAAAATAGAGCGGATGCTCGCAGAAAAACTCAGCGAAAAACTGGAGGATGACCAATGACAGATATGGCTTTTTCCGGTATAATAGAACCAACCAATCCTGTACCGACAGTTGCTCCACCAAAGGAGGAAACAAACATGATGGGAGCAACAAACAAGAAAATCACTGCCCTTTATTGCCGACTGTCCCAGGAGGACGCGCGGCAGGGAGAATCCCTGTCTATCGAAAACCAGAAGGCCATGCTGCTGCAATACGCCAAGGAACACCGGTTCCCAAATCCGGTATTCTTTGTGGATGACGGCTACAGCGGAACCAGTTACGAGCGACCCGGTTTCCAGAAAATGCTGGATGAAATTGAATCCGGTAATGTGGCTGTTTGTCTTACAAAAGACCTTTCACGACTGGGAAGAAATTCTTCTCTGACCGGACTGTACACCAACTTCATATTCCCGCAGCACGGTGTCCGATACATTGCTATTACGGACAATTATGATACCGCAGATCCCACTAGTATCAACAACGACTTCGCCGGAATCAAAAATTGGTTCAACGAATTCTATGCCCGGGATACCAGTCGGAAGATTCGTGCTGTCAATAAAGCTAAGGGAGAACGGGGTGTGCCGTTGACAACCCATCCGCCCTACGGCTATGTGAAAGATCCGGAGAACAAAACTCAATGGATCATTGATCCGGTAG
>JAZOLX010000078.1:0-31283 GCA_045653485.1 Faecousia sp. | reverse complement strand
CATCTTCCACGGCCGTGACCTCTTCGGTTACTGCGCCGCAAGACTTGCCAGCGGCATCATCGACTTTGAAGGTGTGGGTCCCGAGTATCCCGTGGATGAGATCGTGGAGCATCCCATCTTTGAGCCTGAAATCGCTCCTGGCTGCGTTAAAGGCTACTTTGAGATCTGCGACCCCAACTTCGGCAATCTGTGGTCCAATATCCCCCTGGAAAAGTTCCTGGAAGCAGGCTTCGCATACGGGGATATGGTCCATGCCACCATCTTCCGTGACGGCACACCCGTATTTGATGAGACAGTCCTCTTCCACCAAAGCTTCGGCTTCGCCCAAAAGGGCGAACCCATGATCTACAACAACGAGCTGATGAAGGTAGCTATGGCTGTCAGCCAGGGCAGCATGTGTCAAAAATATGATCTTTGGTTCGGTCCTGAGTGGACTGTGGTCTTTACAAAGTAATTTTCCCATGATATAATTTGGGGGAAGAGCGGATAATCCGCAAATATATGGAAAGAAACTGGAGGTTCTTCTATGAACAAGAAACTGTTTGGCTTCAACACCAAGACTCTGGTTGGCACCGCACTGGGCGCAGCACTCTTCACCGTGCTGATGATGTATGTCAAGATCCCCACCGGCCTGCCCTCCACTGAAATTCAGACCTGCTACGGCATCGGCGGCTTCTTTGCTGCTATGTTTGGTCCCATCGCCGGCTTCCTGATGGCTTTCATCGGTCACTTCATCTCCGACTCCCTGAGCTACGGCGCATGGTGGAGCTGGATTATCGCTTCCGGCGTCTGCTGCTTCATCATCGGCCTGGTCTACCCAAAGCTGCATGTAGAAGACGGCATCCTGTCCAAGAAGGATCTGCTGGTTTATAACATCACCCAGGTCATCGCTAACGTCGTTGCATGGATCATCGTTGCTCCCGTTCTGGACATCGTGATCTACTCCGAGCCTGTAGAGTTGGTCTTCACCCAGGGTGTTGTTGCCGCTCTGACCAATGCTGTTTCCGCCGGTGTTATCGGCTCTCTGCTGCTGTTCCTGTACAGCAAGACCCGCGCCAAGAAGGGCAGCCTGACCAAGGAATAATTCCTTACATAATAAAATCTGCACACCACAAGGTGTGCAGATTTTTTATTGTTTATGGGGTTACTCCGGCAGTTTACCCAGAATTAGAGCGCTCTTAGGCGGCACTGTGCAACTGCCACTGATGCCGATATGCATCTGCCATTGGAAAGAAGAATCACCGTCCACCAGCACCTGCCATTTCCCCTCCGGCAGGGAAAGCTGCTGCGCCTGCTGGCCACAGTTGAAGATCATCAGCAGGTTCTCCCACTTACTGCCATCTCCTCTGTTATCCAGACACACGGCTGCTGCATTGTTTTCCATATCTTTCGACCATAGGATCCGCCCATGGGCCTTATCCGATTTGTCCTGCAAGCCGGGCATCTGCAACCGCAACGCGATCAATCCCCGGTAGTAATCCACCAGACTCTGATTTTGCCAAGCTCTGCGCCAATCCAACTGATTAACTTCCGCACTGGAGCAGTAGCTGTTTTTGATGCCACCCTTAGTCCTGCCAAACTCCTCACCGGACAGGAAGAAGGGTCTTCCCTGACAGCAAAAGTTGATGGCAGCTGCCAGCCGGTTGGCCTTTTGGATGTTGGCTGCGCTTCCCAGAAAATCCTTATCCGGATCCATAGTGTAGATTAGTTTATCCCAGAGCGTCCAATCATCGTGGCAGGAAAGATAGGTGATCGTCTGATAAGGTGTCCGGTAATCACCGTACTCCCCTGCCCAGCCCGCAACGCACTTGTGCAGAATATCCGCGCTTATCCTGCCGCCGTTGACAAACCCGACACTCTCCGCATTCATCACACTACCCTTTATTGCATCCCGGGTATCGTCACAAAAAGCACCGATTTGTGGATGGATCTTTTTCAAGCTTCCCTTATCGCAAAGAAGGGTGTCTTTTCTGGCATATGTATGATCTGCCCTCCAAGGCTCACCATACACCAATTTCTCCCCAACGCCGTACCGCTTGTCCAGTTCTTCTTGCAGGCGATTCATCAAGGTATCATCCAGCAGACCCATCAAGTCAAACCGAAAACCGTCAATGTGGTACTGTTCCACCCAATAAAGGGCGGATTCCAGAATATATCGGCGGCACATACTCCGCTCAGAAGCAATATCGTTGCCACAGCCGGAGCCGTTGGAAGTCTTACCCTTCTCGTCCTGTCGGTAGTAGTACCAGGGAACGGTCTTAAACAGCGGAGATTCCAGATCATAAGTGTGGTTGTACACCACATCCATGATCACCCGGAAGCCGTGCTTATGCAGTGCGGCAATGGCCTGCTTCAGTTCCCGGATGCGCACCTCTCCCCGGTAGGGGTTGGAAGAATAGCTACCCTCGGGAATATTATAATTGACTGGGTCATAACCCCAGTTGTAGCCTTTTTCCGGCTGGGTCTCGTCCACGGAGCCGTAGTCGTAGATAGGCAGAAGCTGAATATGGGTCACACCCAGCCGCTTTAGATAGTCAAGACCCGTAGGATGAACACCGTCACGGTGCAGTGTAGTTCCGGTGCGGCACAGTGCGGTAAATTTACCCCGGTCAGCTTCTTCAAAGCCACCGGCCCTATCCCAGGAAAAGTCCTTTACGTGGAGCTCATAGATCACCTGCTCTGGCATAGCGGCAGGGGCATGATCCTCTTCCCAACCGACCGGGTCTGTTTTCTTTAGGTCAATAACCATACTCCTTTGGCCGTTGACACCGCAAGCTTTGGCATAGGGATCCTGACTTGCACGTGTCACACCGTCTACCGTCACTTCATAGTCATAGTACCAACCATCCAGATTCCGGGTGGTGGCGTAGGACCATGTTCCCTTGTCGCCCCTCTTCATAAAGATTTTTTCCATAACAGGTGCATTGCTTCCGGCCTGATACAACCGGATCGCCACCTGCTGGGCCGTAGGTGCCCAAAGGAAAAAGTGTGTTCCATTCTCCCCGCAGAAAGCTCCCAATGGTTCTTCCGTGTGGAAATTACTCTCAAATTCTACGCTGTCAAACCATGCCTTATTTGTCTTCGCCTTCATCCTGACTCCCTCACTGCGTTTATACTTTCCGCAAATCAGTATAACCTATGGTCGTAAAATATTCCAGTACTATTTATGTACCCGGGGCGGAAATTTCACACCCCGGGGAGGCTTTTACTCCTCACAATCAGCCAGACACCGGATGAAGCAGGCGCCCGCTGTTATAGTCAGCGCAAAGAAACCGGCAGCCAGCCCCACCAGAATCGCGCTGATCACACTGGTAGCAACGATTCCTACTGCCAACAGCACCACGGACAGCAACACTGTACCCAGAATCCCCGTCAAGACCGTCTGCAGCGCCGTACACAGGCAAGCGCCCGCGTACCTGCGCACCAATGCGGTCGTGACCGCAAGAACTCCCAGAGCAGCCACAGCAATACCAAAGGCCACGATTAAAAAGACGGGCGTGACAGTAATGGTACCGGTGATCAGCAAGAATGCAGCCACGATTCCAATAATGATACTTGCTATGACAGCCAGCAGTACACAGCGGTTACGGCAGTTACAACCAAAGATTGACATATTTTTCACCTCCCACTGCAATATATGTCTGTGTACGTAATTCTGTGTCGATTCCCATAAACTGTTCTTTTTGCAATGTAGTGCCGAAAGAATGCAATTCCACATTTCTGCACGCCGCCGTATAATGACAGAAAGTACCGGAGGTGACGCAGTATGGAACGGAAAAACAATATGTTGCGAATCGGTGTCATTGGCATCGGCAATATCGGCTTTGTCCACACCACCTGCATTTTTAAAGGTGGCGTTGCCGGCGCAGTGCTGGCCGCAATCTGTGATCAGAAGGAACATTTGAAACAGGAAATGGCTGAGAATTTCCCCGGTGTTCCCTTTTACACCAATTACCGGGAACTCCTGCAAAATCCTGACATTGATGCGGTGATCATATCAGTTCCCCATCCCAGCCATAGTGACATTGCTATCGAGGCATTTGCCGCAGGCAAGCATGTGCTGGTAGAAAAGCCCATGGACATTACCCTTTCCAAAGGAAAGTCCCTGTGCGAAGCGGCAAAGAAAAGCGGAAAAATTTTCGGGATCATGTTTAACCAGCGCACAGGCAAACTGTTTGCAAAAGCCAGAGAGATCGTGCAATCCGGCCAGCTTGGGAAACTCAAGCGTTCCATCTGGATCATCACAAACTGGTACCGCACCCAGCATTACTATGATTCCGGCACATGGCGGGCCACATGGACCGGTGAAGGTGGAGGCGTTCTGGTCAATCAGGCACCACACCAATTGGATCTTTGGCAGTGGATCTGCGGTATGCCGGAGAAAATCACCGCCTTTTGCACCGAGGCCAAGTATCACCGGATCGAAGTAGAGGACGATGCTACCATCTTTGCCCGGTTCCCCGGAGGAGCGGAGGGCATCTTTGTCACCTCCACCGGTGAGTACCCCGGCACCAACCGGTTGGAGATCTCCGGCAGCAAGGGAAAACTGGTTTTGGAAAACGGTACACTGAAATGGTGGCGCTTGCAGGAAGATGAGCGGACATTCTGCGAGCACTCCGATGCTTCCTTTGCCCATATTCCCATGGACTATACAGAGATCAAAGAAGAGGACGAAACACACGGTCATCAAAAGATCCTGCAGAACTTTGCCAACGCAATTTTACATGGCGAGCCGCTGCTGGCACCGGGTTATGACGGTATCAACGAACTGACCATTCAAAACGCAGCCTATCTTTCCACCTGGAAGGGCAACATGCCCATTTCAATTCCTTTTGATGAAGGGGAATATGATGCCCTTTTAAAGCAAAAGCAGCATCACAGCACCATAGGAAGCGGCGCTGCGCAGGATGCCAAGCGCACAGAGTATTCCGAACGCTGGCAGATCAACTGGTAATATTACGGCAGGCTTGCTCCTCAAGCCTGCCGTTTCTTGAAAAAATAGTTGCAAAAACAACTATCTTGCTGTACTATGTACCCATCTACATACGGGAGGTACATCTTATGGATGCCAAGAAAATCACGAAGATCTTTGAAGATACTGCCTATGTCCGCATGGGCGGTACCGCTGAGGAATTGCAGTGTGCCGAATATTTGAAACAGTGCTGCGCCGAGATGGGTCTGGAAGCCACCATTGAGCCTTTTGAGGTAGAAATGGCTACCATTCAAGAAGCTGTTTTCATGGCTGACGGTGTAGCGATCCCCTGCAAGGGCTACTTCAATGCAGGCAGCGCAGAAGTCGAAGCGCCTTTCTATTACCTGCGCAGCACCGACGCCTACAGCCTGTCCCAGTGCAAGGGTAAGATCGTCATGATCGACGGCTATCTGGGCTACTGGATGTATCAGGATATTCTGGAAAACGGCGCTGTCGGTTTTGTGACCTATGACGGCAATGTAAATTATGCTGACTGTGACATTGACCAGCGGGAGCTGCGCCCCCATGTAAGCAAGGGCAACAAGATCCCCGGTGTCAACATCAATGCCAAGTCCGCCGTTGCCTTGATCGCCAAGGGCGTGGAAACGGCTAAGATCGTCCTCAAGCAGGAAGAATACAAGGGCAACTCCCACAATGTGGTGCTGGACATGCCCGGTCAGATCGACGAGTACATCGTCCTCACCGCGCACTATGATTCCTCATACCTGTCCCAGGGTGCTTACGATAGCATGTCCGGCTCCGTGGGTCTGCTGGGCATTGCCGATTACTTCAAGGATCACCCCCACCGTTACGGCCTGCGCTTTGTATGGTGCGGCAGCGAAGAAAGGGGTCTACTTGGTGCTAAGGCTTATGTTGCCGCACAGGAGGAGAATCTGAAGCAGTTCGCTCTGAACATCAACCTGGATATGATCGGCTGCATCATGGGCAAATTCATCGGCTGCTGCACCACCGAAGAGCCTTTGGTCAAGTACCTGGAATACTTCGGTAACGAAGTGGGATTCCCCATTGCCGTGCGGCAGGATGTGTATTCCAGCGACTCCACGCCCTTTGCCGACAAGGGTGTTCCCGCACTGTCCTTTGCCCGGATCGCACCCCCTCCCACCGGTACCATTCACAACAGCTACGATACCATGGCTCTGATGAGCGGTGAGCAGATGGAAAAGGATATCACTTTCATCGTTGCCTTCACCGACCGGATGGCAAACAGTGTCCGCTGCCCCGTTGGTCGTGAGATTCCCGGCAACATGAAAGACAAGCTGGATATCTATCTGACCCGCAAGCGCGCCCCCAAGAACTGATGATCAACAGCCAGCCGGATATGCCGGCTGGCTGTTATTTACCTTGCATTTTTCCTCCAAATACGATACAATATTCGAAGTTTTGAAAAGGAGATAGAACCGTGAGTATCAAAGCTTTGTTCTCTGCCCGGGATATGACTCTGGGGTCCCCATGGAAGCGAATTGCCGAATTTGCTTTTCCCATGCTGCTGGGTAACTTCGCCCAACAGCTCTATAACACTGCAGACTCCGTCATTGTCGGTATCTACGTAGGCGACAATGCGTTGGCGTCTGTCGGCAGCGCCATGCCCATTTTGAATCTGCTGCTGGCCCTGTTTGTGGGCATTTCCACCGGCGCCGGCATCGTGATCTCCCAGCATTTCGGTGCCAGAGACAGGGAAGGTCTTTCCTCCTCCATCGGTAACTGTATCTCTCTGACAGCGTTGGCCACTCTTTTTATCATGGTCGTCGGCCCCATCATCACCCGCCCGTTTTTGGAACTACTGGGCACACCGGACTCCATCATTAACTGGTGTACGGATTATTTGAAGATCTATTTCTACGGCATTGCCGGTTTCTTCTTCTACAATATGCTCTCCGGTATTCTTCGTGGTCTGGGCGATTCCTTTACCGCACTGATGTTCCTGTTGGTATCTGCAGCGCTGAATGTGGGTCTTGACCTGCTGTTTGTTGCTAAGTTTAACATGGGTGTCCCCGGTGTATCACTGGCCACTGTAATCGCCCAAGCAATCTCCGCTGTGCTTTGCTATTGGAAACTGATGCGGATGCGTGACCTGTTTGATCTGAATCTAAAGACAATGCGTTTGATTCCCGCCATGGCCACACGTATACTAAAGATCGGCATCCCCTCCGGTATTACACAGGCCATTATGGCCACTGCCGGTATGGTAGTGCAATCTCTGACCAACTCCATGGGAGAAACGGTCATTGCTTGCAACGTGATCGTCATGCGTGTAGACGGCTTTGCAATGCTGCCTAACATGACCTTTGGACAAGCCATGAGTGTTTATACAGGACAGAATGTAGGCGCCGGCAAGCTTGACAGAGTCCATAAGGGCGTGAAACAGGGATCCATCATGGCACTGTGTGTTTCCGCCGCTATTACCACGATTTTGCTGTTCTGCGGAAAGTATCTGTTCGATATTTTCACCGACACACAGGAACTGATCGATCTGGCTGTACGGATGATGCGGGTACTGGCTGTTGGTTATATCTGTATTTCTGTGACCCAAGTTCTGGGCGGCGTTATGCGCGGTGCCGGTGATACAGTGACCCCCATGTGGATCTCCATTATCTCCACCATTTTGCTCCGTATTCCCACAGCCTATATCATGGCAGCAATCACAAAGAACGAAGCCTATCTCAATGGCCAGCCGGTTTCTATCTTTACCTCCCTGCTGGTATCCTGGACTTTGGGTATGGTGATGTCCATCATCGTGTTCCGCATCGGCAAATGGAAAAAGAAGCTGCTCCAATCTGCCGCCGAACATGGCCACAATGTATAAGCAAACAGCCTGCGGAAGCATTCCGCAGGCTGTCTTTGTTCATTTTTGGTTTCTGCAAGTAGGCGCCATTCCGTAGTACTTCACATAGGCACGGTAGAAGCTGGAATAGTCATTGAATCCACATTCCAGATAAGCATGGGTTGGAGGCACTCCGGCATCTATCATCTGCTTTGCATGTACCAACCGCTTCGCCGACAAGTATTGCTTGACCGTAACACCTGTGTTTTCCCGAAACACCCGACAAAGCTGGGATTTGCTGATAAAGAATTTTTGGCAGATGTCATCCAAACAAATTTGATTGTTTAAATTCTGATTCAGATATCGTAAAATCTGATAGCCAATGGGATCTGGCATGTCATCAGAGATGCCTTGGAGCTGACACAGTTCATGCAGCAACGGAATCAATCCCGCAAACACGCTGACTCTGGGATCGGTAAAAGGGGTCATCATGGTATCAAAGTAATGCTCACAGCTTCCGCCCAGAAACTGGCTTGGCTTATACAAGTTCTGTTTTCCCAGCTGCCGGTTCAGAAAGGGTGCACGCAAAACGCCTTTTGGATCCACTGCGCTGAGCATGTTCAAATCAAAATGCAGCACCTTACGCTCATAAGGCTGACTTTTATCCAATTCAATATAGTGTGATTCCGCACCCTGCATCAAAAGCAGGTCACCGCTTTGCAGCGGATAGGCACTACCCTCAATGTGAAATACGCCTGCACCTCTTACAAAGTAGTAGATCTCAGCCCGCGGATGGGTATGGAGCACGAATTTGGATTGATCCGGCACCTGTGAGTACTCGTGAACAATACTAAGATCCGAATCACTATACGTATAGTGTTTATCCATCGCTATCACCCCAGATGCATTATAATCAATCATGACAATTTTTGCAATCTATTTTCATTGTTTTATCAATAGAATTGCAAATCGTAATGCTATATAATTAGATTGAATACAACACCAACAGGAGGTAACCTTATGCAATTTCAGTTTTCCGCATTTGCTGATGAGAGTAGTAACGCCTTTTCCGGTCAAATAGATGCGCTGAAACGCAACGGTCTTTCTTATCTGGAGATCCGCAATCTGGAGGGCAAAAATGTTACGCAGTTGACAGCTGCCGAAGCAAGGGAGCTTGCCAGCATTCTGGCTGATAACGGTCTGAAGCTGTGGTCCATCGGCTCGCCCATCGGCAAGATCGCCATTGACGGAGATTTTGCGGCACATATGGATCTGTACCGCCACACACTGGAGCTGGCAGGCGAATTCGGCACGTCCAATATTCGCTTATTTAGTTTCTTCATCCCAAAAAACCGTAATCCGGAAGACTACCGGAATTTGGTATTGGAACGGATGGCCCAGTTTGCTGAAACCGCAGCCGAGTACGGCGTTACCGCCTGTCACGAAAATGAGAAAGGTATCTATGGCGACATTGCAAAGCGCTGTCTGGAGATTCACCAGGCTGTGCCGCAGCTAAAGGCCGTCTTTGACCCCGCTAACTTTATCCAGTGCGGGCAGGATACCGCGCAGGCTTGGGAGATGTTACATCCTTATGTCCACTATATGCATATCAAGGACGCCCTGCCTAACGGTAGTGTTGTCCCTCCCGGTATGGGTGCGGGCAATTTGCCTGCTTTGATTGCCAAATACCATGCCCAGGGCGGACAGGTTCTGTCGCTGGAACCCCATCTGTTTGATTTCATCGGACTGAAAGGTCTGGAGCAAGAGGGAGACGAAAGCATCGTAGGAAACATGTCCTTTGCCACTTCCGAAGATGCCTTTGACTATGCCGCAAACACCTTAAAAAAACTTTTGGAGGGATAATATATGAAAACCGGCGCGCAGTTATATACCGTCAGAGATTACTGCAGGGACTTACCTTCCTTGGCAACAACCTTGAAAAAGGTCGCAGACATCGGCTACACCACCGTACAGATCTCCGGTACCTGTGAATTCGAAGCAGATTGGCTAAAAGAGCAGCTTGCCGCCAACGGTCTGCGCTGTGTTCTGACCCACACCGCACCCCAAAAGCTGCAAGAGCAGCTGGAGCAGGTATGTGCCGATCATAAAGCCTTTGATTGCAGCAATGTAGGTCTTGGTTTCTTCAAATTTGATGAGGACAGCCTTGCCGATGACTATGCACAGTTTTTGGAGATCTACAAGCCCATCACCAAAGCGCTGAAGGAAAAGGGTCTGTATTTCATGTACCACAATCACGCCCATGAGTTTGCCAAACTGGATGGCAGAACCATTCTGCAGCACATGGCGGAAGACTTTGCTCCGGATGAAATGGGCTTCACACTGGATACTTTCTGGATTCAGGCCGGCGGTGCCAATTCTGTTGACTATATCAAGGCACTGAAAGGCCGTATTCCCTGCATCCATTTGAAGGATTTCCGGTACACCAAGAAAGAGAGCATTATGGAAAAGATCGCTGCTGTCGGTGATGGCAATATTAATTTCGAGGCGGTGGTCAATGCTGCAGCCGATGCGGGAACAGAGTATCTGCTGGTAGAGCAGGATTTCTGCCATGGAGAAGATCCCTTTGCTTGTCTGAAGCGCAGCTATGACAATCTGCGGGCCTTAGGCCTTGATTAAGGAGGAACCATCATGGAAAAGATCAGACTTGGTATTTTGGGCATCGGCAATCAGGGTACTATGTACTCCAAGAAGATCCTGGCCGGTGAGGCTGAGGACTTTGTACTGGCCGCCATTTGTGACCACAATCCCAAGCGCATTGAATGGGCCAAGGAAAATCTGAGCACGGAAATTGCTTACTTCGATAACGCGGAGGCCATGTTTGATAGCGGTATGATCGATGCATGCATCGTGGCCGTTCCCCACTATGACCATCCAAAGTATGCTGTTGCCTGTATGGAGCGCGGCATCCATGTGTTGGTGGAAAAACCTGCCGGTGTCTACACCAAGCAGGTCCGCTGGATGAATGAGCAGGCCAAGAAGCACGACGTAATCTTCGGCATGATGTTCAATCAGCGCACCAACTGCGTCTACCGGAAAATGCGGGAGCTGGTGCAGTCCGGTAAGTACGGTCAGATCCGCCGCACCAACTGGCTTATCACTAACTGGTACCGCTGCCAGGCTTACTACGATTCCGGCGATTGGCGGGCTACCTGGTCCGGCGAAGGCGGCGGCGTTCTGATGAATCAGTGCCCCCATCAGCTGGACCTGTGGCAGTGGATCTGCGGCATGCCCGTGAGCATCAACGCCCACATGAAGTACGGCAAGTGGCACGATATCGAGGTGGAAGACGATGTAACCGTCTATGCTGAGTACGAAAACGGCGCTACCGGTGTGTTCATCACCACAACCGGTGATGGCTATGGTTCCAACCGCTTTGAGATCCAGATGGACAAGGCCAAGCTGGTAGCAGAGGATGACAAGCTGCGAGTCTGGGAATTCGCCGTCAGCGAACCGGAATTCTCCCGCACCAATACTGTGCCCTTCGGAGCTCCGGAACGGACCGAAATTGATCCGGAGCTGGACGGAGAGAATCTGCAACATATTGCTGTCATCCGTGCATGGGGCGGCGCAATCCTGCGGGGTGAACCGCTGGTTGCCGGTGGTGAAGAGGGTATCAACGGTCTGACCCTTGCCAACGCCATGTACCTGTCCGACTGGTTGAGCAAAACCATTGATATTCCTTTCGATGAGGATGTATACTACGAAGAGCTGATGAAGCGTGTAGCAACCTCCCGCAGAAAGGCGGCTACGGAGGCTGTGGTTGCGGATGTTAACAACACCTTCGCGGGCACAAAATAATATTGTGGGGGCATGAGATGCATGCCCCCACTTTTTTATGCTTTTGTTACCGATGCGCAGGAACCTCTGACAATCAACTCTGCGTGAAGCAGCAGCGAACTGACGCACACATGATTCATCTGACTGGTCAGCGCATAAAAAGCACTTTTTCCTAAATTCATGCGGTCCTGCCGAATTGTGGTCAGTGGTGGAATGGTGTAGCGACACAGCGGGATGTCATCAAATCCCAGAATACTCACATCCTCCGGTACACGCAACCCCAATTCCTTACAATGGACCATAACACTGTGGGCCAGAATATCGTGGCTGCAGACAATAGCTGTGCAGCCTTGCTCCAACAGTTTTGGCAAATGCTGGGTCAGGCAATCGCTGACATGACGGGCGCTTCCGCTCATAGCCGGTTCGAAAGATAATCCGTTTTCCTCCATAGCCTGAGAAAAAGCATAGTAGCGCCGCTGGTAAATATAGGACCGCAGTTCATATGTCAGATAGCCGATTTTCGTATGTCCCAACGATTTCAAATATTTAATAGCCAGTTCCATACCTTCTTGATTGTTGGTGCCGATGTAGGTCACGTTAGGATTGGTGCTGACATGATTATCATACAGTACTGTAGGCGTTCTGCAGGTCTTCATATCCGCCATCCAGGGATCCTGACTGATATGCAGGCCCAAAAACAGGCCGCCGCAGTAATTCTCCCGAACCATAAAGGTATCATAGGGGATCTCCTCCTGCAGCTTCAGTGTTAGCGGAATGATCTCCACACAGAAACCTGCAGGTTCTGCTGCCTTACGGAAGCCGGCTACCAGATCATAACCAAAATCATCCGGCTTTGTGTATTCCATGTTTGTAATGAACAGCGCGATCCGCAGTGGATTGGCACTGCGGGAGACCCGGGAATACCCCATCTCCACTGCCTTTTCCAAAACAGATTGGCGCATCGTATTGCTGATATCCTTGGCACCATTTAACGCCTTGGAAACAGTGCCCTTCGATACGCCCAAGGCTTTGGCAATATCATCCAGTGTTGCCATATTCAGCACCTCCTTTTCTTTTTGCCATTATAACACAGGAGGAAATGAAAAGTAAACAAAAACCACGAAATTTCCGTAAAAAAGTTTCGTTTTGTTTCGTTTTTACGATTGGCTGCAAAACAAGAAAGGAATAACGCACAAAAAAACTGTTTAATAGTTGGTAATTTTTACAGAAAACATGGAATAAATCTTTGATTCTTGACGGGAATCAGAAAAAGGACTATACTGAGAAAGCACAAAACATTTCGAAAGTCCGTGGTCTAAAGGAGCCTGCTGCCATGAAGTTTACTTACACAAAAGAAGCGCTGCAAGCAGATGCTGCGGCCAGAGAAAATACCTTTCTTCTGACGGGCGGACTTGGCGGCTATTGCTCTGTATCCTCCGCTTACGGTGCCCCCAGAGCAGATCAAGGCATTCTGATTGCTGCAGTGAAAGCCCCTAATGTGCGTATTAACATGGTACATCACCTGCAGGAATCTATTACTGTAGATGATAGTTCTTACTATCTTTCCTCGCAGGAATATGCCGATGGCACTCCCGCTGAAAACGGACTTTCTTATCTTTCTGCCTTCTCCATGGAATACACACCCCGTTGGGAATATGAAGTGCCGGGCATCCGGCTTGTACGGCAATGCGCCATCGCACAGGGAGAAAACACCGCCGCAGTGGTCTATGAGATTACAAATGACACTACCCTTCCCTGTACCCTTACCGTGACGCCCCTGTTTAAATTTGCTCCCAAGGAAGCTGCCTTAGAGGAAAAGAAGACACTTTCCCTCAGCGGTAATTCTGTTTCCTGTGACGGCTATACATTATATATCAATACCGACGGAACCATCTGTCAAACTGAGCCGGCATGGCCCCTTCTTTCCTATCCCGAGGATGTAAAAGATGGACGGCCTAACTGTGGCTACAGTGCAAGCTGCTGTCAAATCACCTTCTCGGCAGTGCCGGGAACAAGCCGCTTTGAGATCGTATTTTCTTTGAAAGCAATTACTTACTCCGGTTGGGAGCTTTTACAAGCCCAGACAGCTAGACTTCGTGCTTTGCAAGAGAATTGCCATTTTGAAGACCCCATCGCCCGGCAACTGGTCTTGGCCGCTGATGCCTATATCTCCCACCGTGATTCCACCAACGAGAAAACCATTCTGGCAGGCTATCCCCTGTTCAGCGATTGGGGCCGTGACACCATGATCGCCCTTCCCGGCTGTACATTGGCCACCGGCAGGCATGAGGATGCCAAAAGTATCCTGCGTACCTTTCTGGCTTATGAAAAGGATGGTTTGGTGCCCAACCTGTTTCCGGAGGGCGAATGCGAGCCAATGTACAATACTGTCGATGCTGCACTATTGCTGATCGACAGTGTGTGGCAGTATCTGGGTTGCACCGGTGACATGGACTTTGTCAAGGAAGCATGGCCTGTCATGGAGCGGATCATTGCGTTCTATCAAAAAGGTACCCACCACGGCATCGGCATGGACACCGACGGTTTGATTTATGCCGGTCAAGGTCTGGATCAGGTCACATGGATGGACGTGTGCGTACAGGGCATTCTGCCTACTCCCCGTCACGGCAAACCAGTTGAGATCAACGCTTATTGGTATAACGCACTGGAGATCATGGAAGCGCTGGCATCCCATATGGGCAGCACCGGCAGCACTTATGCCGCATTGGCCGACACCGTCAAAGCTTCCTTTACGGAAAAATTCTACATTCCCGAAAAAGGTTACCTACGGGATGTTCTGTCCGGTACTGACGCCGATGAGCAGATCCGCTGCAATCAGATCTGGGCGCTGTCCATGGACTTTACCATACTGTCTGCCCAGCAAGAGCAGAATGTGCTGCAAACGGTCACCGATCATCTGCTCAACCGTTGCGGCCTGCGCACGCTTTCCCCAGAAGACAAGCAGTATCACGGTTTCTACGGTGGACCTCAGTTGGACCGGGATCTTGCTTATCATCAAGGTACTACTTGGGTGTTCCCCATGGGCGCCTATTTCCGGGCCTATCTGAAAGTCCATGGCCGCACAAAAGCCGCTGCTATGGATGTAAAAAGCCAGCTTTCCCGGTTGGAGCCGATGCTGCACCAAGGCTGTGCCGGTCAGCTTCCGGAAATATATGACGGTGACCATCCCTATGTGGGCAAAGGCTGTTTTGCCCAAGCCTGGAGTGTTGGCGAAATGCTACGGGTATACGAAGACATTTACAATATTGAAAAGCGAGATAAAGCATGAAATTAGACAAATCCAAAGCCGGTTGGTGGCGCGACGCGGTGTTTTACCAGATCTACCCTAAAAGCTTTCAGGACACCACCGGATGCGGTGTCGGCGACCTGGAAGGCATCATCTCCCGGTTGGACTATTTGGAAACACTAGGCATCGACGGCATTTGGCTGTCCCCGGTGTGCCGTTCCCCTCAGGTGGATAACGGCTACGACATTTCCGACTACTGCTCCGTGGATCCCATGTTCGGCTCCATGGTGGATATGGAAGCACTGATTGCCGAAGCCAAAAAGCGGGGCATCTCCATTATTCTGGATCTGGTGCTGAATCACAGCTCCAACCAGCATCCTTGGTTTCTGGAAGCCTTGAAAGGCAAGGATAACCCTTATTATCATTATTATATATGGCGTGACGGAACACCCGACCAGTTTCCCAACGATATGCAATCCGTCTTCGGCGGGCCTGCCTGGACCTATGTTCCAGAACTGGGGCAGTATTACTTTCACCAGTTCGCACCGGAGCAGCCGGATCTGAATTGGGAAAATCCTGCGCTGCGGCAGACCTTGTACGACTCCATCCGTTTCTGGGTGGACAAAGGCGTGGAAGGCTTCCGTCTGGACGTCATTGACCAGATCGGCAAGGACCCGGATTTGAAGATCACGGGTAACGGCCCTAAGCTTCACGATTATCTGCGGGAGCTTTCTGAGAATGCCTTTCCTGCTCACATCGTCACCGTCGGCGAAGCATGGGGTGCCGATGTGGAACGGGCCAAACTGTACAGCGCCAATGACGGCAGAGAACTGAGCATGGTATTCCAATTCCAGCACATCTGTCTGGATCAAGGCAGCGAAAAATGGGATGCACGACCACTGGAGCTGCCAAAGCTGAAATCCTGTTTTGCCCATTGGCAGCAAGGCCTTCATGGAAATGGCTGGAACAGCCTGTTTTTGAACAATCACGATCTGCCAAGAATCGTATCCCGTTGGGGTGATGACGGGCAGTTTCGGGTGGAATCCGCCAAGATGCTGGCCACCATGCTCCATGGTATGGAAGGCACGCCATACATTTACCAAGGCGAAGAGCTTGGCATGACCAACATCCGGCTGGATATTGATCAGTACGATGATGTGGAGATCAAAAATTACTACAATGACCGGATATCCAAAGGTTTCTCCCATGACGAGATCATGGGAGCCATCTGGGCCAGAGGCCGGGACAATGCCCGCACCCCCATGCAATGGACTGACGGAAAAAACGCAGGCTTTACGGAAAAGACTCCCTGGCTACCAGTGAACGAAAACCATCGTTATATCAACGCCGAGGCTGCTCTGGCTGACCCGGATTCCGTGTTCCATCATTATCGAAAGCTTATCGCCCTGAGAAAAGCGTATCCCGTTTTCCGGGATGGTGAATTCACCCTTCTGGATCCGGAGGTTCCCAGCATTTTTGCCTATACCCGAGATACTGAAACAGAGCATCTTCTGGTTGTATGCAACTTTACCGGGCACCATCTTTCCTACGAACTGCCCAAGGCCTTCTGGGGAAGTCAGGTTCTGCTTTCCAACTATTCTACCGACGCACCCGGCCTTCGTCCCTATGAAGCCGCCATATTCTATTACCAATCATCCGAGAGGAGTCATCAATCATGAATAGACAAGCGGGCGTATTGCTCTCCATCACCAGCCTGCCGTCCAAGTACGGCATCGGCTGCTTTGACCAAGCTGCCTACGATTTCGTAGACTGGCTGGAAAAAGCAGGCCAAAAATACTGGCAGATCCTGCCCTTGGGTGCCACCAGCCATCACGGTGCCTTCGATTCCCCCTATCAGGCCTATTCCGCTTTTGCAGGCAATCCCTATTTCATCAGTCTGGATGCATTGGTGGAAGAGGGTGTTTTGACCCTTGCGGAATGTGAAGCCGCTGAATTTGGCACCAATCCCGCCAAAGTGGACTATGATCTACTGTACCGCAACCGTCTCCCCCTGCTGCGTAAGGCCTATGAGCGCAGCCACATCAACGAAGTGGATGCCTACCGCCGCTTTATCCACGAAAACGAATGGTGGCTGGATGACTATGCCCTGTTCATGGCAGTAAAGAATTTCTTCGGTGGCCAGATCTGGACCCAGTGGCCCCAGGATATCCGCATGCACTACGGCTACGCCCTGGATTACTACCGGGAAAAGCTGTACTTCGACGTAGAATTCCAGAAGTACCTGCAGTATAAGTTCTACGAGCAGTGGAGCAAGCTCAAGAAGTATGCCAACGACAAGCACATTGAGATCGTAGGTGATATTCCCATTTACGTCTCTCCCGACGGCTCCGATGTATGGTCTCATCCCGAAATGTTCCAGCTGGATAAGGATAACAAGCCTACTCAGATCGCTGGCTGCCCCCCCGATGGCTTCAGTGCAGACGGACAGGTCTGGGGCAATCCTCTTTACCGTTGGGATTACCACCGGGCCACTGGCTATCATTGGTGGATCACCAGAATGTGGTACAGCTACAAGCTGTATGACGTAGTCCGCATTGATCACTTCCGTGGCTTTGACGAGTACTTCTCCATTCCTGCCGAAAGCGGCCTTGCCAAAGACGGTCACTGGGAAAAGGGTCCCGGCATGGAACTGTTTAACGCACTGAAAGCAAACTTGGGCGAGCGGGGCGTTATCGCAGAAGACCTGGGCCACATGACCGATACCGTCCGACAGATGGTCAAAGACAGCGGCTATCCCAACATGAAGGTCTTGCAGTTTGCCTTTGACGAAGATGACGTTGGTGGTGCCAACGACTATCTGCCCCATAACTACAACACCAACTGCTGTGTCTACACCGGCACCCATGATAACGAGACAGTAGCCGGCTGGTTTGGCGGTCTTACCAAAGCCAGTCGCGAGCAGATCCGTGACTATCTGATGGATCATGACACTCCCAACAAGCGTTTTTATAAGAAGCTCATTGGCCTTGCCATGATGTGCGCTGCCAAGACCTGCATCGTCCCCATTCAGGATTGGCTGGGTCTGGACAACAGCTCCCGGATGAATGTTCCCGGCACGGTGGATATCAACTGGAGCTGGCGGATGTCGCCCGAAATGCTGACCGAAGCGCTTCAAGAGGAAATTCTTGTACTTACGAAACGTTTCGGACGTGCCAATTGGGACGCCCTCAATGCTCAAAAAAAGGCAATTACGGACGAATCTATGCCATAATTTGACAAAAGTACGCGAACTGTGTACATTTTGTAGTAAATGCACAAATTCATGCCGTGAAATTTCTACATTTCTGTTGTTGACGATTCCCGTAGTTCAATGATATACTAGGTATGTTCACTGAAAATTAACATTTGAAACTCTGCGAAACTTAGTTTCGCAAAGTTTCGCAATCAGCTACATATTCAGAAAGCGGTGCGCCGCTTTCTACTCGCGGTCTCGCAATACCGCACTGCCCGAAAGGGCCATACATGGCATCAACAGACATGGTCTGTGATAGCATAAAGTAGTAATTATAAATTTTGGAGGAAAACACAAATGAAGAAGATCATTGCACTGCTTCTGGCCGTCATGATGATCGTCGGTATGTTTGCCGGTTGCGGCAAGAAGACCGAGACCATCACTCTGAAGGTCTGGGCACCTCAGGAAGACCACGGCGACGACGCCAAGTGGCTCAACCAGATGCTGAAGAAGTTCGAAGAAGCTCACCCCGAGTACAAGATCACTTGGGAACTGGGTGTCTGCGGCGAAGGCGATGCCAAGACTCTGGTTTGCGCTGACGCAAGCGCTGCCGGCGACGTTTACATGTTCGCCAACGACCAGATCGGCTCCCTGCTGGAGG
The DNA here is from genome assembly GCA_045653485.1 of Faecousia sp. Classification (GTDB taxonomy): domain Bacteria; phylum Bacillota; class Clostridia; order Oscillospirales; family Oscillospiraceae; genus Faecousia. Next base: position 12,630 of record JAZOLX010000078.1, on the reverse strand, counting down.
CCGGCGCTCTGGCTAAGCTGGGCGGCGAGTACGCTGACTATGTCAAGAACAACTACTCTTCCACCTACGTCAACTCCGTTACCTACAACGGTGACATCTACGGCTTCCCCATGACCTGCAACACTTGGTTCATGTACTACAACAAGTCCCTGGTTTCCGATGAGGATGTCAAGACTCTGGAAGGCCTGCTGGCTAAGGGTACTGTTGCATTCCCCATGACCACCGCTTGGTACAACGGTGCCCTGTTCCTGGGCAATGGTTGCACCCTGTTCGGCGAGACCGGCGCTGACGCTGCTGCTGGTGTTCAGTTCGGCGGTGAGGCTGGCTATGCTGCCGCTCTGAAGATGGTCGAGCTGATGGCTAACCCCAACTTCATTGACGACGCTGACGGCAAGGGCAACGCTGGTCTGAAGGACGGCTCCGTTGTTGCTTACTTCAACGGCTCCTGGGAGTACCACAATGACGAGGGCACCGGTGTTTACGACGTTCTGGGTGAGAACCTGGGCGCTGCTGCTATGCCCACCGTTACCATCGACGGCAAGGCTGTGAACCTGACCTCCATGGCCGGCTCCAAGGCTGTTGGTGTCAACCCCCATGCTAAGAACCCCAAGGCTGCTATGGAACTGGCTGCTTTCCTGGCTTCTCCCGAGGCTCAGCTGGCTCGTTTCGAGATCCGCGGCATCACTCCTGCTGTTTCTTCTCTGGCTTCCAACGAGAAGGTTCTGGCTTCCGCTGTTGCTAAGGCTGAGATGGAAGTTATGGCTAACTGCTCCGTGCTGCAGCCCTCTCTGCCCGAGATGAGCTCCTACTGGGATGCTATGGGCACCTTCGGCGCCAACATCAAGAACGGCGTTGTCACTGCTGACAACTACAAGGCTGAAGTTGACAAGCTGGTGGAAGCTCTGAACCCCAAGGGCGGCCTGTAATTCCATACTGGATTTAGACCCGCTTAATTAAGGGCACTTGGCGGCGGCCGGATATCGTTCTGGCCGCCGCTTTTTATAGGCACCTCTAAAATTTCCTTTTTGCGATTTGTACAAATCTTTTATCCCACTGATGCACTATGAAAATACCGCAATACACAAAGTATTCCGGCATTTCCATAGCTTTCATTGGTCTAAAATCTTTTGCCCAAATCATCAAAAATTCACTTTTAGAGGCTGCCTTCTTTCACTTAAATCCGCGAAGGGAGATGGTAGCGTGTCAACAAAAGAATTGGCAAAAACCGCAGCTGCTCGCAACAAGAAGACCGATCCTACCTCTTTGAGCAGCGCATTAACAAACGGAGGCAAAGTGGCCTTGCTTTCCTGCTTGGTCATGGGTCTCGGCAACTTTATGGCCGGTCAGACCGTTAAGGGTCTGATTTTTCTGGTCATTGAACTGGCCTATATTGCATATATGGCTCTCAGCGGCGTCAATTGCCTGCTGATGCTGCCCAGTCTGGGCGATACCCCTGCCGGCGAAGTTTGGGACGACGAGCAGGGCATCTATGTTTATTCCCAAGGCGATAACTCTCAGCTTATTCTGCTTTACGGCGTTGTCGCCGTTGCCTTGACCGTTGCATTTATCGTGATCTGGCGCGCCAGTGTTCGCAGCGGCTACATGGCAATGACCCTCAAGCACAATGGCAAAAAAGTCCCCACCTTCCAGGATGACTTGAAGTCCCTGCTGGACGGCAACATCCACAAGCTGCTGATGACTCCCCCTTTCATCAGCCTTCTGATCTTTACAATTATCCCTCTGGTCTACATGATTCTGATGGCTTTCACCAACTACTCCAGAATAGACAACCATCTGATGCTGTTCGACTGGGTGGGTCTGGATAACTTTATCAATCTCTTCAACGGTAGTTCTGAAATCGGTAAGCATTTCATGCCGGTTCTTGGTTGGACCCTGATCTGGGCCTTCTTTGCAACCTTCCTGAACTTCTTTGCCGGTACCATCATGGCAATGATCATCAACCGCCCCACCACCCGATGCAAGGGTTTGTGGCGCACCATTCTGTCCTTCACCATTGCGGTTCCTCAGTTCGTTTCTCTGATGATCATCCGCAGCATGTTCAAGGATGATGCAGGTGTTAACACTCTGCTGCAGAATCTGGGTTTCATCGGTCCCGAGCAAAATCTGCCCTTCTTCACTGATACCACTTGGGCACGAGTGACCATCATCATGATCAACCTGTGGGTCGGTATCCCCTATACTGTTATGCAGGTTACCGGCATTCTGCAGAATATTCCTGCTGAGCAGTATGAGGCTGCCCGTATTGACGGTGCTAATGTGGTACAGCAGTTCTTCAACATTACTCTGCCCTACATGATCTTCGTAATGACCCCCTACATCATTACCCAGTTTACCGGCAATATCAACAACTTCAACATCATTTACCTGCTGTCCGGCGGCGGCCCCACCGATACCGGTGCCAGTGCTGGCCACACCGACCTGTTGGTCACCTGGCTGTACAAGCTGTCCGTAGATAAGCAGCAATATAACCTGGCTGCCGTTATCGGTATCTTCACCTTTGTCGTGCTGGCTGTCGTAGCACTGGTGACTTACCGCAGCTCCGGTTCCTACAAAGATGAGGAGGGCTTCAAATAATGGCTAAAAAACGTGTTGGCTCTGTTAAGACCGCCCGCCGGGTCTCCGATATTGCAGTACACCTGTTTCTGGTGTGCGTCGCGATCATCTGGCTGATCCCCTTCGTCTGGCTGGTAGCACACAGCCTCCGTGTCAACCCGAAGTACACCGGCCTGTTCTACCACTCCTTCCTCCCTACATTGGAGGATATCTCCCTTAAAAATTACATCAGTCTCTTTACTGATACCAACAAGCTGAACTTCCTGCAGATGTTCGGCAACACCTTTGTGATTGCCTGCTTCAGCTGCGTCATCAGCACCTTCTTCGTTCTGGCAGTTTCTTTCTGCATGAGCCGTGTAAAATGGAAGATGCGTAAGCCTTACATGAACATGGCTATGGTCATTAACCTGTTCCCCGGCTTCATGAGCATGGTAGCCATTTACTTCCTGCTGAAAGCCCTGGGTCTGACCGAAGGCAGCAAGATTCCTCTGGCCTTGGTCATCTGCTACAGCGCGGGTGCCGGTACCGGCTTCTTTGTCATGAAGGGTTACATGGACACCATTCCCAAGGCGCTGGACGAAGCCGCTTATCTGGACGGTGCTAACAAGTGGCAGACATTTACCCAGATCACCTTGCCCCTGTGTAAGCCTATGATCGTGTATCAGATTGTTACCGCCTTTATGGCCCCCTGGATGGACTTCATCTTCGCTAAGATTATTGTCCGCAGCGAAGCCCAGTATTACACTGTTTCCATCGGTCTGTGGCGTATGCTGGAAATGGAATTCGTCAACTCCTGGTTCCCCCGCTTCTGCGCCGGTTCCGTGCTGATTGCCATTCCTATTTCCATCCTGTTCATCTACACCCAGAAGTTCTATCAAGAAGCTATGGGTGGCGCTGTGAAGGGTTAATTGCCGATGAAAGTACCAATGAAGAAGCTTATCAGCATTTTGCTGGTCGTGCTTCTGCTGTGCGGCTGTACTCCCAGTGTGGATGGCACACTGGCAGAAATCGCAGCGTTGGGTGAAAGTCCCGACGACAACTACCGCACTTGGTACGAGATCTTTGTGTATTCCTTTTGTGACTCTGACGGCGACGGCATCGGCGATTTAAACGGTGTCCGTTCAAAACTGGATTATCTGGAAAAAATGGGCATCAACGGCATCTGGTTGATGCCCATTCATTCCAGTACGACCTACCATAAGTATAATGTAACAGATTACTATTCCATTGACCCGGATTACGGCACCATGGAGGACTTTGAGGCACTGCTTGCCGAGTGCGAAGAGCGGGGCATCAAACTGATCATGGATCTGGTGGTCAATCACTCCGGAAGCGCAAACCGATGGTTTCTGGATATGAGCAAGTATCTGAAAACATTACCGGAAGGTCAGTCTCCCAGTGCCGCAGAGTGTCCTTCTTTGGAATACTACATTCTCTCTACCGAAGCAGAAGTCGGTTATAACAATATTGTCGGCACACCCTACTACTATGAGTGCCGGTTCTCACCCGATATGCCAGACTTGAATCTGGACAGTGGGGCACTTCGTGCCGAGATCAAAAAGATCATGGAGTTCTGGCTAGGCAAGGGCGTTGACGGTTTCCGTCTGGATGCCGCCAAAGAATTCTGGAGTGGCAACACACCCAAAAATATAGAAGTTCTGAACTTCCTACAGGAAACCGCCGAGTCCATTAAACCCGATGTCTATATGGTCGCAGAGGTTTGGGACAGCTTTGCCCAAGTCACGGAATACTATAAAAGTGGTATTCTCAGTCTCTTTGATTTTCCCTTCGGCAGTGCCGAGGGCAAGATCGTAGAGGTACTCCGGGGTGCGGGCAATCCCGCCAAGGTTTCCACCTACGCAACCGCTTTGGAAAAGGCAGACAAAGCTTATCTTGGCTCTAACGGCGGCTATATCGATGCTCCCTTCTTGAGCAATCATGATGTGGGGCGTATCGCAGGCTTTGTTGCCCGCAACGAGCATAAAACCAAGCTGGCCGGTGCTATGAATATCTTTATGAGTGGCAGTTGCTTTATCTACTACGGTGAAGAGTTAGGCATGGTCTCCGGCGGCAATAATGACCCATCCAAACGGGCCCCTATGTATTGGAACGATGCCAGAAACAACGGCACTACCTCCCCACCACCCGGCTGTACATTGCCCGAGGAATATCCCTTTGGGTCTCTGGAAGCACAGGCAAAAGACGCTGGTTCTATCTACAATTACTACCGGCAGGCCATTGCGATCCGTAACGCCCTGCCTGTAATTTCCCACGGACGTACCACTGTGGAAACTGCCCTAAATACCGGCTGTGTCAGCGCCCAGCGCAAGACTTGGGAAAATGACAGCTGTATTATTCTGATAAATATCAGCCAGGAGGCAGCTCACATAGACTTGTCCGCTTACAGTGATTGGAAGCTTGCTGCATTTCTCAGCGCCGACGGCGGCAAAATCTCTCTGAAAGGAACTACACTGAATCTCAGCGCCTACGGCGTTGCGGTGTTGGTAAAGGAATAAGCCATGGAAAGACTTGGTGATGCCAAACCCAAAGGCCTCACGGCTGCCTCACTGCGCATCTGGGGCATCTTGTTGGTGGTAGCAGGAATCATTGGCCGCTGCATCCTGCAAAATACCATTCTTGGTATTGGCGGGGTAACTACCCAGCAGATACTGGATATCTTATCCGCCAACCCGGATTCCATGTCCATTGCCGCTGTTGCGCTGGTACTACAGGGATTGGAAGCCTGCGCGGTGCCTATTTTTGCACTATTGCTTGCAGAAGGTTTCGTTCACACAAAGGATTGGAAAAAATATTTACTGCGTGTGACCATCATCGCTGTGGTCAGTGAAATTCCCTATGATCTGGCGATGAACAGCAAATTCTTGGATATGGGCGCTCAGAATCCTTCTCTCGGTTTGGTTTTGGCGATGGCAGTTCTGTATCTGTATAGCCGTTTCTCCCAGAACACAGCCGCTCACAGGTTCACAAAGGTAATCGTTTTGATTGCCGCGATCTTGTGGGCAGAGATGCTGAATATCGATCACGGAACGCCTCTGGTGGTATTGACAGCGGTGTTCTATCTGATGCGCAACCGCGTAAGCCTGAGAGGTCTTGCCGGTGCAGGTGTTGCCATGCTATGCACCATGATATCACCTTTCTATCTGACCTCCGCTATGGGCTGCCTGCTGGCACACCTGTACAACGGCGAGCAGGGCGAGAGCAACCGGATTGCCAACTATCTGGCATATCCCGTACTGCTTTTAGCTATCATACTGGTTGCCAAATATCTGATCTGACAAAAACGCTCCGGTCACACGACCGGAGCGTTTTTCTGTATTAAATAGGTGTGAAGATAAACTTTTGGGTCAACCCGTCCGCAACCGCATACACGACCGCGCCGCCGTCAGACCGTTTTTCTGTGGTGATCTCTGCAGCGGTCTTGCTGAGAAACTGCCGGACATAGGTTTCCGGATCGTCGGTTTCCACTTCGTCGAAGAAGATATCCCGCATTTGGTTATTGGGGCACAGGTTGGGTATCTCTCTTACCAGCTCGTACCACATAGCTTATTCTTCAGAGAACTGGTCCTTGCCGACACTGCACAGGGGGCACTCGAAATCTTCCGCTACGTCCACCCACTTGGTGCCGGGAGCAATGCCGCCCTCGGGATAACCCTCAGCCTCATCATAGATCCAGCCGCATACATCGCAAACATATTTATTCATAATCAATTCCTCCAAATTAAATTTTTTCAAAATCAGCCGCGCCATGCTTGCACAGGGGGCAAATAATATCTTCGGGAAGTTCCTGACCCTCATATACCCAACCACAGACCTTACAGACGAAGCCTGCCTTGCCTTCTGTTTCCGGTGCAGGCTTCACATTGTCCAGGTAGTATGTGTAGGTCATGGTATTTTTATCCGACAGCACTCTGGCTTCCGTTACGGAGCAAATGAACATACCGTGGGTATCCAAATCCACGTACTGCTCTACCTTCAGTGACATGAAGGCATTGATATGTCTGGGCAGGAAGACCAGACCGTTATCGGAGCGCAGAGGCTCGCAATCGGCAAATTTGTCCACATTTCTGCCGCTGGCAAAGCCGAACTTCTCGAATACTGCGAAGGGCGCTTCCTCGGTCAGACAGTTGACATTCATCTTGCCGGTCTGCTTGATGACATGATGGGAGTAATTTTCCTTATTGATGGTCACTGCCACCCGGTTGGGGGTGTTGGTCACCTGTGTCACGGTGTTGACGATGAGGCCGTTGTCCTTCTTGCCGTCGTTGGAGGTGACCACATACAGGCCGTAGCCGATGTGGAACAGGGCGGTCAGATCGTTCTTGTTGGCGGTTTCATCCTGCTGGGCCAGATATTCCCGGCACAACTCCTCTGCCAGTGCATCCAACTGAGCAGCGCTCTCATCATTCAGCGCAGAATGGATCTTGACCGTGGTATCGGTAAAGGTGAGGTTCTTGCTCTTTTCAAACATGCCCTTCATTACCTTAGCAGCCAGAGGTGCCCAGGAGCCGTTCTCGATGAGGGCCACGGTACGGTTCTGGAAGTTTCTTTCTGTCAGATGGTGGATGAATTCCTTCATGAAGGGGAAGATATCCGCATTATAAGTGGTGGTTGCCAGCACCAGTTTGCTGTACCGGAAGGCATCGCCCACCGCCTGAGCCATATCGCAGCGGGCCAGATCCAACACCACGACCTTGGGGCAACCCTTGGCCTCCAGCTTTTCCGCCAGCTGCTGAACGGCCTTTTTGGTATTTCCGTAGACGGAGGTATAGGCGACGACAATGCCTTCTTCTTCCGGCTCATAGCTGGACCAGGTGTTATACAGATTCAGATAGTAGCCCAAATTTTCCGTCAGTACGGGGCCGTGGAGGGGGCAGATGATCTGAATATCCAGTGTAGCAGCCTTTTTCAGTAGTGCCTGGACTTGAGCGCCATACTTGCCAACGATACCGATGAAATACCGACGTGCTTCATCGGCCCATTCTTCCTTGGCGTCCAACGCGCCGAACTTGCCAAAACCGTCAGCGGAGAACAAAACCTTGTCAGTGCTGTCATAGGTCACGATGACCTCAGGCGAGTGGACCATGGGTGCGGTGACAAAAGTCAAGGTATGCTTACCCAAACACAGGGTGCTGCCCTCGCCTACCACCACCTGCCGGTCTTCAAAGTCGGTACCGAAGAAGTTCTTCATCATCTGGAAGGCCTTGACGGAGGACACGATCTTTGCCTCAGGGTAGACCTTAGGAAAATTGAAGATATTGGCAAAATGGTCCGGCTCCATAAGCTGCACGATCAGATAATGCGGCTTACGATTGCCCAGGGTATGGTGAATGTTGTCCAGCCACTCGTGGGTGAAATTCGCATCTACGGTATCCATAATGGCGATCTTCTCGTCCATAATGGCATAGGAATTATAGGCCATTCCGTTGGGGACCACATACTGGCCCTCAAACAGGTCTACCTGGTGGTCATTGACACCGATGTACTTGATATCGTTGGTAATGGTCATCTCGATTACTCCTTGTTGGTTGTTATGGCTGTATTATAACGCAGTTTGAGAAAAGTACAGTGACAAAATCACATAAGCGGTTTTTATGTATCCTGCAGCTTTTCAAGGCCTTCTTTATCGGTCAGCTCAATGGTGCCTCTGGTAAGCCTCACCATGCCCTCATTTTGGAAATACCGCAGCATCCGGGTCACTACCTCCCGTGCTGTACCCATATGGTTGGCAATCTTCTCATGGGTGATCTTCAGCAGATCGCTTTGCTCCAACTGCGCCTCCTCCAAAAGGAATGCGGCCAGACGCTTATCCAGACTCTTCCACATGATCTGTTCCATCAGCCACATCAGTTCCGAGAAATTGCTGCTGAGCAGGCTGGTGGAATAATTGGATACTGCCAGACTTTCATCCGCCAAATTTTTAAACAGGCAGGCAGGGACGCTCCAGAACTCGCTGTCCTTTTCCACCTCGATCATCACATTGAACTGCAGATCCGGCATGACGCAGGAGGCGCTAAGCAGGCTCACATCGTATTCAAATAACCGGCTGAGTGTGATCTCTCTGCCGTCTTCTGACAGGATATAGGCCCGCAGCTGGCCCGAGCGGACCATGATCAGACCCAAACATTCGGCACTGCTGTCATGGATCACGGTTCCCTTTCTTACTTTCCGGTATTCAATGACGCCGGCGATCCGTTCCTGCTGCTGTGGCGTCAGCTTATTCCAAATAGGAAGATACTCCGCAAATTCCATTGCCGCACCGTCCCTTCTCTTTTTTATCTGATTTATTATACTATATTTTGTTTTGAATGTACAAGGGTTTTTCGCTGGATTTTTTTCGTGATAATATCACGGAAGACCCTAAAGGTTGTGGGTATACTAAAGAAAAAAAGAAAGGAGCTGGCAGGTATGGCAGCTATGAATTTAAATCACGAACAATTTGACCGTTATCGCAGTGAAGGTAAGCTGATGCTGGTGGACTACTGGGCACCTTGGTGCGGCTACTGCCGCCGGATCGGTCCGGCCTATGACAAAATCGCCCAGCAGTACGGCGAGGATATGGTAATTGCTAAGATTAACATTGATGATGAGGCCGGTCTTGCAGAAAAGGAACAGATCGAAGTAATCCCGACGCTGGTACTTTACCGTGGTTCAGAACCCCTAGGTTTTGTGGTAGCACCGGAATCCAAGGCCCAGATCGATGATTTTATCCGGGAGACGCTGGCCCAATAAGGAGACACCCATGAACAAGATTTATGATATGCTGATCGTGGGCGGCGGCCCCGGTGGCTATACGGCGGCGTTGTACGCTGCCCGGGCAGGCCTTTCGGTGGTGGTTTTGGAAAAGCTGTCTGCCGGTGGGCAGATGGCACTGACCGCCCAGATCGATAACTATCCCGGCTTTGAAGAAGGGATCGACGGATTCACCCTTGGAGAAAAGATGCAGCAGCAGGCAGAGCGCTTTGGTGCAATTACTGAGCTGGCGGAGGTCACGGCGCTGCATCTGGATGGAGAAGTAAAAGTCGCCGAAACCACAGAGGGTACTTTTCAGGCAAGAACTGTCGTGCTATCCACCGGCGCAGGCCCCAAACTGCTGGGACTTCCCATGGAAACGGAACTGACGGGCAGAGGTGTCAACTACTGCGCCGCCTGCGACGGGATGTTCTATAAGGGCAAAACCGTAGTGGTGGTCGGTGGCGGCAACACCGCGGCAGCGGATGCGCTGGCTCTGAGCCGTATCGCTAAAAAGGTCATTGTGGTACACCGCAGAGACACCCTGCGGGCCACCAAGATCTATCACGAGCCGCTGCGCAGTGCACCCAATGTGGAATTCCGTTGGAACAGCGCAGTAACAGAGCTGCTAGCTGACGGAAAACTCAAGGGTATCAAGCTCAAGGATCTGGTGACCGGCAAGGAGGACCTCATCGATTGCGATGGCCTGTTCGTAAGCATCGGCAGAACGCCGGCTACCCGGCTGGTGCAAGGACAACTGGTTTTGGATGATGCCGGATATGTGATGGCTGACGAGACCACCAGAGCCAGTATACCGGGCGTATTCGCGGTAGGCGATGTCCGCACTAAGGAACTGCGGCAGATCGTGACAGCCGTGGCTGACGGTGCCGCAGCGGCTCATTATGCGGAAGAATATCTGGCAGTTTAACAGGCAAATCCCATCTTACCCAATCAAGGATACACCAATGAAGCCACACTTTAGCGTGTGGCTTCATTATAAATACCCCTTGCATGATAGTTTTCCTATGCTATAATTATAGAAAGATAGTTTTCCTTCGGAGGTGCGCTTCTATGTTTTATAAAAATGCCAGAATTTTTTGTAAGGATTTTTCTTTCCACACAGGTGCTTTTGAAGTTGTAGAGGGTAAATTTGGTCAAATTTTACCCGATGCTATTCCGGAAGATGCCATTGATCTGCAGGGAGCAACCGTCATTCCCGGCCTTATAGATGTACATAGTCACGGTAACTCCGGTTTTGACTTCTCCGACGGTGATTGCGAAGGTCTGAAAGCAATGGCTGCTTACTACGCAAAGGTAGGTGTCACTTCCTTCGCCCCCGCTTCCATGACACTTCCCTACGATGTGTTGGAAAAGGCTTTTGTAAACGCAAGAAAGCTCGTAGACGAATCCTCCAATGGGCTCAGCGTACTACGGGGCATTCAGATGGAAGGCCCCTACTTTTCCTACAAAAAACGTGGTGCACAGAACCCCGACTATCTGAAAGAGCCTGATTTTGAAGGCCTTCAAGGGCTTCAGGAGGCCTGTGGCGGTTTGATAAGGATCGTGGACCTCGCCCCGGAACTGCCCGGTGCAGAAGAATTTATCAGCAAAGCGAAAGATATCTGCACGGTTTCTGTGGCCCATACTGATTCCGATTACGACCACGCGAAAATGGCTTTTGACGCAGGTGCAACGCACCTGACCCATCTATACAACGCTATGCCTGCCATCCACCACCGCAATCCCGGCGTGATCCCCGCCGCAGCGGAAAATCCCAATGTGCGCGTGGAGCTAATCTGCGACGGACTCCATGCCCATCCCGCAATGGTGCGCTTCGCTTTCTCTATCTTCGGTGGTGAACGCATGGTGCTGGTGTCGGACTCCGGTCGCTGCTGCGGTATGGAAAACGGCAGCAAGTTCAATTTGGGCGGTCAGGATGCCTGGCTCATCGACGGTATCGCAAGATTGGCCGACGGCACCATTGCATGCTCCGCCACCAATCTGTACGACTGTATGGTCAATGCCATTCACTTTGGTATTGCGCAGGAAGATGCCATCCGTGCTGCATCCTTTAACCCTGCCTGCGCCATCGGTGCAGAGAAGGTAGTTGGTTCTATTGAGACCGGTAAGGTAGCAGATTTTCTGGTCTGCTCTTCCGATTACACCCGCAGACGTGTCTTTATGGCAGGTAAGGAACTGTAATATAACAATCTTCCCTCCGCGTGAAGGGAAAACAAGGAGGATTATCCAATGGCTAAAGTTTTGGAAGTTGCGGTTGACTCTCTGGCTTCCGCGCGGGCAGCAATTGCCGGCGGTGCTGACAGGCTGGAGCTTTGCGGTGCACTGGCTGTAGGTGGTCTCACCCCCTACGCGGAGCTGCTAACGCAGATTCGCGCGGAAAGTGATATCAACATCCGCTGTTTGATGCGTCCCCGGGGCGGTGATTTCCTCTACACCAAAGAAGAAATCCAGATGATGGCAACCCAAATTGAAAATCTGCGCAAACTGGGTGCCGACGGTTTTGTGATTGGCTGTCTAACCCCTGAGGGTGATTTGGACGGTAATGCTATGGAGCCTATGTTGAAGGCCGCAGAAGGTACCGGCCTAACTCTGCATCGGTGTATCGACGTATCCCGCGACCCCTGCAAAACCTATCTGGATGCCAAAGAGCTGGGTATCGATACGGTATTGACCAGCGGCGCTGCGGTCAGCAGCCTGCTGGGTATGGAAACCATTGGTAAGCTGTTGCAGCTGCGGGATTCGTTATGTGGACCGGAGGTGCTCATCGGTGGTGGTGTCAAGGCACAAGTCATCACTGCTTTCAAAGAGCGCTTCCCACAATCACGTGCATTCCACATGAGTGGCAAGACAGACATAGAAAGCGGCATGATCTTCCGCCGTGAGGGTATTCCCATGGGTATCCCCGGTTTGGATGAGTGGCATATCCAGCAGACCGACAAAGAAACAGTTCGTGCTGCACGGATGGCGATAGATACCTAAAAATGTATAAAAAAACTGCCCCGGAAGAAATTCCGGGGCAGCGCTGTTTATGTAACTGCGTGGGCCGCAGCCGTGACAGCAAAGATCTTACTCAGCGATCTTCTTGAACTCGTCGTAGACGAACTGGACCTTGGGTCCGATAACGACCTGAACGGAGGTCTTACCGGGGCGGATGACGCCGGAAGCGCCGGAGGACTTGATCTTCTTCTCGTCAACCAGCAGGCGGTCCTTAACTTCCAGTCTCAGACGGGTGATGCAGTGGTCGATGGAGGTAACGTTCTCCTTGCCGCCCAGGCCTTCCAGAAT
>JAZOLX010000077.1:0-20681 GCA_045653485.1 Faecousia sp. | reverse complement strand
GATACCGCTGCGGCCCATGATAATACCGCCGGTGGGGAAATCGGGGCCGGACAGATGCTCCATCAGATCGGGAAGGGTTGCTTCCGAATCGTCCAGCACACAAATGCAGGCATTGATGACTTCTGTCAGATTATGGGGCGGAATGTTGGTAGCCATACCAACAGCGATACCGGAGGAGCCGTTGACCAGCAGGTTGGGGAACCGGCTGGGCAGAACCCGGGGTTCTTTGCGGCTTTCATCGAAGTTGGGATCCCAGTTGACGGTATCCTTTTCAATGTCCCGGAGCATTTCGTTGGAGAGCTTGGAAAGTCTTGCTTCCGTATAACGGTATGCAGCTGCGGGGTCGCCATCCACGGAGCCAAAGTTACCGTGGCCGTCTACCAGCATATAGCGCATGGAGAAATTTTGGGCAAGACGAACCATGGCATCGTAAACAGATGCGTCACCATGGGGATGGTACTTACCCAGCACATCACCGACGCAGGTAGCGGACTTCTTAAAAGGCTTATCAGAGGTCAGGCCGCTTTCATACATAGTGTACAGGATGCGGCGGTGAACAGGCTTCAAACCGTCACGGACATCCGGCAGGGCACGGCCGACGATGACGCTCATGGCATATTCAATATAGGATCTTTCCATCTCATCTACCAGATTACTCTGGCTGATGGTCTGGTTGGGGAACATGATGTCCTCCGGCTTATAATTACGGTTATGGGTTGCCAAAATGCGTCACCTCCTTAAATATCAATATTGATAGCATACCGGGCATTGCGCTCGATCCATTCCTTACGGGGTTCAACCTGCTCGCCCATCAAAATCGTGAAAATTTCATCGGCGCGGCGGGCATCTTCCAGGGTGATCCGGCGCAAAGTACGCTTTTCGGGATCCATGGTGGTATCCCACAGCTCATGGGGGTCCATCTCACCAAGGCCCTTAAACCGGGAAATATCTACCTTAGCGCTGCTTTCGCCACGCATCTCAGCGGAAACCAGATCTCTTTCTTCATCGGAGTAGGCTACCCGCTCGGTCTTACCTCTTTTCAGCTTATACAGAGGAGGCACGGCGGAATAGACATGGCCGTTTTCGATCAACGGACGCATATAGCGGAAGAAGAAGGTCAGCAGCAGGGTACGGATATGGGCACCGTCTACGTCAGCATCAGACATAATGATAACTTTGTGGTAGCGCAGCTTTTCCAAATCAAATTCATCACCAATGCCGCCGCCCAAAGCGATGATCAGCGGAGACAGCTTATCATTGCCATAGACCTTGTCCATACGGGCCTTTTCAACATTCAGCATCTTACCCCACATAGCGAGGATCGCCTGGAAACGGGAGTCTCTGCCCTGGATGGCGGAGCCAGCAGCAGAGTCACCCTCGACGATGTACAGTTCGCAGAGAGTGGGATCTTTTTCGTTGCAATCCTGGAGCTTATCGGGCATGCCGCCGGATTCCAAACCGGTCTTGCGGCGGGCATTTTCTCTTGCCTTTCGGGCAGCTTCTCTTGCCCGGTTAGCCATCATGGCCTTTTCCAGAATGATCTTCGCGGTTGCGGGATGCTCTTCAAAATAGGTAGTCAGCTGATCGCCAACGATCTGCTCCACCAAAGTACGAATGTAAGCATTGCCCAATTTTGCCTTGGTCTGACCTTCAAACTGGGCATCGGTCAGCTTAACGGAAATAATGGCAGTAACACCTTCCCGGCAATCTTCACCGGAAACCTTATCGTCGCCCTTAATAATACCGTTCTTTGTGCCGTAGGCATTGAGAACACGGGTCAGCGCAGTTTTAAAGCCGGTTTCATGCATACCGCCTTCGGGGGTATTGACCTCGTTGGCAAAGCTCAGCATGGATTCGTTGTAGCCATCGTTATATTGCAGTGCAACTTCCGCACTGGCATCGCCCTTCACGCCGCTCATGTAGATCACATCATTATGGATCGCTGTCTTATTGCGGTTACACCAGGTTACGAATTCACGGATACCGCCTTCATAGCACATGGTATCCTTAACGATTTCTTCGGAACGTTCGTCGGCAATGCTGATCCGCAGACCGGCGGTCAAAAATGCCTTCTCCCGCATACGGGTATGCAGGATTTCATAGTCATAGATGGTATCATCGAACATCTCAGGATCCGGCTGGAAGGTAACTTCTGTACCGGTCTTGTCGGTCTTACCTACGATCCGCATTTCCTGGGTGATATGGCCACGGGCAAACTTCATCTCATAGATGTTGCCTTCCTTATGAACCAGTACCTTCAGCCATTCAGACAGCGCGTTAACAACGGACGCACCGACACCGTGCAAACCGCCGGAAACCTTATAACCGCCGCCGCCAAATTTACCGCCTGCGTGCAGCACGGTAAAAACGACTTCCAGTGCCGGCTTACCGGTCTGGGTTTGGATGTCAACAGGGATACCACGACCATCGTCGGTAACGGTAATGGAGTTACCGGGATTGATGGTCACGGTGATATTTTTACAGTATCCGGCTAAAGCTTCGTCGATGGAGTTATCCACGATCTCATAGACCAGGTGATGCAGACCGGAAGAGGAAGTAGAACCGATATACATACCGGGTCTCTTTCTGACCGCTTCCAGACCTTCCAGGACCTGGATCTGCTCCGCGCCGTATTCCTGTGTTACTTTCGTTTCGTCAGACATATTTGTCCTCCTTGTTCAGAGCAACCTTGCTCACTGTTATTCATTCACAATTTGTCCGGCCTTTACAGAAATGTTTTTACCTAACTTGGTAAACTGGCCGGGTTCGCAGCAGGTGATAAACACCTGACCTTCCGATATTTGATTGAGTACAAAATCCTGCCGCCCGGGATCCAGCTCCGACAAAACATCATCAAGAAGCAGCACCGGGATCTCACCGGATTCCCGGCCCATCAGTTCCCGCTGGGCAAGCTTTAAGCTGATGGCGGCTGTCCGGGTCTGTCCTTGAGAGCCGTAGGATTTTAAATTGATTCCGGAAAGAGCCACCTCAAAATCATCCTTATGAGGGCCGGTTAAGCATTGGGCAGCTTCCAATTCTGCCCGCCGGTGGCTTTCCAAATGATCCATCAGATTTTCCTGCAGCTTTGCAATGGGCGCAAAGGGATCGGTGACCGTAGAAACGGTCTTATACTGCAAGGAAAATTCTTCCGCGCCACCGGAAAAATGGCTGTGATAATTGGCAGCCGCTTTCCCCAAGCCTTCATAAAATCTTGCTCGATAAGAGATCAGCAGCGCGCCCACCTGGCACAGCCGCAGATCATACTCCGGCAGAAGCTCCGTGAGTCTTGGATTTTCGAAACGGTCTTTTAAAATTCTGCTTTTTTGATCCAGTATTCTGCCGTACTCTGTCAGCGCCGCTTCATAATTGGGCCGCAGCTGACAAAGGGCATGGTCACCCAGGCGCCGCCGTGCTGCCGCGCCTGTTTTTAAAACCATCAGATCTTCCGGGCAGAACAGAACCGTCTGCAAAACACCGTTGATATCGGCAGCAGTTTTTTTCTTGGCGCCGTTACGCCAAAGCTGCCGCGGCCGAGAACCGTTAAACAGTATCCATCTTAGAGTCTGTTCCCGTTCCTGGGAATAGACCGATCCTTCAATATCTGCAAAATCAGCCTGAAAGCGTACCATCTCCGTGCTTTTTTGGGCACGGAAGCTTTTTCCGCTGCCCAGATAGCTGATTGCTTCTAAAAGATTGGTTTTTCCCTGGGCATTGTTGCCCACGATTAAATTGACACCGGGATCGAAATCAATATAGATCTGCTCGTAATTTCGGAAATTCCGAAGCTGTAGATTATTGAGGTGCATGGATACAAATCAGATAAGTCTGACCCTCATAGCTGAAACGGTCACCGGGGTACAGCTTTTTACCCCGCATGGTGCATACTTCGCCGTTGACTTCCACCAGGCCATCCTGAATCACCATTTTAGCGGTGCCGCCGGAAGGAATGATATTTGCCAGCTTCATAGCGGATTCCAGCTTGATAAATTCCGTGCCGATCACAACCGGGATAGCTGCATTGGGATCTTTTTTCTTAACAATTACTTTCATAATACTTTTCCCTTAGCCATTCTTGATGCGAACAGGCAGAACCATATAAGAGTAGTCATACTTTTCATCGGCAGGAGTCAGCACGATGGGGCTCAAACCGTTGGTCAGCTCCAGCACCACTTCTTCGCTGGGGATTGCCCGCAGAGCATCTGCCAAGTAGCGGACATTGAAACCGATCTCCAGCTCTTTGCCGTCGCCGGCAATGCTGCACTGGTCTTCAGCAGCACCGATAGTTGTATTGGTACGCAGGTTCAGCACCTGGCTGCCAAATACGCAGCGAACAGGGCTCTTATACTTTTCGGAAACGATCAGACCCACACGCTCAATAGAAGAGGTCAGATCGCTGACATGTGCGGTCAGCTTAATGGGGCAGTTGGTAGGAACAACTTGGCGCCAATCCAGAAAATCACCTTCCAGCAGGCGGCAAACCAGAGTAGCGTTGCCGATCTGGAACAGAATGTGCTTCTGACCCAGAGTGAATGCAACAGCATCGTCGCTGTCGGTGAGGATCTTTTCCACTTCCTTCAAACCCTGAGCAGGAACCACGAAGGACATGGTGCGGCCGGTAGCCTCTTCTGTGTGATAGGTCTTTCTTGCAAGACGGAAGCCGTCAACAGCAATGGCAGAAATGGTAGTGTCCTCCACTTCAAACTTGACACCGGTATGGATGGGACGTCCCTGGTTTTCGGAAACAGCAAAGATAGTGCCGCCGATCAGATCCTTCAAAGCGCTCTGGGGAATGGAAATACTTCTGCCGGAGCCAACATCGGGCAGCTCTGGATAATCCTCAGCGCTTTCCGCGGAAATGGTGAAGGAAGCATAGCCACTACGAATGGAAACTTTGAAATTATCATCCACCACAACGGTCACAGGGCCTTCGGGCAGACGGCGGATGATATCGCCAAATAATCTTGCAGGCAGGATGCACTCACCGGGATCGGAAACTTCCGCATCTATCTGATAAGTGATGGCAGTTTCCATGTTATAGCCGGTGAGGCTCAGGCCATGGCCTGCTTTACAGAGAATACCCTCGATAACGGAGAGGCTGCTCTTTTGTGCTACAGTACGGCCGGTGATATTCAAACCGGTAACCAGCATGCTTTTTTCACAGGTAAAACGCATATGAAACCCTCTTTTCTGATAATAATAAAGAATAATATATATTTTTTATATTTTAGGAAGTAATAAAAGCAGTAGGGAAATTTTATGTGGAAAACTCCAATTTTTCTTAGAGCCGCAACGACTTTTTATCCACAGTGAAATGTCGAAAAATAATAAGTTTTCAACAGCCTTTGTGGAATAAAATCATGTCTTGATCTTTCCACAGATATTTTCTCCACATTCCACAGGTCCTGTGGAAAATTACAGACAGGAGTTGATATTGGCTGTAATATCACGGATGTTGTTCTGCAGGGCAGTATCATTGCCTTTGAGAGCAACTTCTACTTTGCGGATACCGTAAAGAATGGTGGAGTGATCTCTACCAAATTCCTTACCAATATCGGGAAGACTCAGATTAGTAAGTTTCCGGATCAGATAGATTGCGATCTGTCTTGCTTCTGTAGTTCCTTTATTTTTCAGTGTTCCACGCAAGACGGATTCATCGATGGAGTAGAACTTGCAGACCTGGCTGATGATCAAGCTGGGAGTTGGAAGGGCATTGCCTTCACTCTTGAACATGTCATTGATCACCCGGGTCACATTATCCAGAGTTAATTCCATGCCGTTGAGATCCCGATAAGCCAGGATCTTTTTGACAGTACCTTCGATCTGTCGCACATTGCTGGTTACATTTACCGCAATGTAGTTGCATACATCGTCGGGCAGATCCAGACCTAGGGAAGTTGCCTTCTTTTTAATGATAGCCATTCTGGTTTCATAATCCGGCGGCTGAATGTCAGCGAGCAGACCCCATTCGAAACGGGTCTTTAACCGGTCTTCCAGAGTCAGCATATCGCTGGGCTTCCGGTCGGAGGTCATGACGATCTGCTTATGCTCTTCGTAGAGTTTGTTGAAGGTATGGAAAAATTCTTCCTGTGTGGATTCCTTACCGGCAATGAACTGGATATCATCGATCAAGAACAGATCTGCTTCCCGGTATTTGCTGCGGAATTCCACATTCTTACCGCTTTTTATGGCATCGATCAGTTCGTTGGTGAACTGGTCACCTTTGATATAAACGATGTTTGCATTGCTGTTCTGCTTACGGATGCCGTTGGCGATGGCATACAGCAGGTGCGTCTTACCAACACCGGCAGGACCGTAAATAAACAAGGGATTGTATACCTGTCCGGGATTGTTGGATACTGCGATGGCAGCACCGTGGGCAAACCGGTTGGAAGGACCGACAACAAAATTATCAAATGAGAACTGGGGATTAAAGTCCATAGAGCTGCTTTGCTTTCCATTAGAGCGGTAAGTAGCCAGCTCTTCGTCTCCAAATACCAGAAGCTTTGCATTGGAATCAAAGATCTCACTAAGTGCATCCTGAATGTGCAGCATATAACGGCGGCGGATATTTTCCCGGCGGAAATCAGAGGGAGAATATAGGATCAAATATTCTTCATTCAGCTCCACAACTTCCGCGTCGTCAAAGGTTGCGGAAACGGTGAGAGGTGTCAGCCGCTCTTCTAAATAATTGATGATTTTTGCCCAAACATAGGCCGAAGCGTACATAAAACGTGGCTCCTTTCTCTATCAAATCCACAGCAACCTGTGGATAAAAAATGCCTACTATATCACCGTAAATTGTAGCACATTTTCACATAGAAAACAAGCAATTTTTAGGAATATCCACAATAATTTATTGACAGAAAAAAGATTTTACTGGATTTGATTATTGACAGAAAAGTGATAAAAGAGTATCCTAAAAACAAAGAAAAAAGAGGTGAAAAAGATGGAAATAAAACAGGTCGTATTGGACAATCCAATATTGACTGTTATGCGGGATATTCCTACGGATAAGATACTTTCCTATACCAAAGCCGTTATGGATGGCGGTGTTCGATTCTTTGAAGTAGCTTTAAATTCCAAAGACGCATTGGAACAGATTGATCTATTAAAAAAATATTTTGGAAACAGTGCATATATTGGTGCAGGAACCGCAATTAATATAGAACGGGTAAAAATAGCAGATGAAGCAGGAGCAGATTTTATTCTTTCGCCATCTACAGATGAGGATGTGCTGGCTTATTGTCAACAGAATCAGATTTCCTTGATTCCGGGTGTTTTGACACCCTCGGATGTTTCAAAATGTCTGCGTTATGGTTTTGAAGTGCTTAAGTTATTTCCCGCGGGAGATATGCCCAAGGGGTATATTAAGAGTTTAAAAGGTCCCTTTGAAAAAACGGAGTATTTGGCTCTTGGTGGTATTAACAAAGATAATATTTTAGAATTTTTTAATCAGGGATATTTGGGAGTTGGAATTGGCAGTAATATGATCCCAAAACATTTGATAGAAAAAAATCAATGGGCAGAGGGAAGTGCTCATGTAGCAAGTATGGTAGAAATTATTAAAAGCAGATAAAAAAGACCGGGTGCGGAAGCACCCGGTCTTGTCAATTTTATGGGGATTATACCATTGCTGCGGTGATGATAGCCATCTTGTAGACTTCTTCAGCATTACAGCCGCGGGACAGGTCGTTGATGGGAGCAGCCAGACCCTGCAGGATGGGGCCTAGAGCTTCGTAACCGCCCAGACGCTGTGCGATCTTGTAGCCGATGTTACCGGCTTCAATGGTGGGGAAGATGAAGGTGTTTGCATAGCCTGCAACGGGGGAGCCGGGGAACTTCAGCTGGCCGACTTCGGGAGCGACAGCTGCGTCAAACTGCATCTCGCCGTCGATAGCCAGATCGGGAGCCATTTCCTTAGCAACCTTGGTAGCCTCGTTGGACAGCTTCACAGTGCCGCCCTTGCCGGAACCGTTGGTGGAGAAGCTCAGCATAGCGACCTTGGGGTCAATGCCGAAGACCTTAGCGGTGTTAGCGGTCTCGATAGCAACTTCAGCCAGCTTCTGAGCAGCGGACAGAACAACATTGCCGTCCTTGTCCAGGGTGTCTTCATAACCCAGGTTGATAGCGCAGTCGCCCATAGCCAGCTTCTCTTCGCCACGAACCATAATGAAGCAGGAAGAAACCAGGTGGCTACCCTTCTTGGTCTTAACGATCTGCAGAGCAGGGCGGACGGTATCAGCGGTGGAGTAGGTAGCGCCGCCCAGCAGAGCGTCAGCATAACCCATCTTTACCAGCATGGTGCCGAAGTAGTTACCCTTGGAAAGAGCAGCCTTGCACTCTTCAGCGGACATCTTACCCTTTCGCAGCTCGACCATCTTCTCGACCATGGCGTCCATGCCTTCGTAAGTAGCGGGATCCAGAATCTCAACGCCTTCGATATTGAAGCCGCCCTTGGCTGCGTTAGCCTTAACTTCCTCAACATTGCCCACCAGGATGGGGGTCAGGAAACCGCCTTCAACCAGGCGAGCGGTAGCTTCCAGAATACGGGCGTCATGGCCCTCGGTGAAGACGATCTTACGGGGATTGGCCTTCAGAGTTTCGATCATTGCATTGAACATGATGACATTCCTCCAATTATTATCGGGCATACGCCCATATTTTTACATTTTAATTATACATCAGCTTTCTGTTTGACGCAACAGGTTTTGGAAAAAAACTCTTTAAAAAAACGATACGGAAATTTTTATGATTTCTTTGATTATTGCAGAAAATAATAAACAAAAACCGGTAGAAACAAACAAAAAATATTTAAAAAAACACGTAAAAATAAGAACAGAAAAGAATATTGCATATCCTCTATTATAGTGGTCATATGATTGTATTTCATAGTTTTATAATAAATAAAACAGGTAAAAAATATAATTTTCTTATTTTCTTTATCGTTTTATGTAATAAAATTCTGTTTTACTGTGAAAACAAATTAATTTTGGTATTTTTACAATATAAAACATATGGATTTGTTTAATCAGTCAATTGACGAACTTACCGTTTTCTGTTATCGTATAGCCATAAACCAATGGCAGACGGGAGGAGGAAACAAAATGAATATAGCTGCTATTATTTGGTTTGTTTTGCTGCTGGTGTTTCTTGTGGTGGAGGCTGCCTGTCCATTCCATCTGGTAAGCATCTGGTTTGCGGCAGGTTCGTTTGTGGCGATGATCGCCAGTTACCTGGGGGCAGCGGTTTGGCTGCAAGTTCTGCTGTTTCTGTTGGTTTCATGTGCACTGGTAGTAATGCTTTGGCCATTCATCAAAAAATTCCTAAACCCAAGGCTTGCAAAGACCAATGTGGATGCAGTAGTTGGATCAGAAGGATATGTAACTGCTGACATCGATAACATCGCTGCTACCGGTCAGGTCAAACTGGGTGCTATGGAATGGTCCGCCCGCTCTACATCCGGCAAAGTGATTCCAAAGGGTTCTCTGGTGAGAGTAGACCGCATCGAAGGTGTTAAAGCCTTTGTATCCCTGTCAGAAGTATCCGTAACGTTGTAAGAAAATTTTTTAGGAGGAAAATTTATGGAACTTATTATCATTGGTATATTAGTAGTTATTGCGCTGATAGTCGTCATTTCCAATATATTTGTGGTCCAGCAGTCCCGGGCATATGTTATTGAACGTCTGGGTGCGTTTCAATCCGTACAAGGTGTCGGCCTGCACTTCAAAGTTCCTTTCATTGACCGGATCGCCCGCCGGGTAAGCTTGAAAGAGCAGGTTCTGGACTATCCCCCACAGCCGGTTATTACCAAGGATAACGTTACCATGCAGATCGATACCGTCGTGTATTTCCAGATCACAGATCCCAAGCTGTATGCCTATGGTGTTGAGCAGCCCATGGCCGCTATGGAAACTTTGACCGCTACCACTCTGCGTAACATCATCGGTGATCTGGAATTGGACCAGACCTTGACTTCCCGTGATGTGGTCAATACTAAGATGCGCTCTATTCTGGATGAAGCCACCGATCCTTGGGGTATTAAGGTCAACCGTGTAGAACTGAAAAATATTCTGCCTCCTGCTGACATTCAGAGCTCCATGGAAAAGCAGATGAAAGCCGAACGTGACCGCCGTCAGGCCATTCTCCAGGCAGAAGGCCAGAAAAAGTCTGCTATTCTGATCGCCGAAGGTGAGAAGGAAGCCGCAATTCTGCAGGCAAGTGCTGAGAAGGAAGCCGCGATTCTGCGGGCAGAGGCTGAAAAGCAGGCCGCTATTTTGAAGGCCGACGGTGAAGCACAGGCAATCCTGTCCGTCCAGAAGGCTATGGCAGATTCTCTGGAACTGCTGAATGAAAAGGCCCCCAACGATCAGGTAATCAAGCTGAAGGCGATTGAAGCTATGCAGAAGATCGCTGACGGCAAGGCAACCAAGATCATCATTCCCAGTGAGATGCAGGGTTTGGTAGGTATGGCAAACGGTATCGTTGAGGGTGTAAAGGAACAGTAATATGGCAAAGAAAGAAGACCGTTTCATCAAGACCGTAGTGGATAACGGTGGATTTTCTGACAATTATATGGCTATCTATGTGGATAAGCAGACCGGCGTGAACTACCTGTTCAGCAGCTGCGGTAACGCAGGTGGCCTGACCGTGCTGGTGAACCGAGATGGCACACCGATCGTGACACCGATTCCAAATGAATACGATGAATAAGGTATGGCCCCGTCTCTTTTGAGGCGGGGTTTTCCTGTGAACAATCCGTTAAAAATGTAGTGATGCAGTTGAAATCCTGCTGTTTTGTAATATAATAACCTATATTAAAATAACAAGGTGATTGTTACATGAATGGTTTTGGAAATTGGCTGCGTCAGATCCTGACACGGGTACGGGTAGGTCTTGGAAAATTTATGGAAGGCCGTTACGGTACCGATAAACTGAATACTACGATTTTGGTAGCAGGCGTTGTTGTTTGCCTTTTTTCTCTTTTTATTAAGAATCCGGTAGTAAACCTGATATTAATCTCACTTTCTTACGGATTGATGATCTGGGCTATTTTCCGTTCTCTATCCCGTAAGACCTATAAGCGTTATCAGGAAAACCGGAAATATTTGATGTTACTGGAGCGAATCAAGGATAAGGAGCATCGATATTTTGATTGTCCCCGGTGCCGCCAGCCGGTCCGTGTCCCAAAGGGAAAGGGTAAAATTGCTATTACCTGCCCCAAGTGTAAAGAAAAATTTATCAAGAAAACCTAAAAAACTGGGTGTGCATCGCACACCCAGTTTTCTTATTTACCAAACAGGCCCTTAAAGCCACCCAGAGCATTACCAATCTTATCTAAATCGATCTTAGACTTGATGAAATCCGCCAGTGCTTCAATCTGGTCGTTGGGAAGATCCACACCCAGAAGCGCTTCTACAGTGGAAACAGGATCTTTTTGGAACTTTGCTGCGATATCCTTATCGTTTTTGATCTTCTCAATGATTTCTTCTGCTTTACCCTTCAGTTGTCCTTTGATATCCATGATGAATCCTCCTTATAATTGTTATAAAATTATTATATAATCTAAAATACGTAAAGACAAGTGTAAAAAAAATCTGTAAGAATCTGCCGGGCGGAAAGGGATTGACGAAAGAAACAGGAAGCGGTACAATTAAAGTGTAGAAATGTGCATACTTTGAAAGGATGACACCTATGGATTATAAGATTTTTGAGATCGACCCGAATCTGCAGGATTACCGCAGTGATATCGAACTCCGAATGAATAACTATAAAAGGAAGAAAGCAGAGCTGGTAGGCGACGGCAGAACATTAGCAGAGTTTGCCAACGGCCACCTGTATTATGGATTCCATAAAACGCAGGATGGTTGGTTTTACCGTGAATGGGCCCCCGGTGCAGAAAGAATGTATCTGACCGGCGATTTCTGCAATTGGGACCGTTATGCCTATCCTATGGAGAAAAAGGACGGCGGTGTATTTGAGCTGTTTATTCCCGGGGTGGATTCCTTACGCAACAGGCAGCGTGTTCGTGCTATCACCGTTAGAAACGGTGTGGAGATGGAACGGATTCCCCTGTATGCTAAGTACGTTCTGCAGGACAAGGAAACCATCCAGTGGGACGCGGTGATCCACGAGCCGGAAACTCCCTTTGTTTGGACCGATCATAATTTTAAGCCGGAAAAGACCCTCTATATCTACGAGTGCCATATCGGTATGGCCCAGGAAGAGCCGAAGATCGGTACCTATACCGAATTTAAGGATAACATCCTGCCCCGAATCAAGGCGCTGGGCTATAATACGATTCAGATCATGGCCATCATGGAGCATCCGTATTATGCCAGCTTCGGCTACCAGGTGACCAATCTCTTTGCCGCTTCTTCCCGCTTCGGTACGCCTGAGGAACTGAAGGCTTTGGTTAATGAGGCACACAAACTGGGTATCACAGTTTTGTTGGATGTGGTCCATTCCCATGCCTCCAAGAACACCCGGGAAGGTATCTGCGAATTTGATGGCACGGTGTACCAGTTCTTCCATGACGGTCCGAAGGGTGATCACAGCGCCTGGGGTACCAAGTGCTTCAACTATGAAAAGAGCGAAGTGATCCACTTCCTGCTGTCCAATCTGAAGTTCTGGCAGGAGGAATACCACTTTGACGGATTCCGGTTTGACGGCGTTACCTCCATGCTGTACCATGACCACGGCCTGGGTGTCAGCTTTACCGGCTATCCCTCTTACTTTTCGATGAACACCGATATCGAGGCCATTACTTACTTGCAGCTGGCCAATGAGATGGTGCGTCAGGTAAATCCCAACGCCATTACCATTGCCGAAGATACTTCTGCTATTCCCGGCCTGTGCCTGCCTATTAAGGACGGCGGTATCGGCTTTGACTACCGTCTTGCCATGGGCGAGCCGGATATGTGGATCAAGCTGATCAAGGAAGTATCCGACGAGTGGTGGGATATCGGTCATATCTGGGCAGAGCTGACCAGCCGCCGTAAGGAGGAGAAGGTCATCGGCTATTGTGAATCTCACGATCAGGCCTTGGTTGGTGACAAGACCATCATGTTCCGTCTGTGTGACAGCGAAATGTACTACAATATGGGCTGCAACAGCAACAGTATGGTGGTTGACCGGGGCGTTGCCCTGCACAAGCTATTGCGTCTGGTGACGATGTCCTTGGGCGGCGAAGGCTATCTGACCTTTATGGGCAACGAGTTTGGCCATCCGGAATGGATCGATTTCCCCAGAGAGGGCAACGGCTGGAGTTCCCATTACTGCCGCCGCCAGTGGAGTTTGGCAGATAATCCGGACCTTAAGTACCGCTTCCTTAATAATTTCGAGGGTGCTATGATCGCCATGGCCCGGAAGACACGCCTGCTCACAGGTAAAATTCAACCCCTCCACTTTGACCATCACTGCAAAATTCTGGCCTATCGCCGGGGCAAGACCAATATTTTGCTGAACTTCCATCCCAGCTGGTCTCAGGACAATTACTTTATCCCTGTCAAGGATCAGGGTGAGTATGAGGTAATTCTGACCACCGACGAGGGAGAATTTGGTGGCTATAACCGAGTTTCCAAGACCTATGTTTACAAAGCGGAAAAGGATGAGAAAGGTGTATACGGTATTCGTATTTACATCCCCAACCGCTGCGGCATCGTTTTGAAAAAGAAATAATTGGGTTCTTATTGTAGAAACAAAACATATATTTTGCTGTAACAGAAAAGAATTTTTCATATTTTATACAAATTGTCAAGACAGAAGAGAAAAATGATTGACAAGTGAACGGTTGCAGTGTAGTATGTTAGAAAATTGAATCGCTTGATAGAGGCGCGGTCCTCATCAGTACTCTTTGGCAAGGTCGTGCAGCCGCTGAAGAGGAAAGGGTGTACCGCCGAAGTTTTGAAGGATTGCCCGGTCTTTCAATGCTGGGTCGTCAGATAAGATCTGCCGGACTGTCACAATAACTTTGTGAAGCGCTATCAATGGCTATTCGGTAAAGCTCCTGTATTGGAGTATTTTTCCGTATTTCCATGGACCGCTTGGCAAAGCGGTCCAATTTTTATTCCTACCGGTTGGAATAAAATC
The DNA here is from genome assembly GCA_045653485.1 of Faecousia sp. Lineage (GTDB taxonomy): Bacteria > Bacillota > Clostridia > Oscillospirales > Oscillospiraceae > Faecousia. The sequence goes on along the minus strand of JAZOLX010000077.1, from coordinate 6,593 downwards.
CGGAAATTCAAAAATGTGAGGTAATGAAAATGAAGAAGATCCTGTGTGTTTTGATGGCCATCGCAATGATGGTTTCTATGGTCGCCTGTAGCGGCGGCGCAAAGAGCGGCGTTGAAGACGGTGTTCTGACAGTTGGTATGGAATGTGCTTACGCACCTTACAACTGGACCCAGACCGATGATTCCAACGGTGCCGTTCCCATTGCTAACGTTCCCGGTGCTTATGCCAACGGCTACGATGTTATGATGGCAAAGAAGATCTGTGAAGCCAACGGCTGGAAGCTGGAAGTCAAGAAGCTGGATTGGGATTCCCTGGTACCCGCTGTTCAGACCGGTGAGATCGATTGTGCCATCGCCGGCCAGTCCATGACCGCTGAGCGTGAAGAGATCGTTGACTTTGCCGGTCCTTACATCTACGCTTCTATCGTCTGCCTGGTGCAGAAGGATTCTCCTCTGGCATCCGCAACCGGCATCAGCCAGCTGACCGGTACCTGCACTTCCCAGCGTGGTACCATTTGGTACGACACCTGCCTGCCACAGATCAGCGGCGCAACTGTTCAGCCCGCCGCGGACGATGCCGGCGCAATGCTGATGGCTGTCAGCTCCGGTACCTGTGACTTCGTATGTACTGATATGCCCACCGCTCAGGGTGCTGTGATCACCTATCCCAACTTGACCATTCTGGACTTCTCCGGCTCCGAGGATGATTTCGAGGTTTCCGCAGAAGAGGTCAACATCGGTATTTCCGTCCGCGAAGGCAATAAGACTCTACTGGATGCTATGAATAAGGTTCTGTCTCCCATGAACGCAGACGATTTCAATGCACTGATGGCTCAGGCTGTTGCAGTTCAGCCCATCGAAGAGTAAAAGACGCGATTATGCGGAAGCGGCAACGCTTCCGCATAATACTGTTTTGTAAAAGGAGTTCCTTATGAACATTTTTGTAAAGCTAGGCCGTGATATCGTTCGGTTATGGAATGAGTACAGTGGCCTTTATCTGAACGGTGTGTGGAATACCGTTTCTCTGGCAGTGCTGTGTACTGCGGTTGGCTGTTTGATTGGCCTGTTGTGCGGCGTTCTCAATACCATCCCTTACACGAAAAATGATAATATTCTTAAGAGGATCCTGTTGCGTGCCATCCGTATTGTGAATCAGATCTATGTGGAAGTGTTCCGTGGTACACCCATGATTTTGCAGGCGGTCGTAATCTATTACGGCCTGCCCTATTTTACCAATTACGCTTTGCGGTTTTCCAACGTTTGGCTGTGCGCTTTCGTGGTTGTTTCCGTTAATACCGGTGCCTATATGGCAGAATCCGTCCGTGGCGGTATCATTTCCATCGATCCCGGTCAGACCGAAGGCGCAAAAGCTATTGGTATGACCCACTGGCAGACCATGACCAACGTAATCCTGCCCCAGGCACTGCGGAACATCCTGCCTCAGATCGGTAACAACTTGATCATCAACATCAAAGATACCTCCGTTATGAGTATCATTGGTTTTACCGAATTCTTTGCCATTCACAAGAGTGTGGCCGGTACGACCTATCAGTATTTCCCCTCCGCAGCCATTGAAATGATTGGATACCTTTCCATGACATTGATCGCTTCTTTCCTGCTGCGTTTGTGGGAGAAGAAGATGGATGGTGCCAGCAGCTATGAGTTGGTACAGGTGGATTCTCTGACAATGACCGCTGGTACCTACAGCCATCCGGATAAGGGCTCTCCCTTTGATGAGCGGAGCAAGGAATACCGGGAGCAACAAAAGGAAGCAATGAAAAACCGGAACGGCAGTTCCAGAGGGGAGCGGTAATATGGCAGAAAATATTTTGAAGATTAACCATCTGTCCAAGGCTTTCGGCAAGCACGAAGTGTTGCGGGACATTGACTTTACCGTTGCCAAAGGCGATGTGACCTCCATCATTGGCGCTTCCGGTTCCGGTAAGTCCACATTGCTCCGGTGCATCAATCTGCTGGAGATTCCTACCTCCGGTGAGATCCTCTACCATGGTGAGAACGTGGCAGCAAGAGGCTATAACGCCCCGGCCTATCGAGCACGGGTGGGTATGGTGTTCCAGTCCTTTAATCTGTTTAACAACATGACGGTTCTGGAGAACTGCATTGTCGGCCAGGTAAAGGTTTTGAACCGCAGCCGGGAAGAGGCAAAGCAGCATGCTATGTACTACCTGGAAAAGGTGGGTATGTCACCTTATATCAACGCAAAACCCCGGCAGATCTCCGGCGGTCAGAAGCAGCGTGTGGCCATTGCCCGTGCTCTGGCTATGGATCCGGAGGTGCTGCTCTTTGACGAGCCAACCTCCGCGCTGGACCCCGAAATGGTCGGTGAAGTTCTTTCTGTTATGCAGAGTCTTGCTCAGGAAGGCATGACCATGCTTGTGGTTACCCACGAGATGGCCTTTGCCCGGGATGTGAGCAACCACGTAGTCTATATGAATGAGGGCGTGATCTGTGAGGAAGGCACACCCGAAGAGGTCTTTGGTAATCCCCAGAAGCAGGAAACAAAGGATTTCCTCTCCCGCTTCCGCAATAACTAAAAAAGTCGCGCCGGAGAGTATCTCCGGCGCGATATTTTTTATTCAGTAACAGCGTTCTTCTTTTGCATCAGCTTGATAATAAACAGGGTGGCAATCATCAAGACAAAGGCGACTAGCAGGCTGATATACACATTGCGCACGAAGCCAGCTATTAGGTATGCTACAAAGGAAACAGCGGCGCATGTAATGGCGTAAGGTAACTGAGTGGAAACATGGTTCACATGGTTACACTGGGCACCGGCGGAAGCCATGATAGTGGTATCGGAAATGGGGGAGCAGTGGTCACCGCAGACAGCGCCGGCCATGCAGGCGGAAATTGCGATGATCATCAGCTCAGGCTTATCAGCAAAAGCATCCACAACGATGGGAATCAGAATGCCGAAGGTGCCCCAACTGGTGCCGGTGGCGAAGGCCAGAGCGCAGCCAATCAGGAAAATCAGTGCGGGCAGGAAGTTCAGCACATAACCGGCGCCGGCCTTTACCAGCATTTCCACATAGGCAGCAGCACCCAGAGAATCGGTCATAGCCTTCAGAGTCCAAGCCAGAGTCAGGATCAGAATAGCGGAGGTCATAGCCTTGAAGCCGTCGGGAATGCACTGCATCAGATCCCGGAAGCTCAGTACCCGACGAGCCAGATACCAGATCACGGTAAAGATCACAGCGAAGAAAGCACCCAGAGCCAGACCGACGGAAGCATCGCAATCAGAGAAAGCGGTGATCAAATCGGCACCGGAGAAGAAGCCGCCGGAGTAGATCATACCGATGAAGCAGAACACGATCAGGCTGACTACAGGCAGGATCAGCTCCAGCATGGTGCCCTTGGCGTTGGCGGGGAGAACTTCGGAATCGCCTTCATGGTCGTCGGTGGTAAACAGATCGCCATTGCGAGCATTTCTCTCATGGATTGCCATGGAGCCAAATTCGACCTTCAACAGGATCATGCCGACCATCATGACAATCGTCAACAAAGCATAGTAATTGTAGGGAATTGCCCGCAGGAACAGGCTGAAGCCGTCTTCACCTTCCACAAAGCCGGCAACAGCAGCAGCCCAGGAAGAAATGGGGGCGATGATACAGATGGGAGCGGCAGTGGCATCGATGATGTAAGCAAGCTTGGACCGGGAAATCTTATGCTTATCGGTGACGGGACGCATAACAGAACCCACGGTCAGGCAGTTAAAGTAGTCGTCAATGAAGATCAGCGCGCCCAGACCGACGGTGGACAGCTGCGCACCAACGGGGGTTTTGATCCGGTTGGAGGCCCAACGGCCAAAGGCGGCGCTGCCGCCGGACTTGTTCATCATAGCAACGATAGCACCCAGCAGAACCAGGAAGATCAGAATGCCCATGTTGTATGCATCGCTGAGCTGGGCAATGAAGCCGTTGCTGAAAATGTGCATCACAGAGCCTTCAAACCGGAAGCCGGAATAGAACAGGCCGCCAACCACGATACCGATGAATAAGGAACTGTAGACCTCCTTTGTGATCAGCGCCAGGCAAATGGCAACCAGAGGCGGAACCAGTGCCCATGCAGAGGTGTTCAAGGCGCCTTCTACGCCGCCGGAAGCAACAGCCGCGGCGATGATTACGCCCAACACCGCTAAAATGGCGACAATGGCCGCAATTGTTCGGAAATTGATTTTCTTCATACGTTCTCCTCTTTCTTGAAAAATAAAACAACCATGAAAGAAAGCATCAAGGTGCATCCACTCATGGTTAAAAAACTTTATCCATGATAGCGCTTCACTTCGTGACAGTCCGCCGCATATTCTGCGTCGTCCCAGGAAAAACATCCGGGCAGGTGCTTTTCCTTCGGCGGAGATCCCTTTTCTGCTTTTCGGTCTGCCCGACCGGAAGAAAAACAGTACTCATGAGCCCCGCGCCTCTACCATTGAAATTTCTATTCGGTTGTACTTGAAATTACTTATAACACGACACACATTATACGTCAAGAGAAAAAACAAAAACAGAGAGAAGTACCCTCTGTTTTTGAAAAATATGTCGATTATTCTGCTATTTCAGCTTTTGGGGCGTTCTTTTGCACACTGGCGATGCCGTTTTCACAGGCGGATTTGGTGGTGTAGCCTTCGGAAGTGGCAATGATCTGGCCGTTACGGGCGGTGAGACGAAAACGGAACTGACCTGCTTTGTCTGCATACATTCCAAACTTCGGATTGGTGAGAATTTTAAAATCGTCAATCGTCTGATCCTCGACTTTTTTGGTTGCAGCATTTTTTCTTACACTTTGTATGCCTTTTAAGCAAGCAGCTTTTGTCTCATAGACCTCAGAGGTCGCGATGGATTGGCCATTGGCTGCTGTCAAATCAAATTTAAAACCGGAAGCGACCGTGCGGATAATAAATTTACTCATATTAAAACCTTTTTGAATAGAGATATCAATAATCCCCCTACCTTGTGGCAGGGGGATCGCTTGTCATTAGCCAAACACGCTCAGCAGGAAGCCTGCGGCAATGGCGGAGCCGATAACGCCGGCAACGTTGGGGCCCATTGCGTGCATCAGCAGGAAGTTGGAGGGGTTAGCCTTCTGACCTTCCAGGTTGGAAACACGAGCTGCCATGGGAACTGCGGAAACACCGGCAGAGCCGATGAGGGGGTTGACCTTGCCCTTGGTCAGCTTGCACATGACCAGGCCACCCAGCAGACCGCCGCAAGTGGAGAGGATGAATGCGCAGACACCCAGAACAACGACCTTCAGAGTCTCGGCAGTCAGGAAGTTGGAGCCGACCATGGTAGCGCCCACAGCGGTGGATAGCAGGATGGTGACGATATTCATCAGCGCATTCTGGACAGTGTCGGACAGACGATCGGTAACGCCGGTCTCCTTGAACAGGTTACCCAGCATCAGGCAGCCGATCAGAGGAGCGGTGTCGGGCAGCAGCAGAGCTACGAAGATGGTAACAACGATGGGGAATACGATCTTCTCAGCTTTGGAAACGTTACGGGTCTGGACCATCTTGATCTTGCGCTGCTCAGCGGTAGTCAGCATCCGCATAAAGGGAGGCTGGATCAGGGGAATCAGAGCCATGTAGGAGTAAGCTGCAACAGCGATGCCGCCCAGCAGATGGGGAGCCAGCTGTGTGGTCAGGAAGATAGCGGTAGGACCGTCAGCACCACCGATGATACCGATGGAAGCAGCCTCAGGACCGGTGAAGCCCAACAGGACAGCGCCGAAGAAAGCGGCGAAAACGCCCATCTGAGCAGCAGCGCCCAGCAACAGGCTCTTGGGATTGGACAGCAGAGGACCAAAGTCGGTCATAGCGCCAACGCCCATGAAAATCAGGCAGGGGTACAGGCTGGACTTAACACCGATGTAGAAGATGTCCAGCAGACCACCGTAGTGGATGATGTCAGTAAAGTGGATGTGCTCAACGGTCTTGACAACGTTGCCCAGTTCGTCCAGAACATGGTAGGGAGCTTCATTGATATAAGCATCCCACAGACCCTGGTTGTACAGACCGGCAGCAGGCAGGTTGCTCAGCAGGCAACCGAAAGCAATACCGACCAGCAGCAGGGGCTCAAACTTCTTAACGATGGCCAGGTACAGCAGTACGCAGGAGATAGCAAGCATCACCAGGTTCTGCCAACCGCCATCCATGAAGCCGGAGGACATGGCAGCGAAACCACTGTCATTCCACAGCTTCAGCAGAATTTCACCAATATTCATAGCAGATCCTCCTTAAGCGAGGACGACAAGAGTAGCACCGGTGTCGACGGAAGAACCCTTGGAGGCGACAACCTGAGCAACAGTACCTGCACGGGGAGCCATGATCTCGTTTTCCATCTTCATAGCTTCCAGGACGCACAGAACTTCGCCTGCCTTAACAGCCTGACCCTGGGACACATTGACCTTCAGGATGGTGCCGGGCATGGGAGCGGTGACAGCCTCGCCGGCAGCGGTGACGGCAGGTGCAGCAGCGGGAGCGGGGGCAGCGGCAGGAGCAGCCACAGGAGCGGCAGCTACGGGTGCAGCGGGAGCAGCGGTGGGAACAATGGCTTCATACTCATCCAGGAGCATAGC